>CALMVA010000064.1 GCA_937873035.1 uncultured Sphingomonadaceae bacterium | reverse complement strand
ACCGGGATTAGCTTAACTCAGCCGCCAAACTGTCCAAGAAGGCGGGACCACCTCACAGCATACCGAAACAGAAGGGCCGGATCACGATCTTCTGGTGCACGAACTGCGCGCGCTCGATGTGCGGATCAAGCTCATCAACCGCGCGGTGCTTTATCTCGTCATCAGCGCGATCACGATTGGTATCACGGTCGGCCTGCTCTTCATCGAGCGGTTGACCAAATTCGGGCTGGACGTGGTGATCGCCTGCACCTTCTTTGGCGCCGTCACGCTGTTGATGACGGCGCTCGTCACCTTTCTCAAGGAAACGCGTATCGCAACCGCGCTGCTACGTATTCCTGAGACATATCTTGAGCTTGACCGCCACATTTAAGGCGCGCTCTTATTTTAGAAGAACAAGCTCTTCCGCCATGCTCGGATGCAGGGCAATGGTATCGTCAAACGCCTGCTTGGTGAGCCCTGCCTTCACGGCGATGGCGGCAGCTTGCAGGATTTCCGCTGAGTCCGGGCCGATCAGATGGAGGCCGACAACGCGCTCGTCGGCGCCCGCCGTTACCATCTTGTAAAGCCCGCGCTCCATGCGCCCCGATACGACGTTCTTCATCGGGCGGAAGTCGCTGCGGTAAACCTTGACGCTCTCGCCATGCTGCGCGCGCGCTTCGTCTTCGGTCAGGCCGACACCCGCAATCGGCGGGCTAGAAAAGACCGCAGTCGGAATGGCGCTATAATCGACGGTGCGTGGCGTGTTGCCGAACACCGTATCGGCAAAGGCATGGCCCTCACGAATGGCAACGGGCGTCAATTGCACGCGGTTCGTCACGTCACCCACGGCATAGATGCTCGGCACATTTGTGCGGTTATAGTCATCCACAACGACCGCGCCGTCCTTATCGAGCGCGACGCCAGCCTCTTCCAGCCCAAGCCCGTGCGTCTTGGGCGTGCGTCCCGTAGCGAAAAGGACCATGTCCGTCTCGATGTCGCCTGCGTCACCGCCGCTGACCAGCAGGCTGCCATCGGCCTGCTTGGTAATGCCGGAGAAGGGAAAGTTGAAACGAACATCGATGCCCTTGGCCGTTGTCATACCGACCAGTCGATCAACAATCTCGCTGTCGTACCCGCGCAGCATCCGCTCACCGCGGGTCACCAGCGTTACCTGTGCGCCAAAGGCATGGAACACGCCCGCAAATTCATTGGCGATATAGCCCGCACCCGCAATCACGATGCGCTTGGGCAGCGCCTCCAGATGGAAGACTTCGTTGGAGGTGATGCCCAGTTCCGCGCCCGGAACAGGGGGGATGGAAGGCCAAGCCCCCACTGCCACGAGGATGATTTTGGCCGTCACTTCCCTCCCGCTGGCAAGCCGCACGGTGTTTGGCCCGGCAACGGTCGCGCGCTCGGCAAAAATCGTTACATGATTGCTTGTGAAGGTCTGGGTGTAGAGGCCCTCAAGCCGCGTGACGTCATCCTGCACAATGTCGCGCAGGCGTGGCCAGTTGAAGCGCGCGCCTTCAATGTCCCAGCCGAAGCGTTCGGCTTCGTGCAGATCTTCCGCAAAATGCGCGCCATAGACGAGCATCTTCTTGGGGACGCACCCCCGGATGACGCAGGTGCCGCCAATACGATATTCCTCTGCGACCGCGACCTTCGCGCCATGTTGTGCTGCCACGCGCGATGCACGCACGCCGCCTGAACCGCCGCCAATGATGAAGAGGTCGAAATCGAAAGCCATGCCAAACCTACTGAAACCGGGGTGAATATGCAGCGTAGCTAGTCGTGCGGACGAACCGACGCCAACGGATTTTACTTTTCACGCTGATCGTTGCGCTACGCGGAACGCATCAATCGAAGGCGCGGGCGATGAGTGCCTGTGTTGACGCGTCAAAAACCATATTGCCGCCCTCAATGGCTTTCGCCATCTCTTTGCCCAGTTCAACGCCGAACTGATCGAACGGGTTGATGCCAAGCAGAACGGCATTCGCAAAGGTGCGATGCTCGTAAAAGGCGATGAGCGCACCAAGGCTGCGCGGATCGAGCTGTTCCAGCAGGATCGTGGTTGACGGGCGATCACCGGGATAAGCGCGCGCGCCATCCTCATGCCCCCGACCCGCCATCAGCGCCGCCCCTTGCGCAAAGCAGTTGCCGAGCAACTGGCGGTGGTGGCCATCATCAAATTCATGCCCCGGCTCAACCGAGGCGACGAATTCAACCGGCACCAGCCGCGTGCCCTGATGGAGCAGCTGGAACACGGCGTGCTGCGCATCGGTGCCGACGCCGCCCCAGATGATCGCCCCGCATTCTCCATCAAGCGCATCGCCGGAAAGCGTCACGCGTTTGCCGTTCGATTCCATCTCAAGCTGCTGGAGGTAGGACGGCAACAGCCGCAGCCGCTCATCATAGGCGAATACCGCGCGCGTTTCAGCGCCCCTGCCCAAGGAATAATATTGGTCGACAAACGCGGCCAGCACCGGTGCGTTGCGATGAAGCGGAGCAAGGCGAAAATGCCTGTCCATCGCGGCGGCACCTTCCAGAAGCTCTTCAAAGGCCGCCCAGCCAAGTGCGAGCGCGGCAGGAAAGCCGATGCTCGACCAGAGCGAATAGCGCCCACCGACAGTGTCTGAAAATGGCAGGATGCGCGTTTCATCTACGCCCCAGTCAAAGGCACCCTCAGGATTGGCAGTGAGCGCGATCACGCGCCCGCTGGCATCGTCGACGCCCGCCTCGATCATCCAGCTGAGCGCACTTTCGGCGTTGAGCATCGTTTCGCTCGTCGTGAAGGTCTTTGAGGCGATGACCAACAAGGTCTTGTGCGGATCAAAACGCGCAATCGCTTCCTTCAGCGCCGCACCATCCACATTGGAAACAACTGCCACATCATAGCGCCCGGCATCACGCCCCAGCGCATCGACGAGCAGATCCGGCCCCAGCGCCGATCCGCCGATGCCGATATGGAGAATATGGCGGATTTCGCCCAGTGCCTCAGCCTCTATGGCCTCGATCAATCCGCGCATCCGGCTGTGCAGCAGCTTTGCACGCGCAACCGAATCCGCCGCACCTTCGCCACGCTCGGCGGTGTGCTCTGCCGCGCGACCTTCCGTCGGGTTCGCAATCCGCCCGCCAAACAGATCGTCGCGGCGGCTTTCCAGCCCGGCATCGGTGATGGCGCGTGTAAAGCTGGTGACCAGTTCTGGCGTCAGATGCGTCTTCGAAAAGTCAAAATAAATATCCTGCTCTTCCAGTGAGAAACTCGCCACCCGGTTCTCGTCCGCGCTGAACAGGTCGGCGAGCGATGGCCGATCCGCCGTGCCAAGAAAGTTGAAGCGCGTCCGCAAACCCGTCATGTCATCTCCTGTCGAAGCACGCCGCAGCTTGACGGCTCCACGCTGCCAACGCACAGCGTGCGCATGAGCGATACACAGATCGACGATGCGCCGAAAGGTGATGCCCGCAGAAAAGCGGAAAAGGAAAGCGAAACCCGCGAGTTCATGGTATTTCTCACCAAACTTGCCATCTTCGTGTTCATCCTGCGCAGCTTCATCATGGCGCCGTTCAGCATCCCTTCGGAATCGATGCTGCCGCGCCTTCTGGTCGGTGATTATCTGCTCGTCGCCAAATGGCCCTATGGCTATTCGCGCTATTCGCTCCCCTTCTCACTGCCGCTCATTCCGGGGCGGGTGTTTGCCGCGCAGCCCGAACGGGGTGACGTCGCCGTATTCAAGGCACCGCCCAATAATGACGTCGATTATATCAAGCGCGTCATCGGTCTGCCGGGTGACATGATCCAGATGAGGCAGGGCCAGCTCTTCATCAATGACAAGCCTGTCCCCAAGGTGCGCGTGGCGGACATGGTGGTGGCAGAGAGCCCCAACACGATATGCTTTGACCAGAAGTTTGAACGCACCGGCAAGGATGGCGCGCTTGAATGCCATTATCCGCGCTACCGCGAGACACTGCCCAACGGCCGCAGCTATTATGTGCTCGACCTGATGGATGGCAGCGCGGATTCGACCGAAATCTATACCGTGCCCGAAGGCCATGTGTTCATGATGGGCGACAATCGCGACAACAGCATGGATAGCCGCTTTCCGGCACAGGAAGGCGCGGGCATCGGCATTGTGCCGCAAGAGAACCTCGTCGGTCGCGCCGTGTTGAGCGTGTTCTCCACTGATGGCTCGGCCAGCTGGCTGCTGCCATGGACATGGTTCACCGCCGCGCGCTGGGACCGGATGGGCGAGACGTTTTGACCGATCTTGCACATTGGGTGAATGACGTCTTTGGCGTCACACCAAAGGATGTCGCGCTTTACGAACGCGCGCTCACACATGGCAGCCATGGCGGCGAAACATATGAGCGGCTGGAGTTTCTGGGCGATCGCGTTCTTGGCCTTGTGATCGCCGACTGGATCTATGCGCGCTTCCCCAAGGATGCCGAAGGACAGCTTTCGCGGCGCTTCAACACGCTCGTTTCAGGTGAAACCTGTGCCGAAGTCGGTCGCGGCTTTGGCCTTGCCTCCCGGATGCGGCTCGGCAAACAGGCACGCGACGATGGCGCTTATGACAGCGACAATGTTCTGGGCGATGTTGTGGAAGCGCTGATCGGCGCGGTTTTCCTTGAATATGGGCTGGAGCCGGCCCGCCGCTTCATCCAGTCGCGCTGGGAGCCGCTGCTCGATGTGCAGCGCGCAGCCCCGCGCCATCCCAAGTCTGAGTTGCAGGAATGGGCCGCGGCGCATAACAGGCGCGCACCCGAATATGCGATTATGGATCGGTCGGGTCCGCACCATGCGCCGCGCTTTACCGTCAAAGTCTCTCTGGGGTCGGCTGGCGAAGCGCAGGCGGAAGGAAAATCAAAGCAGGAGGCCGAAACGTTGGCAGCGGCGGCTCTTCTTGAAAGGTTGAAGAAAAAATGACGCAGCGATGCGGTCTGGTCGCCATTGTCGGCGCGCCCAATGCCGGAAAATCGACGCTGGTGAACGCTCTGGTCGGCCAGAAGGTCGCCATTGTCAGCCCCAAGGCGCAAACCACGCGCACGCGGCTGATGGGCATCGCGCTCCATGGCGACACGCAGATGATGCTGCTCGATACCCCCGGCATTTTCGAGCCGAACCGCAGGCTCGACCGCGCGATGGTGCAGGCCGCCTGGGGCGGCGCGCAAGATGCCGATGTCATCCTGTTTGTGGTCGATTCCAAGACGGGCCTCGGCAAAAAGGTCGAGCGGATCGTCGAGGGCTTGAAGAACCGCCCAGAACCCAAGATGCTTGTGCTCAACAAGGTTGATATTGCAGCGAAGGACAAGCTGCTGGTTCATGTCGCCAAGCTGACCGAAATGCTTGATTTTACCGATGTGCTGATGGTGAGCGCAGAAACGGGCGACGGACTGGAAGCACTCAAGGGTCTGGTTGCCGCAAAACTCCCCGAAGGCCCATGGCACTTCCCCGAAGATCAGGTGAGTGATGCATCCGACCGGCTGACCGCGGCGGAAATCACGCGCGAACAGCTTTACCTTCAGCTTCATGCCGAACTGCCTTACGCCTCGGTCGTCGAGACTGAGAAATATACCGAAAATGCCGACGGCTCAGTCGATATTCACCAGCAGATCAAGGTCGAACGCCCGTCCCAGCGCGCCATCATCCTCGGCAAGGGCGGCACGCGGCTGAAGGAAATTGGATCAAAGGCACGCGCCGAGATCGCCAAGTCCCTCGGATGCCATGTTCGTCTGTTCCTGCACGTGAAGGTTGATCCTAAATGGGATGAGGATCGCGGCGTCTATCGTGATCTTGGCCTCGATTGGGTCGACTGAGACTTGCAGGCCGCGCGGCTTTCGCCTAGCGCGGCATCGTCATCTGGGGAGTAGCCCACCGCATCCCATGCGGGCCGCGCTGTCAACATACTTGGTCGAGAGGCCATGGCAGGCGGGAACGGACCCACCGTTCAGGCAAGACCAATGACGCCGACCCTCTTTCCGGCCAGGCAAGAGGTGAAGCGTTATTGTGTCCAAACTGCGCCTGGCCGGGAGAATTTCATGGAAGCCTTGCTCACCTCTACCGCGGTCGTCGCGCTTGCCGAAATTGGCGATAAGACACAGTTGCTCGCGATCATCCTTGCGACGCGCTTCAAAAAGCCCGTGCCGATCATCCTCGGCATCCTCGGTGCGACGATCCTCAACCATTTCTTTGCGGCCCTTGTCGGCTCGGAAGTCGCAAACCTGCTGGATGGCTATTGGTTCCGCGTTGCCGTTGCCGCCTCGTTCGTCATCATGGGGCTTTGGACGCTCATTCCCGACAAGTTCGAGGATGACGAGTTGAAGAGCACAGGGACACGCGGCGCCTTTCTGACGACGCTGATTGCCTTCTTCTTCGTGGAGATGGGCGACAAGACGCAGATCGCCACCATCGCGCTCGGCGCACGCTTCCACGATGTGATCCCCGTGACGACCGGCACGACGCTGGGGATGATGCTCGCCAATGTGCCCGCCGTGTTCCTCGGCAGTGCGCTCATCCGTGTCGTTCCGCTCAAGACGGTGCGCATCATCGCGGCATCGCTGTTTGTAGTCGTCGGCGGCTGGATGTTCTGGGAAATCTTCGGCTGACGCCAGCTAACCAAAAGGCCCGATCCGCTCGTCGAGCGTTTCCGCCACAAAGGCCGGCACCAGATCGGTCGCCGGCCCAAGGCGACGTTCGTGGAACATCACGCTGCCTTGCGACGGATCAAGGTTTAGCTCCAGCGTCCGCGCGCCCACATAGCGTGCGGTCTGCACATAGCCCGCCGCCGGATAGACTGCGCCCGATGTGCCGATGGAGACAAAGAGATCGCAATCCCGAAGAGCGGCATCTATCTCCTCCATGCGATAGGGCATTTCGCCGAACCAGACGATGTCGGGCCGCAGCGAATGTGCGCTGCACACCGGGCAAGCCGGGCGGTCCTTCAAAGGCCCTGTCCAGCGCATCCGCGTGTCGCAACTTGTGCACCAGGCCGACAGATGCTCGCCATGCATATGGATGAGCCGCCGGGTCCCTGCCCGCTCGTGCAGATCATCCACATTTTGCGTGACGATCAGCAGATTGCCATCCCATTCGGCATCAAGCCGCGCGAGCGCGTCGTGCGCGGCGTTTGGGTTCGCCTTCTGAATGTTCTCGCGCCGCTGATCGTAGAAACGAAAAACGAGGTGCGGGTCGCGCACGAAGCCCTCCGGCGTCGCCACATCCTCAATGCGATGTTGCTCCCAAAGCCCTCCTGAACTGCGAAAAGTGTCAATGCCGCTCTCCGCACTGACGCCCGCTCCGGTCAGGATGACGATATTGCGAATTTCATGGCGCATCAGGTGAACATCTTTCATTGCGGGTGCAGGGCTGTGATTTGCCGTAATCCATAGTAAGGCAAGCGCGACCAACACAACCAGCAACATCTCAGCGCAAGGACGCGAAGGCCATGACATCGATCGGGATTATCGGAAGCGCCGGACGCATGGGACAGGCGCTGGCCGTGGCGGCGGATGATGCAGGATATAGCGTCGCCGGTGGCATCGATCAGGGCGGTGATCCGATTGCGCTCGCCAAGACATCCGATGTCCTGATCGACTTTTCGTCCCCCAAGGCACTTGTCGGCAATCTGGGGGCCGCCGTCGTGGCGGGAAGGCCCATTCTCATCGGGACGACGGGGCTGGATGCAGATCATCATCGTTCGATTGATGATGCCGCAAACCATGTTGCCGTGCTCCAGACGGGCAATACCTCGCTTGGCGTCACGCTGCTTGCGCGGCTGGTGCAGGAAGCTGCCGCGCGGCTGGGCAATGATTGGGACATCGAGATCGTCGAGATGCATCACCGCATGAAGGTGGATGCGCCCTCTGGAACGGCGCTGCTGCTGGGTGAGGCTGCCGCGCGCGGCCGTGGCATCAAGCTCGCCGATCACAGCGAACGCGGGCGCGATGGACATACAGGCGCGCGGGCGCCCGGTGCCATCGGTTTTGCCGCCCTGCGTGGCGGCACCGTTGCCGGAGACCACAGAGTGATCTTCGCGGCCGACAACGAGCGCATCGAGCTTGTTCATCGTGCGGAAAATCGCGCCATCTTCGCCAAGGGCGCGGTCCGCGCAGCAGACTGGCTGACGCGCCAACCCGCAGGGCGCTACACCATGGATCAGGTGCTTGGCCTTTGATCGGCCATCTCGGAAGGCAATTTGGTGAAGAAGGCCGATATATTTGAATTTTACCGGCGGCTGGCGGAGGACAATCCTGCGCCGGAAACCGAGCTGGCCTATGGCAATGACTATCAATTGCTCGTCGCTGTCGTCCTGTCGGCGCAGGCGACCGATGTCGGCGTCAACAAGGCGACGCGGTTGTTATTTGAGGATGTAAAGACGCCCGCACAGATGGTCGCGCTGGGCGAGGACGGCCTCAAACAGCACATCAAGACCATCGGCCTGTTCAACGCCAAGGCGAAGAACGTTATCGCGCTGTCCGAAATTCTGGTGCGTGATTTTGACGGCGAGGTTCCGGCTGACCGCGACATATTGGAAACTTTGCCCGGCGTAGGTCGCAAGACGGCCAATGTCGTGATGAACACAGCCTTTGGCGCGGAGACTTTCGCGGTCGACACGCACATCTTCCGCGTCGGCAACCGCACGGGGCTGGCCAAGGGCAAGACGCCGCTTGCGGTGGAAAAGCTATTGGACAAGCACACCCCTGCCCCATTCCGCCTTGGCGCGCATCACTGGCTCATCCTCCATGGCCGCTATGTCTGCAAGGCGCGCACGCCCGAATGTTGGCGGTGCATCGTGGCAGACCTCTGTGCGTTCAGGCCCAAGACAGGTTTGCCCGCTAAACTCGCAAAGATAAAATCGTGAGGAGAAGCGCCATGAAAAAATCCCTCCTGTGCGCCGCATTGGGCGCGACGCTTGTTGCAGCACCCGCCGCCGCCAAGGGGCGCGAAGTGCCTGAGGCGAAGCCCGTTGGTGAAGCCGTGAACTGCCTGCCGCTGAGCCAGATTCAGGAAACCCGCGTGCGCAGCGATTCGATCATCGATTTTCGCACCTCGGCCCGCAAATGGTATCGCAACACCCTGCCCAACAGTTGCCCCTCGCTCGGCTTTGAGGAACGCTTCAGCTACCGCACATCCTTAAGCGAACTGTGTTCGGTCGATATGATCGCGGTGTTGCACAGCTATGGCGGCAGCTTGCAGGAAGGGGCGCGATGCGGCCTTGGCAAGTTCCAGCCGGTCGAGCTTTCAAAGCCCGCCCGCAAATAAATCGCGTTCAAGGGGGTGGCAGGCGGCCCCAGCCTTTGCTAACGCGCCTGCAACGCACCCGTAGCTCAGCTGGATAGAGCGCTGCCCTCCGAAGGCAGAGGCCACAAGTTCGAATCTTGTCGGGTGCGCCATTCCTGTTTTTGGCCTTATCAGCCGATCATGCCCTTGATGGCGGTGATGGCGTCTGCGGCTTTGCTGCCGTCAGGCCCGCCGCCTTGCGCCATTTCGGGCTTGCCGCCGCCGCCCTGCCCACCGAGCGCTTCAACACCCTTGCGCACGAGGTCGACCGCGCTGAAGCGCGCCGTCAGGTCGTCAGTGACGGTGACGAGCACGGAAGCGCGGCCATCGTTGACGGTGACAAACGTCGCGACGCCTGAACCGAGCTTCGACTTTGCATCATTGGCAAGGCCGCGCAGTTCCTTGGGATCAAGCCCGTCGAACGACTGGCCGAGGAACATCACGTCGCCCACGGCTTCGGGTTCTGCCGCCGCACCACTTCCGCCGCCGAGCGCGAGCGCCTTCTTGGCTTCGGCCAGCTCCTTTTCGAGCTTGCGCACGGTTTCAGCGAGCGTTGCAACGCGGCCCGGCACTTCATCCGGGTTGGCGCGCAGCTGGGCTGCCACGTCCTTCAGCTTGTCTTCCCGATCGGTGAGCCACAGGCGCGCCCCCTCGCCCGTCATCGCTTCAACGCGGCGGACGCCTGCCGCAACCGCGCCTTCAGACACGATCTTGAACAGCGCGATGTCGCCCAGCGCGTTGACGTGCGTGCCGCCGCACAGTTCGACCGAATAGGCCCGACCGTCGGCGCGCGGCCCCATGGTGAGGACGCGGACTTCATCGCCATATTTCTCACCGAACAGCGCGAGCGCGCCCGCCTCAATGGCATCATCGGGTGTCATGAGGCGCGTGGAAACCTGCTGGTTGCCGCGGATCTCTGCGTTCACTTCTGCCTCGATGGCCGCCATATCCTCTGCCGTCAGCGCAGAGGGGTGCGAAAAGTCAAAGCGCAGCCGGTCTGCCGCAACAAGGCTGCCCTTTTGCGTAACGTGCCCGCCAAGGCGGTTGCGTAGCGCCGCGTGCAGCAGGTGCGTGGCCGAATGATTAGCGCGGATGCGGTTGCGACGCTCGGTATCGACCGCGAGATGGACTGTCTGGCCAACGGCAATGCTGCCGCTCTCGACAACCGCCTGATGCGCATGAAGGCGGCCGAGCGGCTTGGCCGTATCGTCAATGCGCGCCGAAAAGCCAGCATCTCCGGTGATGGCACCCGCGTCGCCCGTCTGGCCGCCGCTTTCACCATAAAAGGGCGTCTGGTTGGTAAGGATGACAACCTTATCGCCCGCCGATGCCTTTTCGACACGCTGTCCGTCCTTCACGAGTGCAACGACCTGGCCTTCGCCCTCCGTGCTGACATAGCCCGTAAATTCTGTGCCACCGAGTTCATCGGCAATGTCGAACCAGACTTCTTCTGATGCGGTTTCGCCCGATCCCTTCCAGGCCGCACGCGCCATGGCCTTTTGCTTGGCCATGCCTTCATCAAAACCTGCACGATCAATGCCAAGGCCCTGGGCGCGAAGTGCGTCTTCGGTCAGGTCATAAGGGAAGCCATAGGTGTCGTAGAGCTTGAAGGCGGTGTCGCCGGGCAGAACATCGCCGGACGTCATGGAAGCGGTGGCCTCATCAAGAAGCTTCAACCCCTTGTCGAGCGTCTGGCGGAAGCGTGTTTCTTCCTGAAGCAGCGTGGCTTCAACCAGCGGCTGCGCGCGGACAAGTTCAGGATAGGCCGCGCCCATTTCAGACACAAGCGAGCCGACAAGGCGATACATCAACGGCTCTTTGGCGCCCAGCAGATGGGCATGGCGCATGGCGCGGCGCATGATGCGACGTAGCACATAGCCGCGCCCTTCGTTTGACGGGAGAACGCCATCGGCAATCAGGAAGCCTGATGCGCGCAGATGGTCCGCAATCACGCGGTGCGAGGCCTTCATCGGCCCGGCGGGATCATTCTTCGTCAGTTCGCCAGAGGCGGCGATGAGCGTCTTGAAGGTATCGGTATCATAATTGTCATGCACACCCTGAAGAACCGCGGCGATGCGCTCCAGCCCCATGCCTGTGTCAATCGAGGGCTTGGGAAGGTTCGTGCGGCTGCCATCGGCTGCCTGCTCAAACTGCATGAAGACGAGGTTCCAGATCTCGACAAAGCGGTCGCCATCCTCATCGGGGCTACCGGGAGGCCCGCCGAAGATATGGTCGCCATGGTCGTAGAAGATTTCGCTGCACGGGCCGCACGGGCCGGTATCCCCCATCGACCAGAAATTATCGCTCGTCGGGATGCGGATGATCCGGCTTTCGGGAAGCCCTGCGATCTTCTTCCAGAGATCAAAGGCTTCATCATCCGTATGATAGACCGTAACGGTGAGGCGATTGGGGTTCAGCCCCCACTCCTTGGTCGTCAGCCCCCAGGCCAGCTCGATCGCGCGTTCCTTGAAATAATCGCCGAACGAGAAATTGCCGAGCATCTCGAAAAATGTGTGGTGGCGCGCGGTGTAGCCAACATTATCGAGATCGTTATGCTTGCCGCCTGCGCGCACGCACTTTTGCGACGAAGCCGCTGTCGAATAGGGACGCGTCTCAAGCCCCGTGAACACGTTCTTGAACGGAACCATGCCCGCATTGGTGAACATGAGCGTCGGATCATTATGCGGGACGAGCGGGGCAGATGCCACGCGCTCATGGCCGTTAGAGCCGAAATAGTCGAGGAAGGAGCGGCGAATATCGTTGGTCGAGGTCATAACGCTCAACCGCTTAGGCGAGGCCTCGCTGCTACTCAAGCATTACAACAACGAGATGACCGCAATGTTGCGCTTGCGACTCGCCCGGAAAAGGACAAGCATCGCCTTTGCGCTCCGGCGCATCCCGCGCCGCTGCGCCTCTTTGATTTAGGAGGCGGCAAGATGGCGAGTACCCAAAACGGCACGAGAGCAATCGCCCTGGTTGGACCAGCCGGGGCGGGAAAGACCACGCTGGCAGAAGCACTGCTGCACGCCAGTGGCACAACAACACGGCAAGGGTCGGTCGAAGCTGGAACATCGGTCGGAGATGCAAGCCCGGAGGCGCGCGCCCGCGGCGGATCAACCGAACTCAACCTCATGAATTTCGAATATCTGGGCGATCATTTCGCGCTGCTCGACACGCCCGGATCAACGGGCTTTGCGGCAGATGGCATAGCCGCCGTGACGAGCGCCGATCTGGCGATTGTCGTGGTCGACCCTGATCCCGCGCGCGCTGCCCTTGTGGAGCCGATCTTGCGGCGGATGGATATGCTTGGCCTTCCTCACATTTTGTTCGTCAACCGTATAGATCAGGCAAAAGGAAGCATCCGCGATCTGCTTGCCGCGCTCCAGCCGATGAGCCGTGAGCCGCTGCTCGCGCGCCAAATTCCTTTGCGCGAAGGCGGACAGATTACCGGCTTTGTTGATCTCGCACTCGAACGGGCTTATCGCTATGTGCCCGGCAAGCCGAGCGAAGCCATCGCCATTCCGGCTGACCTTGCCGCGCGGGAATCCAGCGAGCGTTTCCATATGCTCGAAACGCTCGCCGATCATGACGACGCGCTGCTGGAGCAACTTCTTTCAGACACCCCACCCGATCTTGCGACCGTTCTGGACGATCTGCGTGAAGAAACGCGCGCCAATCTGGTCGTGCCGGTGTTGTTCGGATCGGCAATTAACGGCTTTGGCATCAGGCGGCTGCTCAAGCTGTTGCGCCATGAAGCCCCTGCCCCGCAAAATGCGGCCAAACGGCTGGGCGTCGGGCGGAATGGGCTGCACATCTTCAAAATCGCCAATGGCGGCGCTGTCGGGCGGCTGGCGCTTGCGCGCGTGCTGGGCGACGGGATTGCCGAAGGCGGCGAAATTGCTGGACCAGAAGGCGCGCTCCGCATCGGCGCACTGTTCACGCTGCAAGGCGAAAAGACGACCAAGGTCGCGCGCGCAGAACAGGGAAGCGTCATCGCGATCGCGAAAGCCGATGCTGCGCGTGCGGGAATGTTGCTCGGCACGGGCGAAGGCGCAAATGCCCATGCCACAGACCTCCCACCCCGCAATGCCGCACTCGCCATCACCACGCGCGACCGCAAGGATGACGTCAAGCTGTCAACCGCGCTCCACAAGCTGGTGGAGGAAGACCCGGCACTCAGCTGGACACAGAATGATGACAGTCATGAAACGGTGTTGCACGGCATAAATGACGAGCATCTGGCCGTCACGCTGGCACGGCTCAAGCGGCGCTATGGCGTGGAGGTCATCACCCACCCGCCACAGATTGCCTATCGCGAGTCGATCCGAAAGCCGACAACCCAACGCGGGCGCCACAAGAAGCAATCCGGCGGGCACGGCCAGTTCGGCGACGTGGTGATCGACGTGCGGCCGCTGGAGCGCGGCGAAGGCTTCCGCTTCGATGATCGCATTTCGGGCGGTGTCGTGCCCAAACAGTGGATCCCTGCCGTGGAAGCGGGCGTTGGCGATGCAATGCGGCGCGGGCCGCTCGGTTTTCCGGTCGTCGATGTGTCGGTGACGCTGGTCGATGGGTCTTATCACAGCGTTGACAGTTCCGAGATCGCGTTCCGCACCGCCGGACGCATTGCGATGAGTGATGCGCTCACGCAATGCGCGCCCTATCTGCTTGAACCCGTGTGGCACCTAACTGTCTCCACACCGCCGGGCACGGGATCAAAAGTCGGCTCTGTCGTTTCGGCGCGTCGTGGCCAGATTTCAGGGCTTGGTCCGCATCCCGACTGGGAGCGCTGGGAACAGATCGAGGCAATTATCCCCGAAGCCGGGTTGCATGGCCTTGATGCCGAATTGCGCTCACTCAGTCAGGGGTTGGCAACTTTTGAGGCCCGTTTTGACCATCTGGCGGAACTTGGCGGCAAACAGGCCGACGAGATTGTGAAGGCCCAAGCCTCAAGGCTTGCGGCCTAGATCGTGATCCTTTCATGGACGGGAGCCTGATCCACGCCCCCTGCGAAAGCGCCATGCGCTTCCACATCAACCGATCCGGTTCCAAGAAGAGAGGCAAGAGCCCCCCATAGGCACCCCAAACAATCATGCGGGTGCAGCGACTGCAACGAAAAAGGCCCGCCGGGCATGGCGGGCCTTTTGGTGCTTGAGACGCAACGCCTCCTCTGAACAGACGCCGCACAAGGCGGCGCCCTTTCCCGTCAGAGATCGTCGTCCGCCTCTGGTTCTGCCATCAGGCCTTCCGCTACAGCTTCGGTCTTGCCCCGAATTTGCTGTTCCAGCTTGGCCGCCATTTCTGGATTGTCCTTGAGCCATGTCTTGGCGTTCTCACGGCCCTGCCCGATTCGGATCGAATCATAGCTGAACCACGCGCCTGACTTTTCAACCAGCCCGGCCTTGACCCCTATGTCGAGGATTTCGCCGGTCTTCGAAATGCCTTCACCATACATGATGTCGAACTCGACCTGTTTGAAGGGCGGAGCAACCTTGTTCTTCACCACCTTCACGCGGGTTGCGTTGCCGACAATATCTTCGCGGTCCTTGATCTGACCGGTGCGGCGGATGTCGAGACGAACCGAGGCGTAGAATTTAAGCGCATTGCCCCCCGTCGTCGTTTCGGGTGAACCATACATCACGCCGATTTTCATGCGGATCTGGTTGATGAAGATAACAAGGCAGCGCGACCGATTGATCGACCCTGTGATCTTGCGCAGCGCCTGGCTCATCAGGCGAGCCTGAAGGCCGACATGGCTATCGCCCATTTCCCCTTCGATTTCCGCACGGGGCACAAGTGCGGCCACCGAGTCGATGACAAGAACATCAATCGCGTTCGAGCGCACCAGCGTGTCTGCGATTTCAAGCGCCTGCTCACCCGTATCGGGCTGCGACACGATGAGCTCATTAATATTGACGCCCAGCTTTTTGGCATAAATCGGATCAAGCGCGTGTTCCGCGTCAATAAAGGCCGCGGTGCCGCCCGACTTTTGCGCTTCTGCAATGGCATGAAGCGCGAGCGTCGTCTTGCCAGAGCTTTCCGGCCCGAAAATCTCGACAATGCGGCCGCGCGGCAGGCCGCCAATGCCCAACGCAATGTCCAGCCCCAGCGAGCCGGTTGAAACCGATTCAATTTCCATCGCTTCACGCGATCCGAGCTTCATGGCCGAGCCTTTGCCGAATGCGCGATCAATCTGCGCAAGCGCGGCTTCGAGTGCCTTTTCCCTATCCATCATGGCTGCCGAACGTTCCGTTTCGATAAGCTTGAGTTGAGCCGACATGGCCTGTCCCCTCGTAGCTGTTGCGCTTGCATCGTCAATGCGATGAAGAGGGTGTATCGGCTTTGTTCCAATTGAACAAGAGGAGAACGAAAATATTTTTCGCCTTTTGTTCTCTCGCCCGATCAGCTTGGGAGAGCGTTGCGAACAGCCTCTGCAAGCTGTTGAACTGAAAAGGGTTTTGGTAGAAATTCAACATTGTCGAGCGCAATGGAGCGGCGCAATTGCTCCTCGGCATAGCCCGACATAAACAGCAACGGCAGCTCAGGAAAAAGTTCGCGAGCATGGCGGCCAAGCGTCGGGCCGTCCATCATCGGCATCACCACGTCGGACACCATGATGTCGATGTCGTTGCGATCACGCAGGATTTCCAGCCCCTCTTCGCCATTGGTGGCGGTGATGACATCATAACCGTGTCGCGTCAGCGCACGTTCGGCAACGGCGCGGACCATATCTTCATCCTCCACCAGCAATATGGTGCCGCTACCCCACAATTCTTCGGCCTTTTCCCTGGCCTTGGCAGGCTCCATATTCCGCCCCGCCTCGACGATGTGGACGGGCAGATAGATGACGAAGCTTGTCCCCTCCCCGACTTTTGAATCGGCGAAGATGAACCCGCCAGATTGTTTGACGATGCCATAGACGGTGGACAGCCCAAGGCCCGTTCCCTTGCCGACTTCCTTGGTCGTGAAGAAGGGTTCGAAAATCTTGGACAGAAGCTCTGGCTGAATACCCGTGCCGGTATCGGTCACGCTGAGCGCGGTGTAATCCGCCACGGGCAGAATATCGCTGCCGATTTTGCGGACTTCTGCGGCCGACACGGCATAGGTCTGGATCGTCAATTGCCCGCCGCGCGGCATGGCGTCGCGTGCATTGACCGCGAGGTTGACAATGACCTGCTCAAGCTGGCCGGGGTCCGCCCGCACCGGCCCCAGATTGCGGCCATGCTTGACAATCAGCTCTACCGTTTCACCCATCAGGCGCTTCAGCAGGTTCGAGATTTCTGACACAACATCGGGAAGTTGCAGGATTTGCGGCCGCAATGTCTGCTGACGCGAAAAGGCCAGCAATTGCCGCGTCAAACCCGCCGCGCGGTTGGCATTATTCCGTATCTGCTGAATGTCGTCATAATCGCTGTCTCCCGGCGAATGGCGCATCAACATCAGATCGCAATGGCCAAGAATACCCGTGAGGATGTTGTTGAAGTCATGCGCGACCCCGCCTGCAAGCTGCCCCACGGCTTGCATCTTGGTAGCTTGGGCGACCTGTTTTTTGAGGCGAGATTCTTCGCTTGAGTCCTTGATGGACAAAAGAACCGCGGCTTCGCCCAGCCCCTTCACGCTCGCGATGGTCAGTGCGACCGGCTCTTCGGGCAAGCTCACGAGCCGCACGGCGATGTCGCCGCTTGAAGGCTGTCCCATCGCAAAACGCCGCACGGCATCAGCAACGGCGGCCTTGTCTTCACGGATAACGAGATCGCCCGGATAGATTGGCCGTGCACCAACCGGCTGACCAACCGCACGGCAGAAAGCATCGTTCAAAAACAGAAAGCGGCCATCGCGGTCGGCCAGCGCAAGCCCAAGCGGCAATTTTGCCATCATCGCCTGCATACTCACCGCGACATTGGGGTCTGCCCCTGCACGGTTTGAATCATCATCCAGCAAAATGACGAGCGTTTCAGCATCCGCATTGCCCGGATCGCTCGGAATCTGGAGAAGCCGCAGCGGCATACCGCTGCGCCCTTCAAGGCCAAATCGCAGCACACCATTTGCATCGGTCTCGAAAAACGAGACAAACTCACGGCCTTCCACCAAGGCTTCCGAGCGCCCTGCCGCGCGCACAGCGAAAACCCGGCTGGCGGCACGAATATTGCCCTCCGGCCCGATCAGAACCGTCATGATGCCCGCTTCGCCCAGGCGCTCACCCGCTGGCCCAGCGATCATCCGGCGCGCTTCAGACAGAATGTCGAACGCGACAGAGGGCCGGAACCGCCAAACGAGATAGCTTTCCCCACGGCCGCTGCGCTGCACGCTTGCATCAAGCAAAAGTGCTTCGCGTCGCAACCCCT
The DNA here is from genome assembly GCA_937873035.1 of uncultured Sphingomonadaceae bacterium. Classification (GTDB taxonomy): domain Bacteria; phylum Pseudomonadota; class Alphaproteobacteria; order Sphingomonadales; family Sphingomonadaceae; genus Aquisediminimonas. The sequence goes on along the minus strand of CALMVA010000064.1, from coordinate 113,586 downwards.
TCACTTCGGCCCGGCCATCGCGCCACGCCGCGCGGGCGGCGGCGGCCAGCAGATCGTTCTGCATCTGATCGACAAGAACCGCCGGAGGGGCCAACGGCCCACCAAACCACGCCTCATGCCGCATATTCGCGCAAACCAGCTTGCCGCTCCGATCGGTTACTGAAATTGCAGCGTCTTCAGCTTCCGCCGCGTCACGCACAAGGCTCCAGTCATAATCGCTGTCTTCGGCAGGCACGGTGGGATTGAGGCGGCGAATGAACAGGGCAAGGGCGCCCCCCCCCATTATCGTGGCCAAAAAGCCAGCGGTGAGCGGCCCGCTTCTGGCGAACCAGAAGATGATGGCAGCAGAAACCGCCGCCGCCAGCCCGACGATAAGCAGCAGCGTGCGATCATCCCCCGCAGGCACATTTGAATGGCTTGCCAGGGGCAGGTCTTTTGAGAGAGACGCTAGGTTTCGCACGTTATGTGGAACATTCCCGCTTGTGCCGCCGCCGTCAAGCAGCGGCGCGGCGATGCTGCCTGCGCGCGCGCCATTTGCGCACAAGCCACCAGCGCCACACGGCAACCGCGATCACATAGCCGATGGCGGCCGACACCGTTGCGATGACGAACAACCCCCATAGAAGTGCTGGCGCGGCGCTGGAGACAACCCAGTCCGCCCATGCGCTGATGGAGGCGTTGCGCGAAAGGAGCGCCTCAAACTGGGTCAGGTCTGCGCCCAAATTGAGCGTTGCATTGCCGATGTAGAGCGAAGCCGCCAGAATGAACGGCGTCGTTGCCGGATTACTCAAAAAAGTCATCGCGGCAGCAATGGGAATATTGGCGCGCACCGGCAGCGCCAAAAGTGCAGCCCCCGCAATCTGCACGCCGGGGATGAGGAAGAAGATACCGACGAGCAAACCTAGCGCAACGCCGCGCGGCACAGAGCGCCGCGTGAAACGCCACAGCGCGGGATGGAACACACGCTGTGCAAATGGACGCAAGAAGCGGCTTTTTTCAAAGCTTTCGCGGTTGGGCGCTTGCGAGCGGATCCATTTGTTGAGCCTGCTCATCCACGATCCCTGAGAATACGAGCGGCTTCCCGCTTCCAATCGCGTTCCTTGATTGTCTCGCGCTTGTCGTGAGCTTTCTTGCCTTTGGCGAGCGCCAGTTCAACCTTAGCACGCCCTCGGCCGTTAAAATAGACCGATAGCGGCACCAGCGTCATCCCTTCACGGGCGACGGCGCCATGCATCTTGTTGATTTCCCGCTCGTGCAACAGCAGTTTGCGCGGTCGCTTCGGCTCATGGTTGAAGCGATTGCCGTGGCTGAATTCTGGGATGTTGGCGTTGACGAGCCAAATCTCCCCGTCCTTCACCTCGGCATAGCTCTCGCCGATCGAACCTTCACCAAAGCGCAGTGATTTCACCTCGGTTCCGGTAAGCGCAATGCCTGCCTCGAAGGTGTCTTCGATATAATAATCATATCGCGCGCGCCGATTTTCGGCGACGGTCTTGACCTTATCGAACGTGCTGGGACGTGGGCGTGCCATCAGATCAGTCTTGCGTGCTCCAGCGCCGCATCGACAGCGCGACGCGAGGAGTCTCCCGCAGGCGTCATCGGCAGGCGCAATTCATCGGGGAAATCGCTCAGAACGCGTGTGAGGGCATATTTGGCTGGCCCCGGCGAAGCGTCGGAAAAGAGTGCGCCGTGGAGCGGGTGGAGCGCATCGTTGAGCGTTCGGGCCAGCGCATAATCGCCATCGAGACACGCTTGCTGAAACTCTGCACACAGACGCGGCGCAACATTGGCGGTAACGGAAATGCACCCAACCCCGCCCGATGCATTGAAGCCCAGCGCCATATCATCATTACCCGAAAGCTGGCAAAAATCGATGCCGCAGCCCAAACGATGCGTGCCAACACGCGCAAGATTTCCGCTTGCATCCTTGATGCCGACGATCGACGGAATGGCCGAAAGCCTGGCCACCGTTTCCGGCAGCAAGTCCGTCACCGTGCGGCCCGGCACGTTGTAAAGAATGATCGGCAGGTCGCATTTGTCCGCCAGATGTGCGTAGTGCGCGTAAATGCCCTCCTGATTGGGCCGGTTGTAGTAAGGCGCGACGACAAGCGCCGCAGCCGCACCTTCTGCCCTTGCAAAAACCATGTGGCGCACCGCTGTTGCCGTATCGTTGGAACCGCATCCCGCGATAACGGGAACGCGGCCTGCCGCTTCCTCGATGCACAATGAAATGACGCGGTAGTGCTCGTCGTAAGACAAGGTCGCGTTCTCACCCGTCGTGCCGCAGGGCACCAGAGCACTCGACCCTTCCGCGATTTGCCAACTGACCAGCCGACGAAAAGCATCCTCATCGACCTCACCGTTGCGGAAAGGCGTTACCAACGCCGGAATTGAGCCCGAAAACATCTGGGGTGCCCTTCACCTGATCGCCGCATTGCGCCATAGATAGCGCAGGACCGGCCTGTCGTTCAGCGCCAAATAAGGATGCCGACCCTAATATGTCCAGTATGTTGTCTCGCAATGTGAAGTCCATGTTCGTTAAACCGATCTTTCTTGTCGCCGGGCTGTTGTCATGGCCTGTTGTTGCGCAGCAGGTGGAAGACACCCAAGCTGCCGCGGCTGCCCCGGCGACGTCCGTGCAGCCTGTTGCCGCCGCCAACCCGATGGCGGTGCCGCTCGCGCAGTGGAACAGCCTGCGCCGCATCGATAATCTTCCCTTTGCGAGCTATGCGAACTTTCTTGCGGTTTATGAGGACTGGCCCGGCGAAGCGAGCATCCGCCGCAATGCCGAACGCGCGATCCGCCCGGATGTGGACAGCGCGAGCGCCATCATCACGTTCTTTCGCAAATATCCACCGCAATCCCCTTCGGCCTGGCTGCGCTATGCCGAGGCGCTTGACGAGCAGGACCGCAGCTTTGAAGCCGTGGATGCCGCGCGCAAATCATGGATTGGCGGGGCGCTTTCAACCGAGGATGAAAGCAGATTGCTGACCCGCTTGGGCTCTGCCCTCCGGCTTGATGCCCATGACGCACGGATGGACCCGCTGCTTTGGGCGCGGTCCACAGCCGTGGCCGCCCGCCAGATCATGATGACGAGTGCGGCGAACCGCCCCATGTTTGATGTGCGGCTGGCACTTCTCACCAAAGCCCCCGGCGCACCCGACAAACTGGCTTATGCGACCAGCAAAATCCGCACGAACCCCGGCTTTGTCGCCGATTATATCTGGTGGCTGCGCAACACCGGGCAAGAAGGTGTTGCCCGCCAGATGCTGCGTCAGAGCATCCCGATGTCGGCCTTTCCGCCTGCGCCTTTGGTCTGGCTTCAGATGCTGCTCCTCTCGGCCAAGGATGCCGCCAAGGATGGCGACTGGCAGGTCGCTTACGACATCGCCAGCCGCGCATCGACGGCCTATTCGCCCGCAATAGTCGTGCGTGACCGGCCCTTTGCCGAGCGTGATGCCTATACGGACCTCACTTGGCTTGCAGGGACGATTGCGCTCAACCGGCTCAACCAACCCGGCAATGCGGCCGCCATGTTCCAGCAATATGCCAATGCCGCAAAGTCCCATCAAACCCAGGCACGTGGCCTTTATTGGGCGGGCCGCGCTTATGATGCGGCGGGCAAAACGGCAGAGGCGCGGCAGGTATTTGAAAACGCCGCGCGCTTTTTCGATCAATTCCACGGCCAATTGGCGAGCGAACGGCTTGGTCGCAAACCCGCGCTTGCCCCTACAGGTCGGGCGCTCGACATTTCCGCGACTGAACGTGCGGCCTTTGGCCGTCGCTCTCTTGTGCGCGTGATCCTCGCCTTGGGGCAGCAGGGCAATTGGGCGGACCAGAGCCTCTTCATCCGCAGCCTCGCCAATTCGGTAGAGAGTGATGCCGATCACGTGCTGGCAGCCGAACTGGCAGCCAAGGTCGGGCGGCCTGATCTCAATGTTCTGGTGGGGCGCAACGCACGCACTGTGGGGCTCAGCGATTATACGGCAGCAGCCTTCCCTCAAATCCCCGTGCCCGCAGAACACGCCGGAAGCTGGACGATGATCCATGCCATCTCGCGGCAGGAAAGCCAGTTTGACAAAGAAGCGACAAGCCGTGTCGGTGCGCGTGGGCTTATGCAACTCATGCCCGCAACCGCCAAGCAGACCGCACCGCGCGCCGGGCTTGCCTATAATTATGCGAGCCTCGGTGATCCGCAATATAACATCGCGCTCGGAGCCACCTATTTCGGGCAGCTCATGGATATGTTTGGCGGCAGCTATGTGCTGGCGGTTGCCGCCTACAATGCCGGGCCGGGCAATGTGAACAAATGGCTGCGCGCCAATGGCGACCCGCGCAACGGCGTGGATGTGCTTGAATGGATCGAAGCAATCCCACTTTCTGAGACACGCAACTATGTGCAGCGCGTTCTGGAAAATGCGGTGGTATATGATATGCTTAACCCGTCGCGCGCGACGGTCAGAACGGCAACACCGCTTTCCACCTATCTCGGCAAGCGCACTCCCGGATGATCGACAAGCCTAACTATATCACGCCTGCAGGCTTTGCCGCATTGCAGGCTCGCTACCATGAGTTGTTTTCGCAGGAACGGCCCAAGCTGGTCGAGACGGTCTCATGGGCGGCCGGCAATGGCGACCGCTCGGAAAATGGCGACTATATCTACGGCAAGAAGCGCCTGCGCGAGATTGATCGGGAACTGGGCTGGCTCTCACGACGCATCAAGGCCGCAAAGGTCATCAATCCGACAGAGCAGCCCGACAAATCACGCATCTGGTTCGGCGCGACCGTGACGATTGCCGACGAGGATGATCGTCATCGCACGCTCTCCATTGTTGGCGACGATGAAGCTGAGGCTGGCAAGGGCAAGATTGGCTGGAACTCCCCCATTGCCCGCGCATTGCGCGGCGCAATGATCGGTGACCTGCGCCGCGTAATGCTTCCGGCTGGCGAAATCGAATATGAGGTGATGGAAATCGCGTATTGAACGGCTGCCGGGCGGGTGCCGGTCAGTCAATATCGCCAATATCGCCCAGCGCGGCGCGCGCCACGCGCTCCAGTTCAGGATCGAGCATCGGCGGCGACATATTGGTGTTCTTTTCAAGCTGATCGGCAACCGCTTTCAAAAAGGCGATGCGGGCCGCCTTCTTGTTGTTGGCATCGATGATTTTCCAAGGCGCCCAGCGCGTGTCGCAACGGTCGAACATATCCTGATAAGCTTCAAGATAAGCCGCACGCCTTTCGCGGTTGCGATAATCGTCCAGCCCGGTCTTCCATCGCTTCCACGGATCTTTCAAACGCGCGAGAAGTCGCTCATCCTGCTCTTCCTGCGTCACGTGCATGAATATCTTGACGATAGCGACACCGTTGTCGCGCTGCTGCGCTTCAAACTCGTTGATCTCATCATAGCCACGCTGCCACTGGGCCTTGGTGCAAAAGCCCTCGACACGCTCCACCAGCACGCGCCCATACCATGTGCGATCGAAAATATTGATCTCGCCTTTGCCTGGCAGGCGCTTCCAGAAACGCCAGAGGAAATGGCGGACTCGCTCTTCCTCGGTCGGCGCAGCAATCGGCCAGACCTCATACCAGCGCGGATCCCAGCCGGCAGTCAGGCGGCTGATGGCGCCGCCCTTGCCCGATGCATCCCACCCTTCAACCGCGATAATCGCGCTGTTTCCGTAAGTTATATAGGACGCCTGAATCCGGGCGAGCCGCTCCTGAAGCGCAAGCAGATCGGCGTCATAGTCGCCGTCATACTTCTCGCCGGATTCATAAGGTTTGAGCGTTGCCCCCATGGCGTCAGCCTAGGAACAGTTTTCGCGCCACCACAAGGTCCAAACTGGGGCGATTTCAAACCGCCCAAATTTGGGACAATCAGTTTTTGGTCTGCTCGACGACGCGGATGTTGAGTTCGCGCAGCTGTTTGGCCGTCACCGGGCCAGGCGCACCCATCATCAGGTCTTCCGCTTTCTGGTTCATTGGGAAGACAATGACCTCGCGGATGTTCGGTTCGTCGGCCAGCAGCATGACCATGCGGTCGATGCCCGGAGCCGAGCCGCCGTGCGGTGGCGCGCCAAATTTGAAGGCATTTATCATGCCCGCAAAATTGGTATCGACATCTTCCTGACTGTAACCCGCAATCTCGAACGCCTTATACATGATTTCAGGCTTGTGGTTACGAATGGCGCCAGAAGACAGCTCGACGCCATTGCAGACGATGTCATACTGGAAAGCCAGAATGTCGAGCGGATCCATGGTTTCCAGCGCCTCAAGCTCGCCCTGCGGCATGGAGAACGGGTTGTGTGAGAAATCTACCTTCTTGGCGTCCTCGTCATATTCGAACATCGGGAAATCGACGATCCAGCAGAATTCAAACTTGTTGGCGTCGATAAGATTGAGCTGTTCGCCCACGCGGGTGCGCGCGGCACCTGCGAGCTTTGCGGCCTGATCGGCCTTGCCTGCGGCAAAGAACAGGCCATCATCAGCACCAAGGCCAAGCGCCTCGTAAATCGCCTTCATGCCCTCTTCGCCATGATTTTTGGCAATCGGCCCACCAAATTCGCCGCCCTTGCGCGTAACATAGCCAAGGCCCGCATAGCCTTCGCCACGCGCCCATTCATTCATGTCATCAAAGAATTTGCGGCTCTTGTCGGCCGTGTTTGGCGCCGGGATCGCGCGGACAACGCCGCCACCCTCGATAATGCGCTCAAACAGGCCAAAGCCCGATTTGGTGAAGTAGGATGACACATCGGTGATGATGATTGGGTTGCGAAGATCGGGCTTGTCGGATCCGTATTTCAGCATCGACTCGCGATAAGGGATGCGCGGGAACGGCAAGGGCGTAACGCTGCGGCCATTGGCGAATTCCTCAAACAAGCCGTGCAGCACGGGCTCGATCGCGTTGAACACGTCGTCCTGCGTGACGAAGCTCATTTCAAAGTCGAGCTGATAGAATTCGCCCGGCGAGCGGTCCGCCCGCGCATCCTCATCGCGGAAGCAGGGGGCGATCTGGAAGTAGCGGTCAAAACCCGCAACCATCAGAAGCTGCTTGAACATCTGCGGCGCCTGCGGGAGCGCGTAGAACTTTCCGGGGTGAACACGGCTCGGCACCAGATAATCGCGCGCACCTTCGGGCGACGAGGCCGTCAGGATCGGCGTCTGGAACTCGGTAAAGCCCTGATCTATCATGCGCTGGCGGACCGAGGAGATGACCTTGGAGCGCAGCACGATGTTGTTGTGCAGCCGCTCACGACGCAGGTCGAGGAAGCGATAGCGCAGGCGGATGTCTTCAGGATATTCAGAGTCTCCGAAAACCGGCATCGGCAGTTCCTGCGCGGCCGACTGAAGCGTCACTTCGCGCGCGCGCACTTCAATCTCGCCGGTCGGCAGATTGGCGTTCACCGTTTCGTTCGCGCGGGCAACCACATCGCCCGTAATGGTAACGACCGATTCAGCGCGCGCTTTTTCAAGAACCTTGAAGGCTTCCGAATCGACGTCCGTCACGATCTGCGTCAGGCCATAATGGTCGCGCAGGTCGACAAACAGAAGATTGCCGTGGTCGCGCTTCCTGTGAATCCACCCGGAGAGGCGAACCGTGGAGCCGACGTCGGATTTGCGAAGCTGGGCGCAGTTGTGCGAACGATAAATATGCATGGCGCGCCTAGACGGGCGCGGCATCAATTTGTCAAGAGTTTCGGGCCTTGCGCGCCAATTGCTCACAGCCAATTCATGCCTTTGAGAGAGGCAAAGCTGGAATGAGCGGCTATTCGCGGCTAGTCGCATGGTCCATGAAGATTCACGACCTTGTCACGACGACCGAAGCACTGGCGGAACTTTGCGACCGCTGGGCGAAATCCCCCTTCATCGCGGTCGATACCGAATTCATGCGCGAAAACACCTATTGGCCCGATCTGTGCCTCATTCAGGTGGCGGACGAGCATGAGGCCGCAGCCATTGATCCCAAGGCCGATGGACTCGATCTTGCTCCCCTGCTGGAGCTGATGACCAACAATGAGGATGTCTTGAAGGTCGTTCATGCCGGCGGGCAGGACATTGAAATTATCTGCAACCTGACCGGCAAGACCCCACACCCGATGTTCGACACGCAGATTGCGGCCATGGCGCTGGGGCAAGGGGAGCAGGTGGGCTATTCGAATCTTGTGGACTCGTGGCTTGGCATCCATCTCGACAAAGGCGCGCGCTTTACTGACTGGGCACGCCGTCCGCTCGACAAACGCCAGATTGACTATGCCATCGGTGATGTGACGCACCTTGCCGTCATCTTCCCCAAAATGCTCGATAAGCTGCGCAAGACGGGCCGTGGTGTATGGCTGAATGACGAGATGGAGCGCATTGCCGATCCTGCGAATTACATCGCAGATCCGCAATCAAGCTGGAAGCGCGTGAAGATCGCCAGTCGCAAGGCTGAAGTGCTTGGGCGGCTCAAGGCCATTGCCGCGTGGCGCGAGGTTGAGGCGCGCGGCAAGAATATTCCACGTGGCCGGATCATGAAGGATGAAACCCTTGCCGATCTCGCCATGCACCCGCCACGTGTGCAGCATGATCTTTCAAAGGTGCGCGGCCTTTCTGCCTCATGGTCCTCAAACGACATTGGCGGGCGGTTGATCGACACGATTGCAAATGCCAAGCCGCTCCCCGCATATGAGATGCCTGCGCGCGATGATCGCAAACCCGGCTTGGGCAAGGAAGGCGCGCTTGTTTCTGATCTGCTCAAGCTGCTGCTCAAGATCCGCGCACGCGAAATCGACGTTGCGCCACGGCTTCTTGCGCGCACCGATGAGCTTGATCTGCTTGCCTCCGGCAAGCGCAATGGGCTGGCGATCCTTGAAAACTGGCGCTTTGAGCAATTCGGGCGCGATGCGCTTGATCTGGTGGAAGGGCGGATGGCCTTTGGCGTGGTGGACGGCAAGCTGCGTATTACGCGGATGGATGACGCGCCCCCGGAGGCGGCCCCGGAAGCAGAGCCGGAGCCGGACGCATCAGAGACGCCGCAATCGGAGGCGTAACGATCCGATCAGTCGTCGCGGATCGCATCGATGGTGATTTCGGGCTTGCGACCCATGACCGTCGCCAGCACCTTGAGCCGTCGATTGACCTGATCGCTCACAAGATCGGCCTGACATGGCGAAACGACAAGGCGAACCACGCCCGGCGTCAATGACAAGCGGCTATTTTCCAGCGGGTCTTCAGTGCCGCCGCTCAGCCGCTGCGCCAGACGTATTGCCAGCCCCCAGCTTTGCGCCAGAACCAGTTCGTCGCGCGTCGCCAGACTGGCGAGAATATCGGGCACTTCATCGCCACCGCCAAATGACGCGTGGAGCGTTGCGGCAAGCATTGCCCGATCGCGATGCGAAGCGCCGGTCCAGTTACCCTGAAGCGCGGTTTGAACGCCGCGTTCCGCCCTGAATTCCGGGTTGGCCTGCCAGGCGATGTCCGCAAGCAAGCAAGCCGCGTGACGCAGCCGTGCATATTCCGGCCCTTCGCCATCGAACAGCGGTTTTATCCAGCGATGGATAAGGCGTCCGTGCTGGTCAAACCGGCCCTGCCTGTCCCCCTCAGCGCGCGCATCTTCGAGCAGCGGATCAAGAGCCCGCGTCGCATCATCAAGGCGTGCATAGAGCAGGCCTTCGCGCAGGCCATTGGCGCAGGTGACAAGCTTTGACGGCTTCAACTGCCGAACGACGCTTGCGAGCAGTGCAGCAGCATCATTCAATGCAGGCACACGCGATGCCGAAAGCGTCGGCACGGTTTTGATGATCGACTTGTCGATCTTGGATGTCATCCGCACCAGTTGCGCCGCCGTTTGCGCGGACATTTCATAGTTGGCGAGAATTGGGAGCGGATAGCCGCATTTGTGGATGTGGAGGCGCGCAAGCGTGCGCCACGAGCCGCCCACAAGGTAAAAGGGCCGCTCGGCTGCTTCACTGATCCACCCCTGCCCCCTAAGCATCGCCTTGAGCGTTTGATTGAGCGCAGACGGCCCTTTGGCCCGGATGGCCGCCAAGCGCAGCGACCCAAGCGGCAGCGAGACCTTGTCCAGCACTTGCCCCTTGCGGATGCGGACAAGTTCCAGGCTGCCGCCACCAAGATCGCCCACCACGCCATCGGCCTCCGGGTTGCTGGACAGCACACCATAGCCCGCTCCAATGGCCTCTTCTTCACCGCTCAGGATGCGTGGGGAAAAGCCAATCCGGGCAACATGATCCAAAAACTCCGCGCCATTCGATGCTTCGCGCACGGCGGCTGTTGCCACCACCTGCACGTCTTTGACGCCCATCATCTCAACGAGGCGACGAAAACGGGTGAGCGCCCCCAGCGCGCTCTTCATCGATCCATCAGCAAGTCGTCCACCGTCCAGCAGGCCTTTGCCAAGACCTGCCAGCAGCTTTTCATTGAACAGCGTGAACGGCGCACGCGGCGGCCCGCCATAAACGACAAGCCGGACCGAGTTGGACCCGATGTCGATGATCGCGGAACGTTGCCCGACGCTCATATCCGGCGAGTCAGACTCAATTTGGGCACGCCATCGCTGGAGGCCAACGCCGCGCCGCGACCGGAAAGAGAAGGATTCGTCATGAAATAGCGATGCAGGTTGAAGGGCTTGTCGCCCGGTTGAACGCGCTCATAGCGACCATCGGGCAGCAGCGTCCAGCTTTGTTCATTGTCGATGAGGTTGGCGACCATCACCTGATCGAGAATCTGGTCATGCACCGTGGGATTTTCGATCGGCAGCGCATATTCAACACGGCGATCGAAATTGCGCTGCATCCAGTCTGCCGAGGAGATATACACCTTGGCCTTGCGGTTGGGCAGGTCCGCGCCATTGCCGAAACACCAGATGCGGCTATGCTCAAGAAAGCGACCGACAACCGATTTGACGCGGATGTTTTCCGACATTCCCGGAACACCAGGACGCAGGCAGCATATGCCCCGCACGATGAGATCAATCTGAACGCCAGCGCAGCTTGCATCATAGAGCTTGCCGATCAGCCGGGAATCGACGACCGAGTTCATCTTGGCCCAGATGACCCCCGGCTTGCCTGCATGGACATTTGCGATTTCCTCATCGATCAGCGCCATCAGATCACGCCGAAGATCGCGCGGGCTCATCGTCAGAATCTCAAGTTTCTGCGGCTCCACATAGCCGGTGATATAGTTGAACACCTGTGCCGCATCACGCCCGACGCGCGGATCGGCGGTGAAGAAACTGAGATCGGTATAGATGCGCGCGGTGACGGGGTGGTAATTGCCAGTGCCAAAGTGACAATAGGTGCGCACGCCCTTTGCCTCGCGCCGGACGACCATCGAAATCTTGGCGTGGGTTTTCCAGTCAATAAACCCATAGACAACCTGCACGCCGGACCGTTCAAGCTGTGACGCCCAGTGCAGATTCTGCTCTTCATCAAAGCGCGCCTTCAGCTCGACAACTGCCGTCACCGACTTTCCAGCCTCAGCGGCATCGCACAGGGCACGGATGACGGCGGACTGCTTGCCCGCACGATAAAGCGTCTGCTTGATGGCGACCACATCCGGGTCTGCCGCTGCCTGATTGAGAAATGCCAGCACCACGTCAAACGCTTCATAGGGGTGATGGACAACAATATCCTTTTGGCGGATGGCGGCAAAGCAATCGCCATCATGCTCGCGGATACGCTCAGGAAAGCGCGGCGAATAGGGCGGAAACTTCAGATCCGGGCGGTCCGCATCGACAAGGATTGAAAGATCGCCGACGCCCAATATGCCGTCACTTTCGGAAACGATGGTATCACTTCCACCCAGTTCACGCCGGATGAGTTGCGCCAGATCATCGGGCATACCCGCCTCAACTTTGAGCCGAATGACTCGTCCACGCCGACGCCTTTTGATCGCGCTGCGGAAATAACGAACGAGATCTTCCGCCTCTTCCTCGATTTCGATGTCGCTGTCGCGAATGATGCGAAAAGCCGCTGAGCCTTTGATTTCAAAGCCGGGAAACAGTCGGTCTGAAAAATGCCGGACAACGGTTTCAAGCGCCACATAGCGCACCTTCGCCCCAGACAGGCGGATAAACCGCGGAACCGACGCCGGGAACATGATGAGTTCACGCACCGTTTCACCATCAGATAGGCGCTTGAGATCAAAAATGAGGCTCAGCCCCAAATTGGGGATGAAGGGAAACGGGTGCGCCGGATCAAGCGCCTGCGGAGTCAGCACCGGAAAAATCTGGTCGGTAAAATATTTGAGCAGGCTCTCAGATGTCGGTGCGTCGAGTTGGTCTACCTCAAGCACCTGAAAATCCGCCTTGGCGAGCAAATCGCGCAGCGCGCGCCACTGCACCTGCTGCTCGCGCATGAGCGCATCGGCCTCTGCCTTGATGGCTTCCAATTGCTGCGATGGTGTCAGCCCGTCAATCGAACGCTCATCAATGCCTTCGAGCACTTGTCCGCGTAGCCCCGCCACGCGCACCATGAAGAACTCATCGAGGTTGCTGCCGGAAATCGAAAGGAAGCGCAGGCGCTCCAGCAGCGGATGCGCGGTGTTTTGCGCCTCCTCGATTACGCGCCAGTTGAACTTGAGCCAGCTCAGTTCGCGGTTGAAGAAGCGGCGTTCGCCTGTGGCGGCGGCATCCGCCTGCCATTCAGTCTGTGTGGCCTCGCTCATCTTCCGACTGTTCACGCGATACCCCTTCCCTGTCAATCAGCCCGCCATGCGCCAGCACATCGCGGACAAAGGGAATTGTAATGGCGCGCTTTTGTGACAGGGATGCTTCATCAAGCAGATCAACCGCACGAAAAATGGCCACATAGGTCCGCTCGATACGGGCAGACACAAAGGCGGCGACATCGGGCGCGACAGGCAATCCCCGTTTCGCCAGCAATTTCGCCAGCAGCGATTCCGCCAGTGCGCGGTCTGGCGGATCGATGCTCACAATGGGCGTTGCCTGCATCCGCGAACGCAAGTCTGGCAGGCGGATGTCCCATAGCGGCGGTGCATTTTCGGTGACGAGAAGCAGCGGCACGCGGCTTTCTTGCGCAGCGTTCCAGGCGTGAAACAGTTCCGCCTCTGGTCGTGTATCGGCATTGTCGATCAGCCGCCCGCCCGATCGCGCGGCAAAAATGCGCCCAAGCAGGCTCTTGCCGCTTTTGCGAGGCCCCGTCAGCAGGGTGGCACGGACGGGCCAGCTTCCCCAGCGATCAAGATGCCGCACGGCGACGTCATTGGCCGTCGTTACGATGAAATCGCTCTGGTCTTCATCTGCCGGCCAATCAAACGGCAGCCCAAACTGGCTCATGGAAGCAGACTAGCGCCGGATGCGGATCGTGTCGCCTGAAACGGTGACGCGATAACCGCGTGCGCTCAGGCCGATGCGCAGCATATCTGCATCGCCATCGAAAGAAACGCGCATCACTGAAACGCCGCCAAGCGCAAGGCTGCTGGTCGATGCGCTGCGCACGCCGGGCACGCCGCGAACCGTAGATTCAGCAGAGGTGACGCTGCCCACATCGGGCGTATCAAACTGGATGGAGAAACTGCGGATCGTCGCGGGTTGGCGATCAACCGGAGTCGCACCCGCCATATCTTCTGCAATACCAACGCCTTCATCGGTGGTCTCCGCATCGGCGGTCACAGGCTCATCAACCGGCGTTTCGATAACAAGCGATGTGTCCGGTGCCAGCTTTCCGGCGGCGAGCGCGTGTGCAAAGAGCGAATCGATCCGCTTCACACCAGCATCCATCAATTTGGGAATGGCCGTGGAAGATGCGACGCGAAGCGTGAAATTACCCAGCGGCTTGGCATCCGGCCCGTAAAAGGCAGAAAAATGCCCAAAGACCGGGCCGCCGGGATAAGCGCGCTCAAGCCGCACCTGCGGCAAGAGCAAATCGGCCGCCCCATATTGATCGAGCAGCATCCGCCACCAGCGACGGCCGGGGCGCTGCGTTTGTGAAGCCGTCAGCAACAGCGGGTCCGCGCCGCCGCCTGTGGGGCGCACATAGTCGATTGGGCTATCCGCCGTGCGGAAGCGCGCCCACGCCTTTTGCCATTCGGTGCGTGTTTCAAAGCTTTGCGCCACACCGCCGCTATATTGAACAGGCACGATCAGCAGCGGGGCAGAGCGGCGGACATGGCCCGCCACCCCAAGGATTTCCGCCGTGCGCACACGATCAAACAAAATGCCAAGCCGCGCGATATAGCGGTTGGGGCCGATCTGCTCGTCTTCGACAACAATGCCCGATACAATCGAATCGAGCGCGCCATCCCCCAGCGAGGGCGCGCCGGGGCCATGCGTTTCTTCCCACAGCTTTTTCCAGCCAAGCCGCTGTGCCTCGCGCCAGCCGCGCGTGCGCGCCATATCCGCTGTGCGGGCGGCGACATCCACGGTGATGCCCGTCACCTCGAAATTGCTGGCGCTATCAACCGGCGCAACACCACGTTCCCCGCCTTCCAGCTGGGCATAGACGCCAACCGCCGTCGCCCCAAGCACAAGTGCCAGCGCGATATGAACGGACCGAATTTGTCGTAACAGCAACTTCACCGGGGCCTTTTGACGAGTTGGGCGTGGAAATCCAAGTGCGTTATCGCTAGCAGCCGAGAAATGGACTCCAAGCGCACCTCACCAGAACCCTATACTTATGCGCAGGCAGGCGTCTCGATCGCTGCCGGCAACGCTCTCGTTCGCGCCATCGCGCCGCTTGCCAAGGCAACGCGCAGGCCCGGCGCAGACGCAGATCTTGGCGGGTTTGGCGGCTTTTTCGATTTGAAGGCAGCGGGCTTTAGTGACCCGCTTCTGGTCGCGGCCAATGATGGCGTTGGCACCAAATTGAAGCTGGCCATCGATTCGGGCAAACATGGTGGAGTCGGCATCGATCTTGTCGCCATGTGCGCGAATGACCTGATCGTGCAGGGTGCTGAGCCGCTTTTCTTCCTTGATTATTACGCCAGCGGCAAGCTCGATAATGCTGTCGCGGTTGAGGTTGTCGCCAGCATCGCGGAAGGCTGCAAGCAGGCCGGATGCGCCCTCATTGGAGGGGAGACGGCTGAAATGCCGGGAATGTATGCCGATGGCGATTATGATCTCGCAGGCTTTTGTGTTGGCGCGGTTGAACGTTCGCAGGTTCTGACGGCCGATAAGGTCTCTGACGGCGACGTGCTATTGGGTCTAGCTTCGTCTGGCGTCCATTCCAACGGCTTCTCGCTTGTCCGTCGCTTGGCGGCCGACAAGGGCTGGAAGCTCGATCGCCCTGCCCTGTTCGATCAAAATGTTATCCTTATCGATGCGCTCATGGCACCAACGCGCATCTACGTGAAGTCGCTGCTGCCGCTCGTGCGCGCGGGCAAGGTCCATGCCATGGCGCACATCACGGGCGGCGGCCTGCTTGAAAACATCCCGCGCGTTCTGCCGGATGGGCTTCATGCCCATGTTGATGCTGATCTCTGGGCTCAAGCGCGTCTGATGGCCTTCTTGCAAGCGCAGGGAAATATCGAGCCGGAAGAAATGGCGCGCACCTTCAACTGCGGCATTGGCATGGCCGTGGCTGTGGCGGCGGATGATGTGGCGGATGTTATGGCCGGGCTGGAAGCCGCCGGCGAAACAGTGTTCCGCATTGGCCATATCGCCAAGGGCGAAAAGGGATGCACCGTGCGCGGCTCAGCCGAAAGCTGGAGCGCCAAGGCCGACTGGAGCGCCACGCACAATGGCTAAGGCGCGGGTTGCGGTCCTTATTTCGGGCCGCGGCTCGAACATGGCAGCACTCGTCTATGCCGCAAAGCAACCAGGCTGCCCCTATGAGATCGTTCTGGTTGCCGCCAATGACCCGGACGCCGCAGGGCTTGGCTTTGCCGCGGCAGAGGGCATCCAGACCTTCGCACATAGCCACAAGGGCATGAAGCGCGCCGAATTTGACGCGATCATCGATGCAGAGTTGCGCAAGGCAAAGGCCGATTATGTGGCGCTCGCCGGCTATATGCGGCTTCTCTCTCCCAGTTTTGTTGACGGATGGGCGGGGCGGATCATCAACATTCACCCCTCGCTTCTTCCCAAATATAAGGGGCTCGACACGCATGAACGCGCCATTGATGCTGGCGACAGCCATGGCGGGTGCAGCGTCCATATCGTGACGGCAGAACTCGATGACGGGCCAGTTCTGGCCCAGACCGAAGTGGCCATTCTGGCAGACGACAATGCAGAGAGTCTTGCCGCGCGCGTGCTCATCGCCGAACACCAGACCTATTCTCGCGCGCTTGCCGCTTATGTGACGCGAGAAGCAGACCCGGCATGGCTGCTGGAGCAAGTCCGCGCCCGCGCATTGGCTCTGCCGTCGAGTGAGGAGCGGACATCGCACGGATCACCGGGCTTTGCGATTGCGGGTGGCAAGTTCTTCGCCACCTTTTCACAGCATCATCATGGCGACGGAAAGATCGCCCTGCTGGTCAAGACCAGCGGCGCGGAAGAACAGGCGATGCTCGTCGAGCAAGATGAAGAGCTTTACTTTCTCCCGCCTTATTATGCCCCCTCAGGCTGGATTGGCATCCGCTTGGATCTCGGCCGCAACGACTGGGATCATATTGCCGCCTGGCTACAAAAAAGCTGGGATATCTGCGCGCCTGCAAAGCTGCGCAAGGCGCGCTCAATCGCTGACGAGTTTTAGGCCGATAGCGCGTCGACGAGTGCTTTGACCTTTTTCTGCCGCCATTGCGGCAAGGGGGCGACCAGCCAATAAGCTTTTTCACAAGGCGTCGCCTCGGCATCCGCTGCCACGCGGCCAGCCGCGATGTCAGCCTGCGCGAGCAACGCAGGAACATATGCATGGCCAAAACCGCTTGCAGCGGCCTCAATCGCAAGCCCGGCATCGCCAACGCGCAACGTGCTGCCATCCTCATGATCGCAGCCAGGCCATGAAATAACGGCATCGCTTCCATTGCCCTCAGGCGCGCGCACCGCAACCATTGCGCCATCGGCCAGCTTGATGCCTTCGTGCCCGCCGGGGCCATCCGCCCAGATGATCGCAAGATCAAGGTTGGCTTCGGTAAATTCGGGTGCCGTTTCTGCTGACACGATGACAAAGCGGGTGTCTGTTTCGGCCCGGCCAAAGGCTGCAAGACGCGGCGCAAGCCATTTGGCTGTAAAATCGCGGGGGGCGGCAATCGTCA
Source organism: uncultured Sphingomonadaceae bacterium (assembly GCA_937873035.1). Taxonomy (GTDB): domain Bacteria; phylum Pseudomonadota; class Alphaproteobacteria; order Sphingomonadales; family Sphingomonadaceae; genus Aquisediminimonas. The sequence goes on along the minus strand of CALMVA010000064.1, from coordinate 96,438 downwards.
GCGCCTTGGAGGATTGACCCGCCTGCATGGCGCGCACCGACTCTTCAAACTGAAGAAAGCCTGCACGCAACGCCTCAAGCCCATTTTCGGCCTCCGGCGTCAATTCCAGCCCCTTGGGCGTGCGCCGGAACAACACGACACCCAGAACATCTTCAAGCGCCCTGATTTGCTGGCCGACGGCGGCGGGCGTCACCGCAAGCTCGTCCGCCGCGCGCGTGAAACTCAGATGCCGCGCCGCCGCATCAAACACACGCAGGCCATTCAAGGGAAGAAGCGTGCGCTTCATCCGTTCACCACCGGCGCCCGCAGATCAAAACGCGGAATGGCGATATCAAAGCGCGAACCATCTTCACCGATCATCTGATAGCTGCCGACCATCGAGCCAGAGGGCGTCTGAAGCGGGCAACCCGATACATAGTCGTAAGCTGCGCCCGGTTTCAGCACAGGCTGCTCGCCAACCACACCCTCACCTTCCACAATGTGCACGGCACCGCGCGCATCACGGATTTCCCAGCGGCGGGTGAGTAATTGTGCAGCCATCTCGCCCGCATTTTCAATGCGGATGTGATAGGCCCAGAACCAGCGCCCGCCCTGTGGCTGCGACTGTTCTGGCAGATAGTTGACCGAGACACGCACGATAAAACCGCGCGTTTCCTCCACATAAGGAAAGAGCGACGCGATCACAGCCCGACCGCGCGCAGAGCCTGATCGATGTCTTCGATCAAGTCTTGTGGATCTTCCAAACCGACATTGAGGCGGAGCATCCCATCTTCAACGCCCATTTCGGCACGCGCCTCCGGGCCAACGCCATAATGCGTCGTCGAAGCCGGATGCGTCATCAGCGAGCGCGCGTCGCCGATATTGTTCGAAATATCGATCAGTTGAAGGGCGTTGAGCAGGGCCATTGCCTGCTTCTGGCCACCATCCACGATGAATGAGAAAATGGGGCCACAGGCCGACATCTGCGTCATCGCAAGATTATGTTGCGGGTGGCTGGGGAGGCCCGGATGCAGCATCCTGGCAACGCGACTTTCCATGAACTTGCCAACCGCAAGCGCATTTTCCGACTGGCGACGGATGCGCAGATCAAGCGTTTCCAGACCCTTTAGAACCACCCATGCGTTGAAGGGTGCAAGATTGGGGCCGGTATTGCGCTGGAACGGCAACAGCTTGTCGTTGATGAACTCATGGCTGCCCGCAACCGCCCCCGCAAGGACGCGCCCCTGCCCATCCATCATCTTGGTGGCGGAATAGGCGACAACATCCGCGCCGAAATCCATCGGCCGCTGCAACGCTGCGGTTGCAAAGGCATTGTCAACCACGGTGGTAATGCCGTGCGCCTTCGCCAGCCCGCACACATAGCCCATATCGACAATGTCCATCGTCGGGTTGGCGGGCGTTTCAAAAAAGAAGACCTTGGTGTTCGGCTGAATCGCAGCCTGCCACTGGTCATTGTCGCGGCTGTCGATCATCGTCGTCGTAATGCCGAATTTGGGCAACAGGCTGTCCGTCAACCAGCGGCACGACCCAAACGCCGCGCGCGCCGCGACAACATGGTCGCCCTGTTGAAGCTGGCACAAGAGCGCCGCCGTCATCGCCGCCATGCCGGTTGCCTGACAGCGAACGGCGTCCGCACCTTCCATCAGGGCAATGCGCTCTTCGAGCATTTCGACTGTCGGGTTCTGAAGCCGGGAATATGTCATGCCCGTTTCTTCACCTGCAAAACGCGCTGCTACGCTCTCTGCCGTGTCATAGGTATAGCCCGATGTGAGGAACAGCGCCTCAGATGTTTCGCCATGTTCTGAACGCCAGGTGCCACCGCGAACGGCCTGCGTCGCAGGCCGCCATTTGGTTGTGATCGCGCGGTTTTGGCCGGTTGTCTTCTTCATGAAGCCGCTTTGCAGCGGGAACGCCCGGAAGGTCAATCCGCACCGCAAAAAATGAGCGGTGTGGACGGCGGCATCTTAGAGAACCGTGAGAACCGCGTCTCCCATCTGTTCGGTTGTCATGGAGCCGCCAAGATCGGGCGAGCGCGCGCCATTCGCAAGCGCCGCAGCAACGGCGGCTTCGATGCGATCCGCGGCTTCAGGCTGCCCCAGCGAATAACGCAGCATCATGGCTGCCGACAGGATCGTCGCCAGCGGATTTGCCTTGCCCTGTCCTGCAATATCAGGCGCTGAACCATGAATCGGCTCGTAAAGCCCCTTCTTGCTGGAATCGAGCGCGGCTGACGGCAGCATCCCGATTGACCCGGCGCACATACTCGCTTGGTCAGAGAGAATGTCGCCGAACAAATTGCCCGTCACGATCACGTCGAACTGGCCGGGATTGCGAACAAGCTGCATGGCAGCGTTGTCGACATACATATGCGTCAGCTCAATATCGGGATAATCCTTGGCCGTCTCGATCATCACATCGCGCCAAAGCTGCGAGGTTTCCAGCACGTTCGCCTTGTCGACCGAGCACAGCTTGCCCTTGCGAGCACGCGCCGTTTCAAAGCCAACGCGGGCGATGCGGCGGACTTCATCCTCATTATAGGACATGACGTCATAGCCTTCGCGCTGGCCACTGGCCGTCTTGCGATGGCCCTTTTCGCCAAAATACACGTCGCCATTCAACTCGCGTACAATGACCATATCGATCTGCGTCGCAACTTCAGGGCGCAGCGCAGATGCGTCGGCCAGTTCCTTGAACAGCTTGGCAGGGCGCAGATTGGCAAACAGGCCCAGCGCCTTGCGAATTCCAAGAATCGCCTGTTCCGGGCGAAGATGGCGTTCAAAATTATCGCAATCAGGATCACCCACCGCGCCAAAAAGAATGGCATCGGCACGCCTGCCAAGGTCGAGCGTTTCAGGCGGCAAGGGATGTCCCACTGCCTTATAGGCCGCCCCACCAACCAGGCCCTCCTCAAAAGCCAACCCCTGAATGGCCAGTGCATCAAGCACGCGACGTGCCTGAGCGATGACTTCAGGTCCAATTCCATCTCCGGGCATCAGCGCAACGAGCATCGTCTGTAATCTCCGTTTCGCCGGGGCAAATGGCGCGAAGTGCGCGATTACGCAACTGCCCTTTTAAGTCGCGCAACCATTCTCTCGCGCGCGACGAGGATGTCAGCCTTGCGATCTGCAAGAATATGCCGTGCAAGATAAACACCGTTGAGTTGCAGGGTGGCGAGCACCGCGTTCCAGTCGTCCGCCATAGCCTGCATCTCGCCACCATAGCCCAGCGAGCGCATAACGAGCCGCTCATAAGCGCCGATTGCTCCCGCCCAGCGCCGCGCGCTTGGCGCCATTTCCACGGCCGAAACCACGCCATCAAGTGCAGCGTAAATGGCAGGATATGGGTGCGCTTCTGGCAAGGCGCTGGCCGTGAGCGCTGTGACCCATTCCAGTGCAGACGCGGCAAGTGCCTCTGCAAAAAGCGGGGCACGCGATTTGATGGGCTCCACCGCCATACCCGGCAATTGCCCCTCCACACGAAAGCGATATTCAGCCATCACTTCGTTCGCGGCGATCAATACTGGTCGCATGGTGCGAGATTTTGCACCGCGAACATAGCCTGCGACTAACCCAAGTTCTGGCGTCATCGCGCGGACAATGGCACCATGCTCCCCATGAGCACGATTAGCGCAGATAATGGCGGGCGTTTTCACAATCACGCATACCTAGTGCGGATTGTCTTCGGGATTAGCAAATCCTTAGCGTGGAGCGCGTAAGGAACCTCGGATGGGAATGGAAGCGGAAGCAGAGCGGAAAGACGCGTCTGGCGCGCAAGGCCGCGTGGGTGAACAGCCCATTGCGGCGGGCGCGAGGCTGCGCCCAACGACGGACTTTGGTCGCCGGTTCATTATTTTTGCGGATGCCGAGGAAGAATTTGACTGGTCAGCGCAGTTCCAGCGCGAGGCGACATCAACTTCCGCCATCGCCGCGCTGCCTGAAACGACACATCGGTTTAACGATGCCGGTGCGACGCCGGTCTATCTGTGCGATTATCCGGTCGTCGCCAATGCTGCCAGTGCGGCGATCATGCGGGAAATGGCAGGCGCCGGCGCCTGCGACATCGGCACGCAGCTTCACCCATGGGTGAACCCGCCATTTGATGAGGCGGTCAGCGACGTGAACAGTTTCACGGGCAACCTGCCAGTTGAACTTCAGCGCCAAAAGCTCGCCAATCTGACCCGGCAGATCGAACACGCCACTGGCGTGCGGCCGACGGTGTATCGGGCCGGGCGCTATGGCCTGGGTGAGCAGACAATGACGTTGCTCGCAGAACAAGGCTACCGCATGGACGTTTCCGTGCGTGCGCTGTTTGATTATCACGCACAGGGCGGTCCTGACTTTTCGGATTGCCCGGCATGGCCCTGGAAAACGCCCGAAGGAATAATCGAGCTGCCGCTGACGGCGGGCTGGACGGGCGTTTTGCGCAATATACCCGCCATTTACAAATATCTGCCGCTTCATGGCACCTATGCGCGCACCGGCCTCCTCTCCCGCGTGCCGCTGACACCGGAAGGAACGCCGATCAAGGCCGCGCTGGAGGCAATCGCCGTGCTGGATGGAGAGGGCATCGACATCTTCAGCCTCTCCTTCCACACACCCTCTGTCGTGCCAGGCTTCACGCCCTATGTCCGCAACGAGGCAGAACTCGCGGCATTTTGGAACTGGTGGGATGACGTATTCAACGAGTTTTCCCGTCGCCGCATTGCGCCTGTCCGCTATGCCGAGCTGATAGAGGAACTGGGGAAAGACTGATGGCAGCCCTGCCCTGCACTTCAGGGGCGGCGACAGTCGAACGAATTGATCCCGCCGATCTTCCCGTATCCCTTGCCATAGAATGGGATGAACTGGCGGATGCGGCGGCCGAACCCAATAGTTTTGCGGAACGCTGGTTTGTCGAAGCTGGGGTGCGGCACCTTCCCCGCCCGAAAAGCTTGACGGCCTTTGCTGTGCGGCTGACCGGCGACAGGCTGGACGCCATTTTTCTGCTCCACAAGGATGGCCGCTATGGCCGCTGGCCGCTCGCCGCGTGGCAGAATTGGCTGCATCACCACCAATTCCTTGGGCTGCCACTGATCCGCAAAGATATGGAAACTGATGCGTGGCAGGCGCTTTTCAAGCATCTTGATGCGACACCCGGCGCGCCCCCTGCTTACTATTTCAGCGAAATGCCGCACGGGGCCAGCGCAACCCAAGCCTTGCTGAGCCTCAAGCGCAAGCCTGTCATCGTCCACACCTACTCCCGCGCGCTCATGAAATGGGGACGCACGCCCGAAGGCTATTGGGAAGCCGCGGTTCGCAAGAAAAAGCGCAAGGAAATCGGACGACTTGAAAAGCGGCTGGACGACATCGGCCCCGTTCGGTGCGAGCGATCAACCGGCGCTGACGACATCTCTGAGTGGATTGACGCATTTCTCGCGCTTGAAGCCTCTGGCTGGAAGGGGGAGCGCGGCTCCGCTCTTGCCCGTGGCGGCGCGACGCAAGCCTTTTTTCGTGATGCACTGGCAGAGGCCCTGGCGCGTGGTCGTGCAGAAATGCTTCGGCTGAAGGTTGCCGACCAGACGATTGCGATGCTCGTCAATTTTCTCGCCCCGCCCGGCGCCTTCTCCTTCAAGATTGCCTATGATGAAGCCTTTGCCCGCTATTCGCCGGGCGTTCTCATCGAAAAGGCGAATTTGACCAAGCTCAATGATCCCGCCTTTGCGTGGATGGATAGCTGCGCAGTCGAAAACCATCCGATGATAAACAGCCTCTGGATGGAACGACGGGATATGGTTCGTGTTGCCCTTGCCCGCCGCGGCTGGCGCGCAAGGCTCGCCTTCGGGGCGGCACGGTCCGCAGAAATTCTGTGGGGCAATATCAAGTCGCTATCGTCTTCAGGCGGTGCGGACAAACAGGGTGAGTAAAATGAGCAACGCGTTCGACACTGCTTCGCTTGAGCGATTTCGCTCTCTCTACCCCGAACGGGCGGGGAAACTGGCGCATAACATTTCCGCACATCCAATGCTGGAGCTTGAAGCATTGGCCCGGCTCGCGGCCACCATCAATCCGGCGCACGTCGAATATAATAGTGGAAACCTGCCCGTCGGCGTCGATCCGAACGCGGTGCCGGGCAACGGCTTGTCGATCGAGCAGACAATCCGTTCGATTGAAGAGAATAACTCGTGGATGGTGCTCAAGTGGATCGAGAATGATCCGGCCTATGCCGCACTCTTGCAGGAAACCCTCGCCCCATTGCGCGCGCTTGTAGAGCCGCTCACGGGGCCAATGCTTACCTTGCAGGGCTTCATCTTCGTTTCGTCGCCCAACGCTGTGACGCCCTATCACATGGACCCGGAGCACAATATTCTGCTCCAAATCCGTGGGCACAAGACAATGACCGTGTTCCCAAGCGTGGACGATGAGCTTTTGTCCGATGTGGATCATGAGCGTTACCACATGGGTGGCCACCGCAATCTCGTGTGGCGTGATGAGTTTGCGCGCAAGGGCAGCGCGTTTCCCCTTGCCCCCGGCGAGGCCGTTTATGTGCCGGTCAAATCACCGCATTGGGTGAAGGTCGGCACAGAATTGTCGATTTCCATGTCCGTCACCTGGCGCTCGCACTGGAGCTATCGGGAAGCCGATGCACGCGGGTTCAACCATGTCGTGCGACGCTTGGGTCTTAAACCTGCGGCTCCGGGCCGCTACCCGCATCAAAATTATGCCAAAGCCTACGCCTTTCGCGCCTTGCGACGACTGGGCCTGTCAGGGAACTAGAGCGTGGTTTTGATGAAATCAAAACCACGCTCTAGCTTGTCTGTTTTCCGCGATTTCCGAGCCGTTCGGTGTTCCCACCTCACTCGAAATCGCTCTAGGTGATTTCAGGCGCGGGTTTGAGGCCATCTCAACCGAACACGCCGCAAGGTCTAAAATGACCGCGCCAGTTGCTGCATCAAGTCACGCGCGGGGCTCACATTTGCACGGACTTCACGCAGGCGCCCGTCAAGCCGCAAGACACGATCATACAGATCAATGCTCGCTGCGATCCGGCTGCGAGCCGATGTTGGCAAGGTCGTCAGCGTCAAATCATCGGTATGCGCCACAACGCCCAATCCGTCTGACGCGTTCGGGAAGCCCTGCCCGCTCTCACCGTTGAAATGCGCCTTGCGGGCCAAAAGCCACGCGATGACGTGCATAAGCCGCGTCGTGACCTTCAATGCTTCGCAACTGAAGGCAACGCGGGAAACGGGCCCCAGTCCTTCACGCTCTTCACGGCTGAAATTGTCAAAATAGGCGCGCGCGTCATCCGCGAGCACCATCGCCTCGACATAGAGTGAATCTATGACCTTCGCCGTAATTTCAGTCTCGGTCGTTGTGTCCGCGTCCATGGCTGCTTCATGCCAACAGACGCAGCCGCACAACACCCCTAAACGGTGTTAACGCGCGGTCAGGCAATGATGTCAGGGATCAGTTGGGATTCGATGGCGGTGATCTCGTCGCGCAGGGAAAGCTTGCGCTTCTTCATCCGGGCGAGCCGCAACTGGTCAGTGTCGCCCCCCTGCACCAGCGCATCAATGGAAGCATCGAGATCACGATGCTCGATCTTGAGGCTTTCCAACCGGGATTGAAGCAATTGCGGTTCCATACAGCCTCCTGCGGTGGAGCCTATCGCCGATCAAAACCAATCACAAGCGTAGCAAAACAGGCAATCCGCACGGCTTGTCCGCCAGAATATGCCTAACATCGCAAAGACCACATTCCAGGCGAGACAAGGCGCAATTTTCGTGATTTACTTGCCACGCTGTTGAAACACAGGAGAGTCGCAGATGGAGCATAACCACGTGTTCTCACTTGAAGCCAAGCACGCGTTACTGGACCAGCAGATTCACGAAGAGAATCTGAGGCCAAATCCTGACCAGATGACGATCAACCGTCTCAAAAAGCAAAAATTGAAGATCAAGGAAGAGCTGGCACAAGGCTAGCGCACAGGGACAAGCTGCCCTGGGGCTGAGTTATAGTCTCAGGACAGCTTGAGTCCCGGACGCCGCCCCGGCGGAACCTTGATGAACGATGGCGACGGATCTTCCGCCACACCAACCGGCTGCCGTGCCTTTTGGGGATCAATCTCGGAGGTAAAGGCAATGCCCATGCGGCCATCAGTCGCCCACACGACTCGCCCCGTAACTGCCGGCAGATTGCGCAACTCAACGCGAACATCGGTGCCAACCGCAAGCTGAGTCGGCGCCTCTGCCATCATACCCGTGGGCGAAAGATTTCGGATGCGAACCGACTCAAGCGCAACACCGCCCTCGACACCCATTTTGCCAAGCAGAAACAGGCTATCGCGGCTTTCGCTGCGCAATCCGCGCGTGGCGGCATTATCTTTGTTGGTAGAGTTTGCAGGGCTTACCATGGCGACGCGATACCCCAAATTTCCTTTGAAAAAGTAAATGCAACGTTATTCGTCGTCATCCCCATTCAGCTATTCGTCACGAGAGATTTTTTCCTGACGCTCGTGCGCAGACTGCGCTTCAACGGTCATAGTTGCAATAGGCCTTGCTTCCAGCCGTCCCAGCGAAATTGGCTCACCCGTCACTTCACAATAGCCATATTCGCCCTCTTCAATCCGGCGGAGCGCGGCATCAATCTTCGAAATCAGTTTACGCTGACGATCGCGCGTTCTCAGTTCAATCGACCAATCGGTTTCGCTCGACGCGCGGTCTGTAAGGTCCGGCTCGCGGAGCGGCTCGTTCTGAAGTGTGTTGAGCGTGTCTTGCGATTCCCGCAAAATTGTATCTTTCCACACAACCAGCTTGCGCTTGAAATAGGCCAGCTGCCGGGCGTTCATGAAGGGTTCGTCGTCACTGGGTCGATATTCAGCCTCCTCAGCGTCGAGATTGTCGTGCACCTTTGCATTGCCGCTGACCGCGTTCGACATACTCACAACTCCCAGCACCGGGCCGATGCACATCCCACATGAATGCACCGGGTGCGCGGCGTATAATGTCGGCATTTCGGTGGCACAAGGCGGCGAATCGCTCGCAGCAGGAAAGTTGGTGGATGAAGCCAATAAGCCGCACCTGCGCACGGATCATGTTCATCTGCCCTCCCAAAACAGACCCTTTTTGGCACATTAACCATATGCCTTTTTAGGCTTTGCGCCTTCTTGGTAGGAAATTGGCCCAAAATAGGGTTAAAGCAGTTGCGGGGTCGCAGGTCGCAGCGCAATTCCGTTCTCACCATTAGCCGTCACGCCAGATCGTATTTTCTGGCGCCGGTGCGTAACACAGGGGTTGAACAGGCATGACTGTCAGAATGGCACTCGCCAAACTTTGCGCTTGCGCTTGCGGAGGGGCCGTTATCGGCGCCGGCGCGATGCACGCGACACAGCCCCCGCAGCGCGCGCATTATGCAGCCGCGCCGAAGATCAAAAAGCCCAAGCGTGTGCGCTATGCAGCGGCCCAGCCGACACGGCGCGTGGTGAAGCGCATCCGCCGTGTGACCACAACCAAGACCGTCACGTGCGAACCGCAGACCATCACACTGGCTGCGGCTGACCCATCGCCCATGCGCTCGCGCCTTGCCGAAGCGACGCCGGTATCAAGCAGCAGCGGCGGATCGACACCCATCGTGATCGGCGGCAGCGGAAGCAGCGGCGGCTTCTTTTCAGGCGGCTTCTTTGGCGGCGGTAGCGGTGGCGGCAGCGTCGTCGTTTCGTCAACCAGCAGTGGCGGTTCCACCTCGACATCGTCGGGCGGCTCCGGCGGTTCGTCGACATCGTCGTCAACATCGACGGGCGGGCTTTCGACCAGCACATCGTCGGGCACCGTAAGCAGCACATCGTCAACATCGTCAGGCACGGTTTCCAGCACATCATCGACTGGCGGGTCATCTTCCTCCACGTCGAGTGGCAATGTTTCCAGCACCTCGTCCACGGGGGGCTCCTCGTCCTCCACGTCGAGCGGAACAATTTCGAGCACCTCAACCTCATCGGGTGACGTGTCCAGCAGCTCGTCGGGCAATGTGTCGAGCAGCACGTCAACAAGCTCGTCTACCAGTTCCTCGACCAGCAGCTCCACGAGTTCTTCCACCAGCTCGTCGACGAGCACCTCGTCCAGCTTTGGCGGGTCCACTTCATCAGGCTCGTCCGGCCACCACCCGCCGCCCCCGCCGCCGAGTTCAAGCGGCAATGACGTGCCCGCTCCGCCGATGCTGTTGCTATTTGGCGGCGCTGCGGCGGGCCTCATTGCCCGCGCGCGAGCCGGGCGCCGCGTCAACAAGAGTTCCGAGTAGCGTAAGGTAGCGTAACCGTAGTCAAACCTCAAAAGGACGCTGCTTTGCGACCCGGCAGCGTCCTTTTTCTTTGCCCTTGGCAAGCCGGTTCGCCCGCGCCATAGCGCGCTTCATGCACGACATCCGTTTCATCCGCGAAAATCCCGCCGCTTTTGATGCCGGGCTGGCCCGCCGCGGCCTGGCACCGACATCCGCCCTGCTTCTTGAAAAGGATGAAGCAGCCCGCGCGGCCATCCGCCAATCGGAAGAATTGCAGGCCCGCTCAAACGCAGCCGCCAAGGCGATAGGTGCGGCCATGGGCAAGGGTGAGAAGGATGAAGCCGAACGCCTGAAGGCCGAGGTTTCGGGCATCAAGGCAGAACTGCCGGGCCTTGAAGCAAAAGCGAAGGAACTGGGCGCCGAAGTGCGCGACCTGCTGGCAGCCCTTCCGAACCTTCCGGTCGATGATGTTCCCTTGGGTGAGGACGAAACAGGCAACGTCTTTGTATCGGCGGTCGGCGAAAAGCGTGATTTCTCCTTTGAACCGCTTGAGCATGACCGGCTCGATTCGGCGCTGGGCCTCGATTTCGAAACCGCCGCCAATGTCGCAGGCGCGCGCTTTGCCTATCTGCGTGGCGGCGTTGCCAAGCTCAACCGCGCGCTGGGACAGTTCATGCTTGATCTGCACACGCGCGAATTTGGCTATGAGGAAATCACCCCCCCGCTGATGGTGCGCGACGAAGCGGTGTTCGGCACGGGTCAGCTTCCCAAATTTGCCGAAGACTTGTTCCGCACGACCGATGGGCGCTGGCTCATCCCGACGGCAGAAGTCTCGCTGACCAATATGGTGCGCGAAAAAATCCTCAGCGAAGGGGAACTTCCGCTGCGGCTGACGGCGCTCACCCAGTGCTTCCGCTCTGAGGCGGGATCTGCCGGGCGCGATACGCGTGGCTTCATCCGCCAGCATCAGTTTGAAAAGGTTGAGCTTGTCTCGATCACCACGCCCGACACATCGGACGCCGAGCACGAGCGTATGACCCAGGCGGCAGAAACGGTGCTCAATCGGCTGGGTCTCCACTTCCGGCGGATGCTGCTCTGTTCCGGCGATATGGGCTTCACAGCACGTAAAACATATGATCTTGAGGTGTGGCTGCCGGGCCAGAAGGCCTATCGAGAGATTTCCAGCTGCTCAAATTGCGGGGACTTTCAGGCGCGCCGCATGAATACACGCTTCCGCCCTGAGGGAGAAAAAAGCACGCGCTTTGTCCACACGCTCAACGGATCAGGCCTTGCCGTTGGCCGCACACTCGTTGCCGTGCTGGAAAATTACCAGCAGGCAGATGGCAGCATTGCCGTGCCGGAAGTGCTCCAACCCTATATCGGCGGCCTCACCCGCATCCACGGCTAATGCCGGTTTTGCTTTTTCGTGACTTTGCGGCGCGGTTCCGGTAAGGGCCGCGCCGATCATGACAACGACAAAGCTCCCTACTTCGCCCAAAATCGGCATGGTGTCACTCGGCTGCCCCAAGGCACTGGTCGACAGCGAACGGATTCTCACTAAGCTGCGCGCTGAAGGCTATGGCCTTTCGCCGGACTATGAGGGTGCCGATGTGGTGCTCGTCAACACCTGCGGCTTTCTGGATAGCGCCAAGGAAGAAAGCCTTGAAGCCATCGGCGAGGCGATTGCCGAAAACGGTCGTGTGATCGTGACGGGCTGCATGGGCAACGAGGCTGAAGCCATCCGCGCACGCTTTCCCGAAGTGCTCGCCATTTCAGGCCCGCATCAATATGAGGCCGTGGTCGATGCGGTGCACGAAGCGGCACCGCCCGTGCCGCACGCCTTTGTTGATCTTGTTCCCGAAGGCGGCCTGAAGCTTACACCCCGCCATTATAGCTATCTGAAGATTTCCGAAGGCTGTAACCATCGCTGCGCCTTCTGCATCATCCCTTCCATCCGTGGCGATCTTGTCTCACGGCGTCCCGATGCCATCTTGCGCGAAGCTGAAAAGCTGGTTCAGGCGGGCACTAAAGAGCTGCTCGTCATCAGCCAGGACACGTCAGCCTATGGCGTGGACCTGCGGCATGAGGCAAAACCCTGGAAAGGCCATGACGTTCGCGCACACATGACCGATCTTGCGCGTGAACTCGGCAAGCTCGGCGCTTGGGTGCGGCTGCACTATGTCTACCCCTACCCCCATGTCGATCAGGTTATTCCGCTGATGGCTGAAGGGCTTGTGCTGCCCTATCTCGACATACCTTTCCAGCACGCGGCCCCCTCTGTCCTCAAGGCAATGAAGCGGCCTGCAAACGAAGCCAAGGTGCTGGAACGCATCAAGGCGTGGCGAGAAATTTGCCCTGATATTGCCATTCGCTCCAGCTTTGTCGTCGGCTTCCCCGGCGAGACGGAGCAAGACTTCCAGTATCTGCTCGACTGGCTCGACGAAGCACAGCTTGATCGTGTGGGCGCTTTCCGTTTTGAGCCTGTTGAAGGTGCTGCCGCCAACGCTCTGCCAGGCGCTGTGCCCGAAGAGGTAAAGGAAGAACGCTACGCCCGCATCATGGAGCGGACGGCAGCAATCTCGGCGGCCAAGCTGGAAGCAAAAATTGGCCGCACGCTCGATGTCATCATCGATATTGTCGATGAAGATGGTGGCGCAAATGCCCGCTCAAAGGCGGACGCCCCCGAAATTGACGGCCATGTATTTCTGCGCGATGCCGGGCATCTTTCACCCGGAGACATCGTGCCCGTCATCATCGAGGATGCAGACGAGCACGATCTTTACGGCGTGCCAGCATAAGCCCGGCACATTTTCCGGCACAGGCTTGCAAAATCCACCTTCAACTGCCAGCGATCAAGGCAGTTGAAGGAGTTTGTGCATGAGCCGCTTTGCCCACCTAATCCAGCCCGATCAGGGACAGGACGCGCGCAGCATTGCGCTCGTCACCAAGGCTGGGCGCGATGCGTGGCTCAAGTCGCTGCCTGAGCGTGAACGCGCGGTGGCGCTTGCGGCAAAGTTTTCCGCTGGTCCCGGCGATCTCGTTATTCTTCCCGGCGACAAGCCCGGAGAGTGGAGTGCCGCACTGGGCGTGAGTGCGACGCGCTCCATATGGGATCTTGCACCCGCCGCCCAAAAATTGCCCGAAGGCACATATCGTCTTTTCGGCGCAACGCCCGGCGTCAGCACATTCGGCTGGATGATGGCGCATTATCGCTTCGACAAATTCCTGTCCTCTGCCGAAATCGTTGGGGACCGTATTCTCCTGACCAGTGAGCCGGGGAGCGTCGCCGATCTGGCCCGGCAGGCGGAAGCTACGGCCATCGTCCGCGATCTCGTGAATATGCCTGCCGCCGATTTCGGCCCGGCAGAAATCGAAACGACAGTAGAAGCACTTGCCCGCGAGTTTGATGCCAAGCTGAGCGTGACCAAAGGCGATGAACTGGAAGCAGGCTACCCGATGATCCAGGCGGTCGGCCAAGCTGCGGAAAAGCACCGCGCACCACGCCTCATCGAACTTGTCTGGGGCAATCCAGAGCATCCGCGCGTCGCGCTCGTCGGCAAGGGTGTCGCCTTTGATACCGGCGGCCTCAACATCAAGACAGGCGCGTTCATGCGGCTGATGAAGAAGGACATGGGCGGCGCTGCTCATGCCATCGCGGTAACCCGTCTGGTGATGGAAGCCCGCCTTCCCGTGCACCTTCACCTGCTGGTGCCGGCGGTTGAAAATGCCGTGTCCGGCAAGGCCCTGCGCCCCGGCGATATTTTAAAGAGCCGCAAGGGCATTTTCGTAGAAATCGACAATACCGATGCAGAAGGCCGCCTCATCCTTGGCGACGCGCTGACCAAAGCGGCGGAGGACAAGCCAGAACTCATCATCGATTTTGCAACGCTGACAGGCGCTGCCCGCGTCGCGCTGGGGCCAGACCTCCCTGCCCTGTTCTCGAATGACGAGCCGCTTGCAGCAGACATTTCTGCGGCCTCAACTGCGGCACAAGACCCGACTTGGCGGATGCCCTTGTGGGACCGTTATGACGATATGTTGAAATCGGATGTGGCAGACATGGTCAATTCGGCAGAAGGCGGCATGGCCGGCGCAATCACCGCCGCGCTCTTCCTGCGTCGCTTCGTGCCAGAGGCGACACCATGGCTGCACTTCGATACATTCGCATGGAAGCCCGCCGCCTCGCCCGGACGCCCCAAAGGCGGTGAAGCCATGGGAATGAGGGCCGTATTTGAGCTTCTTAAGCAGCGTTATGCCGCCAACTGAAACGATGCCGAAGCGCACACCATTGCAAAACCCGCACCTGCTCGTCTATTGCGCCGCGCCATGACCAACGCACAGCGCACCAGCTTCAGCCTCGACGGCCCGTCCATCTCGCTCGATGAGCGGGTTCTTGCCGTGCGCGGCGATCTTGCAGACCTCGCACTCGCAGGGAAGCTTTTCGTGCCACATTATGCGCGGCCCATGGCGATGCGCTGCATTGGGGCCTCGGCGACGGTTCACGCTGAAGCAGACGCCACGGCCGAGGTGCGCGCTACGCTTGCCAAGGGGGAGGACTTCATGGCGGTGGACCTTTCCGGCGGTTGGGCATGGGGCTTTTGCGCCCAAGATCATATCGTCGGCTATGTGCCGATAGATCTTCTGGAACAGGTGAAGTGACGCGCGTCTTTATCGACGGCGGCCACGGCACCACGGGGCTTGAGATTGCCGAGCGGCTGGCCGGGCGTCCTGAGCTTGAGATGATTGTGCTCGATGATGCACGGCGCAAGGAAACAGCGGCGCGTAAAGAGGCGCTGAACGCGGCGGACATCGTTATTCTCTGCCTGCCGGATGACGCCGCGCGTGAAGCAGTATCACTCATCGACAATAACACGACGCGTGTCATCGACGCCTCGACGGCGCATCGCACCGCCAGTGGCTGGACTTATGGCTTCCCGGAAATCGGCTTTGACGTTGCAGCCTCAAAGCGCGTCTCCAATCCGGGCTGCTACCCCACGGGCTTTCTCGCACTCGTCAAGCCTTTGGTAGCGGCCGGACTGATCCCGGCGGACTGGCCCATTACCGTCAACGCCGTGTCCGGCTATTCGGGCGGTGGCAAGGCGATGATCGCCGAATTTGAAACGGGCGAAACAGATACAGCCTGGCGTGCTTATGCGCTTGGCCTTGGCCACAAGCACGTGCCCGAAATGCAGCAGCACGCAGGCCTTGCGCATCCGCCGCTCTTCGCGCCCTCGGTCGCTGCAACGCATCGCGGCATGATTGTAGAGGTGCCTCTGCTTGCCGCCGCCATGCCAAACAAGCCTTCCGCCTCTGCCATGCGCGACGTGATTGAGGCGCAATATGAAGGCTCAAAGATCGTTCGGCTGATCCGCGACTTTGACGAAGGCGCCCTCCACATCGAGCATTGCGCCGATACCGATCGGCTCGACCTCTTTGTGTTTGAAAGCAAGGACGCAAGCCACATCCGCCTTGTCGCCGCGCTCGATAATCTGGGTAAGGGCGCAGGCGGCGCAGCGGTGCAGAACCTCAATTTGATGGCGGGTTTCGAGGAAACATCTGGCCTTCGCCTTTGATGCTCCGCCCGAAGTGATGGTGCACCCGACTGGATTCGAACCAGTGGCCCCCAGATTAGGAATCTGATGCTCTATCCTGCTGAGCTACGGGTGCGCCGCGCTGCTGACCAGAGCGATTTCGAGTAAGGTGAAACCACCGAACAGCTCGAAAATCGCGGAAAACAAACAATCTGGAGCGCAATTTTGATTCTATCAAAATCAACTAGCCTCTAGGCTTCTGCGCCTGCCCGGTCAATTCTGCTTGTCAGGCGGGATCACCGGAAAAGGCAGCGGCATGACGCCAATGCCGTCGTCAATCAATGCTTTGGCCTCTTCAGGCGTGGTCTGTCCGTGGACCAGCGCATGGTCGATTTCACCTTCATCCATCGCACGTGCCACATTGGCGAAATCGCGGCCCACCCATTCAGACTTTTCGAGCAGCTTTGCCTGCGCTTTTGCCAGCGTCTCCATAAACACCTTGACCTCAGCGGGTGAAGGCGACGCAGCTGGCGCCTGCGCAGGAGCTTCTTTCGCCGGAATAGCCTCAGCGCGTTGATTACCCTTTGCGCCGACATTGGGTGCCATCACCGCCTTATCAACCTCTGGCGTGCCACACAGGGGGCAAATGAGAAGATTGCGCAGCCTCTGGTCATCAAAACTCGCCGAATTTGCAAACCACGCTTCAAACACATGGCCCGCACCGCATTTCAGATCGAAAACGATCACTGGCGAACCTCGACAAAGGGAATTGCCCGGCGATGCGCGATCACCGGGATGCGGCTGCGCACATCTTCCACCTGCGCCAGATCAATCTCTGCAAAGCCGAGCCCGGTTTGATTTTCCATATCAAGGACGACGTGCCCCCAAGGATCAATCACGAGCGAATGGCCATAGGTGCTGCGACCGTCCTCATGCGTGCCGGATTGGGCGGCGGCGATAATCCAGCTCGCATTTTCGATCGCGCGGGCGCGCAGCAGCACGTGCCAATGCGCCTGACCGCTTGGCACCGTAAAGGCCGCCGGCACGGAAATGACGTTTGCCCCTGCCCCTGAAAGCGCCTGAAAAAGCGCGGGGAAGCGCACATCATAGCAGATCGTGAGGCCAAGCATTCCGATGGGTGTTTGCGCGACGACACTGTTGCTGCCGGGCGCGTAGGCATTTGATTCACGCCAGGATTCACCCGTCGGCAGATCGACGTCGAACAGATGGAGCTTGTCATAGCGCGCGCGAATACTGCCATCAGCTGCGATCACGAAACCACGGTTGAACGAGCGTTCCGGCCCCTTGAGCGCGAGCGAACCGATATGGACCCATATCCCGGCCTCGCGCGCCGCGCTTTGCACTGCGGCGAGAACCGCATTTTCCTCTTCCGGCACGATATGCGGACGGGCACGTTCCCGATTTGAATCGAGCAAACCCGACATTTCGGGCGTAAACAGCATCGCCGCGCCGCCCTTTGCAGCCTCGTGGACTGCCGCCACAAGCGCGGCGGTGTTCGCTGCGGGATCAATCCCGCTCGTCATCTGGAGAATTGCGATTTTCATGGCGCGTCAGGCTGCAAGCAGGGGATCAAGCCCGCCCCGTGCATCAAGTGCTGCAAGATCATCCGAACCGCCGATATGTGCGCCGTCAATAAAGACCTGCGGCACCGTCACGCGGCCGTCGGCCCGCGCGATCATCTCGGCACGTTTTTCAACATCCATCGTAATGTCGGTTTCTTCGATCTCAACACCCTTGGAGCGCAGCAAGGCCAGCGCGCGCGAGCAATAAGGGCAGAACGCCTTGGTGTAGATTTCAACTTTTGCCATCAACCCATTCCTCGGCTTTCGCTTTAAGTTGGCCCTGAGTTGGGTTGAGTGGCCGCAAAAGTCAACGCTCAGACATCATCCTTCAACACCCGCGCCCAGCTTAACACACGCACGCTTCCAGCCCCGGCCTTTTTGAGTGCCTGTGCGCACACATTGGCGGTAGCGCCTGTGGTGTAAACATCGTCGACCAGCAGAATGTCTCGCCCCTGAAGCCGGGGCTTCACAGCGTCTGAAACCCGGATTGCCCCCGCCACCTCGCGTGCACGATCCCTTCGGCCCAGACCTTCAAGCGGCGACGTGCGCTTGTGGCGCACCAGCGCAGTCGGAAGAACCTCGTGTCCGGTAAGACGCGCCAAGGCGCGCGCGATCGAAAGCGATTGGTTGAAGCCGCGCGTCCACAATCTGATGCGGTGCAAGGGCACAGGCACCAACGCTGATTGCGGATGTCGCTGGGCGTGGCGATACATGAAGTCCGCCATGACCCGCGACGCACCCGGCTTGCGGCCATATTTCAGCTTATAGACGAGCGATTTGGCGACATCGCAATAATCGACGGCGGCCAGAACCCCGTCATGCCTGGGCACAGTCTCCATGCACGGTCCGCACACGCTGCCTGCAATATCAACGGGTGCATTGCACCGCAGGCAGCCGCTATCTGGCAGGAAGCGCAGCGATTGCCAGCATGGCGCACAAAAATGGCCTGTTTTCCCAACAATGATTCCACAACTGCCGCAACGGCGCGGCAAGGCGAAATCGAGCGGCATTTCAACGATTTTTCGAAACAGGCCCATGGGGTCTTGTCGCCCGTTACATCGGGTTGCACAAGCAACTCATGTCCGATGAGATATTCTCCAGAGATCGCAGACGCTTGAACCGGCACAGAGCGCGTTCGGCAGCGCCCGAATCGCAATGGCTGCTGGATCATATGTCGGATGAGCTGACGGACCGGCTTACATTCATGAAGCTCGACATTCGCCGCGCGCTTGTCATCGGCCATGGGCGAATGGCACTGGGCGCCGCTCTTCCACCGGGCACGGAAATCACCTGTTGCGATCTTGTCAGAGGGCCGGATGTCGATGTGGTGGCCGATGAGGACCGGCTGCCCTTTGAGGCAGGGGCGTTCGACCTCGTTGTTGCCTGTGGAATGTTGGATACAGTGCACGACCTTCCCGGCGCGCTCATCCTGATGCGGCGTGCGCTGCGCCCTGGCGGATTGTTTTTGGGCGCGATGCTTGGCGGCGGATCGCTCGCGGGTTTGCGACAGTTGATGCAATCCGTAGAGCTGGAGGCCTCCGGAGTGGCAGCGGCGCGTTTTCATCCGCAAATTGACGTTCGCTCCGCTGGCGACCTGCTGTTTCGTGCGGGCTTTTCGATGCCCGTTGCCGATCAGGACAGCATCAGCGTGAGCTATTCCACGCTTGAGCGCCTGCTTGATGATGTGCGCGCAACGGGAAGCACCAATGCGCTGCCACAGATTATGCCCTTCAGCCGTTCGGCACACCGCCTGCTCTATGCGAAGGCCGGCGCCATTGCGCTGCTTGAAACCTTCGCGCCAATCTACATGACCGGCTGGCGGCCAGAGGCTGAGGAGGCGCGACCTTCAGGCCCCGTCAAAGGATTTCTCTAAGCCTGTCGACGAGCGGAACGTCTGCCGGCGGCATGGCGAGGTGCGTGAGCGCATCGACGGTGCACCAGCGCAATTCGTCGGCAATCACCGGGTGCGGATCACCCTGCCATAGGCGGCAGATGTATAGTAGGAGCAGCAACTGGCGCTCGCCCAGCGGTTCGCTTGCGAAAGCAAAGGGCTGCAAATCCTTCTCATCAACCCGGATGTTCAATTCTTCAGCCAATTCCCGGCAGAGTGCGGATGACGGCGTTTCATCCGCTTCCACCTTTCCGCCCGGAAACTCCCACAGCCCCGCCATTGGCTTTCCGGCAGGCCGTTTCTGCACGAGGATATGTCCAGAGCGATCAACAAGGGCCACGGCGGTGATGAGAAGCTGACGGTTAGCCACGTGGTAATTTTCTCCCATGAGCATTTTCTTAACCCCAATTGAGATAATTACACCATGGGGAACGACTAAAGACCGGGGAAAAGCTATGGGAATCACGATCCTGAAACGGGTCTTGCGCGATCAAAAGGGCGCAACCGCCATTGAATATGGATTGATTGTCGCGCTGATTGTCGTCGGCATAATGGCATCGCTCAATGCGCTCGCAGGAACCGTAGTCGATATGTGGAACATGATCTCGCAGCAATATCTTGCTGTTTCCTGATCGCTTCTCCGGGCGGAATACGACTTTAACTGTTTGCTAATTCGACTCAGCTATCACCACAGTGTCAGCGAAAATTGGGATCGCTGGCCGGGAATTGGAACAACGGGAGACCAGAGATGATCAAGTTTGCACGCAAGCTTTTTGGTGACAACAAGGGCGCGACCGCCATTGAATACGGCCTCATCGCCGCTCTGATCGCGGTTGCCGCGATTGCTGCGATGGATGCCCTCGGCACCACGCTGAACAACACGTTCACGACCGTCGAACAGAGCGTCAAGGTCTAAGACCAGACCTCGTTCACGACGAGAAAAGACGGGCGGCAGGGAAACCTGCCGCCCGTTTTCGTTTCTTGAACCTGATCGATCATGGCCTAGCCAGAAATAACGATCTTCACCTTCTGGCCGGGTTTGAGAACATCGGCATCGCCCAACCCGTTGAGCACACGGAAGCGCTCCAGCTTGTAATCGGGATAGTCCATCCGGTCTGATAGCGATTTTGCAGTATCGCCCGAACGCACCGTCACAATGGCGATCTTGTGCGGCCGTATAGCGGCCACTTCGCTTGCAGAGAGCCGCCGCACGCTCTGGAACAATGAGGTGAACGGCGTTGCCCCAACGGGCGTGATCGCCACGATATGGAAGGCGCTACTCGGCCCAAATTCATAAGCATAGACGGTCACATCGACTTGGCCCGACTGCGTATTCGCCCGCGCGGAGGCATAGGCGACCGGCAGGCCGTTGATCGTGGTGCGCTGCACCGTGCCGTAATTCACCTGCGTCTGGCTGCCGCCCACCGCCTGGAACACGCCGCCGATATAGCTGTTCATATCGCCATTATAGGCAGCACCCGAAAACTGCGCCTGCCCGCCCGTGCCACTGATTGAAACCGCCTGCGGCTCGTTAACCATTACATAGCCAGAGGGTGCGTTGAAACCGAGCTTCAACTCAGGATGACGGAACGCGCTGCCCTCGATCACGCCCTGCTTCGGGTCATCATCATACAACATCCCGTCAAGCGCCTGAATAAATGCCTCACGATTAATCGCCTTGCCTTTGGCGGCCGTCGCCAGCGCGCGCTGGCGGGCCCGCGCGACCCGGCTTGCGGGATCGGGGTGAGTGCTCGCCCATTCCGGCAGAGACTTTTCGCTCTTGCCCGCGCGCCGGGCATCAAGCGCAGTCTGTGCGGCAAGCGAGGCCAGCATCGTGGAGGCCGCCATGGGATCATATCCACTCTTTGAGAGATAGACTATACCAAGATCATCCGCCTCATATTCCTGCGTGCGTGAATAGCTGAGCACATAACGCTGTGCGATCGCGCCGCCGAGCTGTTGGCCAAGCTTTGCGCCCTCGCCACCCAGAAGAACGCTGCCCAGCACTGTCGCCAACACCGCGCCCAGCCCGGCCTGCGTCGCCTTGCTGTTGCGCTTTTGCGAGTGGCGCGCAGCGACGTGACCAACCTCGTGACCCAGCACCGACGCCAGTTCCGCCTCGTTGTTCATCAACGCCATCAACTGGCGCGTCACATAAACATAGCCTCCGGGGATAGCGAAGGCGTTGTTGACCGGGGAATTGAGCAGCGAAACGGTGAACTCACTCGGCTTGTTCGCCAGCCCCGATTGCGATGCGACCGATTGGCCGATGCGCGTCACATAAGCGGCCTGTGGGCCTTCATAAAGGCCACCAAATTCGGCAAGAAGCTGGGGATGCGCCTTCGCGCCAGTCGCCTTGTCCTTAGCAGAGATCGACTGAGGAACGGCAGGAGTGGATGATGTTTTTGCAACGCCGGGCGCAGCGCCGACCTGCGCGACCAAAAGTCCAAGCGCGCTTGCGCCGATAAGCCACTTCTTCATCTACCAAACTCCCTCATCCCGGCCTTCGCCGACACAGGCTTACGCTGGTATCAGAGGCTTCCCATCGCAAGGAATTTCTGCCGCCGATCAGTGCGCAACTGATCTGCGTTCATGCCTCCAAGCGAATCCAGTGACTTGCCGATGGCGGCCGCCAGTGCGCCAATGGCCGCATCGGCAGAACGATGTGCGCCACCCGCCGGTTCGGTCACGATTTCATCGACAACGCCCAGAATTTTCAGATCCTGTGCCGTGATTCGCATCGCTTCGGCAGCATCCGCCGCCTTTTCAGCCGTGCGCCACAAAATGGAGGCGCAACCTTCCGGCGAGATGACCGAATAGACGGCGTGTTCAAACATGAGAACGCGGTTCGCGGCAGCCAAAGCGACTGCACCGCCCGATCCGCCTTCACCAACAACAGCCGCCACCATCGGCACGCCGAGTGACAGGCATTTTTCGGTCGAGCGCGCAATCGCCTCTGCCTGACCGCGTTCTTCGGCCTGAACACCAGGAAATGCGCCCGATGTATCCACCAGCGTCACCACGGGAACGCCAAAGCGATCAGCAAGCTCCATCAGGCGAATCGCCTTGCGATAGCCCTCAGGCTTGCCCATGCCGAAATTATGCTTGATGCGCGTGGCGGTATCATCGCCCTTTTCATGGCCGATCACCATCACGCGTCGGCCACCCAGCCGGCCAAGGCCGCCAAGAATCGCCTGATCGTCACCAAAGGCGCGGTCACCGGCAAGTGGCATGAAATCGTCGATCATACCCGCAACATAATGTTTGAAATGCGGACGATCAGGATGGCGCGCGACTTGCGTCTTCTGCCAAGGCGTCAGCTTTGCGTAGGTATCGCGCAGCAGCTTGTCGGCCTTGGCCTCCAGCTTGGCAATCTCCGGCTCGATATTGGTCGCCTCCGCGCTTTCGCGCAGTTCGGCAATACGGGCCTGAAGTTCGGCGATGGGCTTTTCAAAATCGAGAAACTGAACCATGCGACAGCGGTTAGGAGCGCCGACGCCGCGCGTCAACGAGCGGATGGCGTGCGTTGACAAGTTCAACGAGGCGACGGCTGTCGATATGGGTGTAAATCTCGGTCGTGGCAATGTCTGCATGGCCCAGCAACATCTGCAAGGCGCGCAGATCCGCCCCTCCCTCCAACAGGTGGGTGGCAAAGGCATGGCGCAGCACGTGCGGACTGATCCGCTCAGGCTGGAGCCCCGCCTGCCCCGCCAGTTCCTTCAACAGCTGGAACAGCCGAACACGGCTGAGATGTGACCGCCCCGATGGAAACAGCCAGTTGGACCCGGCTGGCCGCACCACAAGCCATTGCGTCACCGCAGCGCGCGCACGCTCTGAAACGGGCACCAGCCGCTCCTTGTCGCCCTTGCCCTTCAAAATTACGAAAGGCCGGTCTGGCGCAATGGACCGCACATCGAGCGACACCGCTTCGGTTGCGCGCAGGCCGGAGCCATAGAGGATTTCGAGCAATGCCCTCAGCCGCAAATCTGCGCTTTTTGGCGTGGGTTGAGTGCTGCGGCGCTCCAATTCGGTAAAGAGCAGCGCAATATCATCATGGCTGAGCGTCTTGGGCAAACGTCGCCCCAGCCCCGGCCTTGGGAGCGCATGGGAAGGGTCATCCGCGCGATGTCCTTCATCCAGCAAAAATCCGTAAAATCGTCGCAAGGCAGAAGCCTTGCGCGCAACGGACGATGCCGCCAGCTCGTCCCAATGCCCCGCCAGCCGTTGCAGCGCATCTGCATCGGCGCTGTGGAGACTGCCCCCCATGAGAGTTGAGGCGCCGCGCAAATCGGACTGATAGGCCATCAGGCTGTTGCGCGCAGCTCCGGCTTCTGCCGCCATCATTTCAAGAAAGCGGGCGATCAGCCAGAAATCGTCCAGCGGCTGCATATCAAGCCCGCGAAATGGCTTCCGCGGCGATCATCCGTGCTTCGGCTTCCAGCCCGACATGGCGCAGCGCGGAAACGACCCGGTAGAGATGTTCTGGCGGCACGTCTGACCAGCGCCGCGCCTGAAGTCCAACCGCACACAACACCGCGACTGCCCCCGGAGAACGCAAACGCACAGCCTCATCCAGCGCATCGCCCCATTTCGTCCGGCGCGCGATTGGCACGGAGAAGCTTTCGGCCATCGACTGCACATCGCCATTGGGCACACGGCCCAGCCCGGCCAACCCCGCAAAGAGCATCCGCGCGCGCAACTCTCCATCGCGGGCTGACGCGCTGCCGAAATCTTTGATCTGACCCGCAGATACGCTGCCCATAGCGCGTGGGCTGGCAACGGCCAGCAAGCCCCAGGCCTCCTCAAGCCCCTTATCGCGCACGACCGCGCTCCAGCGCATAGCCTGTGTATCAAGCCCTGCCGACAGCATAGATGCGATGAGGGGGGCCGCCTGATCGGCAAAGTCCGCCGATGGCGCAATGCGCGCCGCTGCCCGCGCTGTCACGAGCGAACGGGCATAGTTTTGCCATTCACCAAGCGATTCAAATGACCAGACCGAACCGAGCGCATCAACGCGGCCATCATCATCCTTCGCCGCATAGGCGTTGCGCAAAAGGTCAAACAGCTTGTTGCCCTGCTCAGCCGGGTCCGTTTCATCAAAGGCCGCGCCATAAAAATCAACAAGCGCCGCGCTGGAGAATATGCCCATCGCCGCTGCGCGATCCGCATCGGGCAGGCGCGACGTATAGCTCAAGAGCGGGGCCTGCGCGCGCCACGCACGAACGCGCGGATCAACCGATTGCAGCAACCGCTCCGGTATTTCGAGGCCGGTCCCCGTCGCCATGCCATAGCGCCATGTGTCGATATGGTTGATCTCATCCCAGTTGATCGTCACCGCACGTCGCGTGTTGGAGGCAGCGCCCACCACTTTTTCGGCCAGCAACACATCCGCATTGGAATCACCGCGGCGGTTGCGGGCCCGATCAAGCTGGGCGGATGCCAGCGACGATTCCCCCGAAAAGGCCGAACATATGGCGCGCGCCAGCGTCCATGAGATTTCCCGATTGGTGCGATCGGCGCCTTCGGTCATCGGGCAAAGTGCTGCCGGGTCCGCCGAGGCCAGCGCCGCCTGCATCCCGAAGGTGAACATATCGGGCGTATATTGATCGACATCGACAGCCTGAACCAGGCCGCGCGCCGACGTCGCCTCCCCCATACGCACGAGCAGCCATGCGCGTTCCGCCGCCCAGTCAGCCCCATTCACGTCTGCGGGCGTTTCCGCCTTGCTCAAAAGCGCCCGGCGCAGCACGATCGACGCCCAACGCGAGGCAATAGGTGCGTTCAGGTGACGCATCACCTTGGCGAGATACTGCCCCCGCACATTGGCGAAGGCGGCAGGCCCCATATCGCCATCGGTTGCGCCCAAAAGCCCGACGATTTGCGTCGAGCGCCGGGCCTGAGGGGGAATATCAACCAGCAAAACGGGCGTATCAGCTTCATCCCCCGTGGTTTCGGCAGATGTGGCGGCGTCCCCTGTCTGGACCGCCCCATCGCCGCCTTCCGCAGGCGCTGCCCCCGGTTGCTGTGTCAGCGTTGGCGTCGGGCTATCCGTGCCCGGCTTCGGCTTGGGCGCGTCACCATCCGTTCGGCGCGCAGGCGGCGCATCCGGGGCATCGCCAAAGCCCGGTGGCAGAATCGATTCGGGACGGTCCTGCCCAATAGCCGGAATGGCCGCTGCGACACCCGCAACAAGCGCGAGCGCAATCCACGACGCGCGATCAGGCAGGCGCATGGACAGTCACCGGCTTCTCAATATGTCTGATCGGCTTTTCCCCGCTCAATCCCGCGAAAAAGAACATCAACCCGATGATCGCCACGAGCGCGAGTCCAAGCTTTACTGGTCTGCCCATTTTACCCGTTTGACCCTATTCCATCCAATTTCACGGGCCTTTTGCCCGACAGGCTGTGCCTGTGTATAGCCCCCGGCAATGAATTCGTCCTGCCTTTCCCAACAAGACCTGCATCGCAAGCCCATTGCCCTTGTCGGGATGATGGGCGTGGGCAAGACGAGCATCGGCAAAAGGCTTGCGCAAAAGCTGCACCTGCCCTTCGTCGATGCCGATCATGAGATTGTCGAGGCGGCGGGCCTCTCCATCCCGGAAATCTTCGAGAAGTTTGGCGAAGCCCATTTCCGCGACGGGGAACGGCGCGTGATCTCGCGGCTGTTTGATGGCAAGCGCAAGATCATCGCAACTGGCGGTGGCGCCTTCATCAATGATGAAACGCGCGCGTTGATGCTTGAGCGCGCGGTCGTCATCTGGCTTGATGCAGACATCGACACGCTGGTTGACCGCACCGCGCGCAAGGGAGATCGCCCGCTTCTCGCCAATGGCGATCCAAGGGAAATTCTGACCAAGCTCGCCGCCGTCCGTTCCCCCATTTATGCGCAGGCGCACATTCACATCAAAAGCCAGGCGAGCCCGCACGAAACGACGCTCGACAAGATCTTGAAAGCACTCTCATGACGGCAACAGTCAATGTCGGGCTGGGCGCCCGCAGCTATGACATTCTCATCGACAACGGCCTGCTCGACCGCGCGCATGAGTGTATCGCTCCATTGCTCGGCCCACGGCCCGCTATCATCATCACCGATGAAGAGGTTGCCAAAACACAGCTTACACGTTTGACGGCATCGCTTGGCAAAGAATGTCATACGATTATCCTGCCCTCTGGTGAGGCGAGCAAAAGCTGGCGGCAACTGGAGCGGCTGATGGATGAGCTGCTTGATCTCGGTGTGGAGCGCAAAGACAAATTGATCGCCCTTGGCGGCGGGGTCATTGGTGATCTCGTCGGCTTCGCGGCCTCCATCCTCAAGCGCGGCTGCGACTTTATTCAGGTGCCGACAACCTTGCTGGCACAGGTTGATTCATCGGTTGGCGGCAAGACCGCAATCAACGTGAGGGCAGGCAAAAACCTTGTCGGCAGCTTTCACCAGCCCGTGCGCGTCGTGATAGACCCCAGCGTGCTCGATACGCTGCCTGATCGCCAAATGCGTGCCGGCTATGCCGAAGTCGTGAAATATGGGCTCATCAACGACCCCGCCTTTTTCGACTGGTGCGAGGCAAATGCACGCAGCGTGCTGGCGCGGGACCCGGCGGCACTTTCTTACGCCATCGAGCATAGCGTGCGCGCCAAGGCCGCCATCGTTGCTGCTGACGAGCGTGAAACCGATGATGTGCGCGCGCTGCTCAACCTTGGTCATACCTTTGGCCATGCGCTGGAGGCCGATACCGGCTTTTCCGATATTCTTTTCCACGGCGAGGCTGTCGCAGCCGGCATCGCGCTCGCTTACGGCTTTTCGGCCAAGTCAGGCCGATGCGCACCTGATGCGAGTGCGCGCGTCAACGCGCATCTCCAGGCGATTGGCCTGCCATCCACGCTTGAGGCTGCGCACGTCAAGGCACACGGCAAGGCGCTCGTGGCGCATATGTTGCACGATAAGAAAATGTCGGGCGGCACGCTGCCCTTCATCCTCGCACGAGGGATTGGGCAGAGCTATGTCGACCGCACCGTCAATCTCGATGAGATCGCGGCATTCCTCGATGGCGCCGCCGCCTGATTACTTCCGGGCAAGGGCCACACCCAGCCACAGCCAACCGATAATCATGGTAGCCCCGCCAATTGGCGTGATTGCGCCAAACCAGCGCGGTGCACCCAGCGCCATAAGATAGAGCGTTCCTGCAAAAATCAGCGCACCTGCCAGCAGCAACGCGGCCTGAGTGCCATGCGTCCTTGCGATCACCAGCACAACCACGGCGTGGACCAACTGATAGGCGGCCCCCGTTTTGAGCCATTCAGCCGCGTGCCCCTCAACGCCATGCGCGCCAAATGCGCCTGCCGCGATGGCAAGTGCTGCGGAAAATGCTGCCAGCGCCTCAATCATTTGTCCCTCGCCTTTATATGGATGTGTTTGAGTGCGTGCAGATCGCCACTTTCGATCTGTGCGCGCAGGCGCATATCGTCACGCGCGCGGTATTCCGACACACCCCGCTCGATTTCGTTCTCTTCCCAGCCCAGCGCACTCAAGGCACTCGCGCCCATCAGGACGGCTGATTCATGTACCTCGCGGACGACGGCTGCAAGATCGAGATTATCAAACGCGATCACTTGCCGGCGATCGAACGCCCGCACCAGAACCGCCGCTTGCGGAAAAGCCTCCAACACGGGCTGCAACTGGGCCGGACCCGTGGTGGCATCATCGGTGCAGAAGAGAATGAGCTGCGCGGTATCGCCACCAGCGCGCCGCAAAATGTCAACGCGCCGCCCATCGCCATAATAGACCTTGGACCCATAGGTGCCACTCGTTTCAATCTGTGCGGGCTTCACATCGATGAGCGTCACTGAAACGCCCTGCCCGCGCAGCACCTGCGACACAGTTTGCCCGAAACGCCCAAAGCCCACGATGATCGCGCTCGCCCGCGCCGCATTGTCCGGTCCCTCCGGCGCATCGCCTTCCGAGGCGGACGCATATTCAAAGCGGCGCGCCACCATCAGCAGGAACGGCGTCGTCGCCATGGAGAGCGTCACAATCGCACTGAACAGGCTTGCAGCCTGCGGCTCGATGAGCATCGCCCCTTGCGCCTGCGTAAACAGCACAAAGCCAAACTCACCGCCCTGACTTAGCAGCAGCCCCAAACCCAGCGCTGGCCGGTTCGCAAAGCCAAAATAACGCGCCAGCGCCCAGATGATGCCCGTCTTGAGCAGCACAAGCAGCGCGGCGAACCCCGCCACGAAAAGCGGATTGGCCATGATCGCCGGAATATCGAGCACCATGCCAACCGCAAGGAAGAACAGCCCAAGCAGGATAGAGCGGAAAGGCTCAACATCGCTTTCAATCTCATGCCGATAGGGCGAATCCGCCAGCATCACCCCGGCCACAAACGCGCCAAGTGCAGTCGAGAGATGGAGGCTCTCCATCAGCGCCGCAGCGCCCAGCACAGTGAATAGTCCGACAACCACAAAAAGTTCGCGTTCTCCCAATTTACCCGTCAAACGCAGCAGCGGCCGGATCAGGAAGCGACCAGCCAGCACCAGCCCCAAAATCGCCAAAACCGTGTAGATGGCGAGCAACCAGCCCGGCGGCATTGCCGGATCGGCAGGCGCGCGGGACAAGGCGGCAATCACGGTGATGAGCGGCACAATTGCCAGATCCTGAAACAGCAGGATGGAAAAGGCCCGCTCGCCGAATGGCGTGTTGATCCGGCCCGAAGATTTGAGGCTCGGCAAAACCTGTGCCGTGGACGACAGGGCTAGTGGCAGCCCCAGCGCCAGTCCCGCCCCCCATGTAAAACCCGCCAGCAGCATGATCGTGTCTGCAAGCACCAGCCCACATATCACGACCTGAAGCAGACCCAGGCCGAAAATATCGCGCTTGAGCCGCCACAATCGCGCCGGATGCAGTTCCAGCCCGACAAGAAAGAGCAGCAGCGCAATGCCAATTTCCGCAATCGCAAGCTTGGACTCACCGCCGCCCGCCAGCCCCAACCCATGCGGACCGATAAGCACGCCTGCCACAAGATAGCCAAGCACCGCACCAAGGCCAAAGCGCCGAAATATCATGACAAGAAGCAGGCCAGACCCAAGAAGGATGACGGCTTCCTGAAGGAGTGACTCCTCGTTCATCGACGTGCCTTCCGAATTGCTTCAATCACGGCGTCAAACGGCAGCAATATCGCGGCATGGCGTGCCGGATAGTCGCGCGCCGCTTCAAAAACGCTAAGCCCCTGCCAATCGCCCGGTCCGTCTGCCTCGCGTTTCAGCCAGAGCCTGAGAGTGTCGCGTGCGGCTTCAAGCTCGGCCAGATTTTTGCCCACAACGTCGCGGCCCAACAGGCAGGCGGAGGCTTGCCCCAGCGCGCAGGCGCTCACCATCTGCGCAAAATCTTGCACCTGCCCGGCATCGTCCAAACGCACATCGACAGAAATCTTGCTACCACAGGTCAGGGATCGCTTGTCGGCGCAGCCATCAGGCGCGTCCAGTCGTCCAAGGTGCGGAATGTTGGTCGCCAGCCGCAATATCTCGGTCGTGTAGAGTGTGCCGCTCATGTGCGCTTCGACGGTGCATCGCCATTGCGTCGCTCATTTACGAAATCGACGAGCGCCCGCGAACTCGCACTGAGGAGCGTGTAGGTCTTCGCCTCGTCAAGCCATGCCGGACGCTCCGCCTCGTGACCGTAAATGGTATCATAAACGAGCGTCACGAAGAGAAAGCCAACCGACGCAAATAGCAGCCCCTTCACCGCCCCAAAGCCCAGCCCAAGAACACGATCAAACGAGCCCACAAAGGAATTGCGCGTGCCTTCACCCGCGCGCCTGGCAATCATCTTGCCGCCGAACATGGCGGTGCCAAAAACAAGTGCGAACGAAAGTGCAGAAGCGCCCGACACAGTGCCCACCACATCGGCCAGCGCCGCCGTGACGGGGCCGTGGAACATCTTGACACACGCAATGGCGAGTGCCCACGCGCCAAGCGACAGCGCTTCCGTTACAAAGCCGCGCATAAAGCCGAGAAAGCCGCCGCCGCCCATCAGAATGAGCACGATGATGTCGAGTGCCGTCATTCCCCAGCGGCTATCCCCGCGCGAGCATATGGTCAACAAACTGTCCAAGCGTGCGGAAGTTTTGCGTGGAGATCGCCCCGGCATCGGCAGCCCCGCCAGAGGGGATGAGCGCACGGTCAAAGCCCAGCTTTGCCGCCTCGCGCAGCCGCAGCCCGCCATGTGCGACGGGACGCACTTCGCCAGACAGTGCAAGTTCGCCAAAAACAATCGTATCAATCGGCATGGGCCGCTCCGTCCAGGCCGAAATAATTGCAGCGGCAACCGCCAAATCGGCCGCCGGGTCAGAAAGGCGATAGCCGCCTGCGATATTGAGATAAACTTCTGCCGATGACAGCGAAAGACCGCAGCGCGCCTCCAGCACGGCAAGGATCATAGCCAGACGCCCCGAATCCCACCCCACAACCGCGCGACGTGGCGTCGCCCCGCTTGCCAGCCGCACAGTCAGCGCCTGCACCTCGACCAACACCGGGCGCGTGCCTTCCAGCGCCGGAAATACGGTCGTGCCCGTCACCGTCTCGTCCCGCGCCGTCAAAAACAGCGAGGATGGGTTGCCGACTTCAGACAGGCCAGAGGCTTCCATCGCAAAGACGCCAATTTCATCGGTGCCGCCAAAACGGTTCTTCACCGCGCGCAAAATCCGGTATTGATGGCTGCGCTCGCCTTCAAAGCTCAGCACGGTATCCACCATATGCTCCAGAACGCGCGGTCCGGCGATTGTGCCATCCTTGGTGACATGGCCGACAAGAACTATTGCCGTGCCCCGCTCCTTGGCGAAGCGGATCAGTTCCTGCGATGCTGCGCGCACCTGACTGACTGTGCCCGGTGCACCTTCGATGAGATCGCTGTGCATCGTCTGGATGGAATCGATGATGGCCAGCGCGGGTGGCGCGCCCGCGCCCAGCGTCGTCAAGATGTCGCGCACCGACGTCGCCGCGCCAAGCTGGACAGGGGCATTGCCAAGCCCCAGCCGCTGCGCGCGCAAACGGACCTGATCCGACGCTTCCTCGCCCGAAATATAAGCAACAGCCTTGCCCTGTTCGGCAATGCGCGCCGCCGCCTGCAACAGCAAAGTCGATTTGCCGATGCCGGGATCACCACCGATGAGCGTGGCGGAACCAGCCACAAAGCCGCCCCCAAGCGCGCGGTCCAGCTCGGCAATGCCGCTTGGCATCCGCTCTGGCAGCGTGGTTTCAACATTCAGCCCGACAAGATCGATGGGCCGACCGCCGCCTTGCAGATCATGCTTGGCGCGAAATGGGGTGACGGTGACCGCTGCGTCTTCCACCATCGAGTTCCAGTCACCACAATCGGTGCATTGTCCTGCCCATTTGGGGCTGACGCTTCCACAATTCTGGCAAACAAACCGCTTTTGCGCGCGCGCCATGCCCAATCCTCAATTTGAACGAAAAGGGAACATAGGAAGATGCAAACGCCCGGTCAATCAGCGTGCGACGGCTTTTGCACGATCATCAGCGAATCCCCTTGCTCGTGCAGCCAACTGTCCAGTGCCGCCGAATCAAGGATTTCAACCTTGTTGTAGCCAGAGCGCACAAACCCCATCGCGCCCAAGCGCGACAAGACATTGCTGATCGCCACGCGCGAGACACCAAGTGCTTCTGCAAGATCATTCTTGCCGGTGTCGATAAGGCCGGTGCCGCCCGTCAATTTATCCCGCTCAAGCAAATGGCGCGCCAGCCGCTCGATTAGGGGGCGGCGCAATATATCGTCAATTTCGCGCAAGGCGCGCGCCTGCCGCCGGGCCATCATCTCAAAAACAAGATCAACCAGTTCAGCCTCATCCTGCAAGACGCGCCGAAACCGCGATGCCGGCACATGATCGATGATCGTTTCGCCAATCGCATAGGCATCCTGCATCCGAGAAATTCGAGCAAATACAGTCATTTCGCCATACATATCACCAGCGCGCAGCAGGCTGGTGGAGATCGTGTGGCCCGATTTGCCAACAGTCCCCAGCCGCACCATCCCGCGCCAGATGAAATCCACGCCAGCGCGTTCATCACCCCGCTGGTGGATAAGCTGCCCGTCATAATAGGTTCGACGCGTCGCAAGCGCCTGCAGGCCTTCCAGCAGCCGTTGCGGAAAGCGCGACATGATTCCGCGTTCCGGCACCGTAATCTGCGCCATCGCGTCGACCTCATTGAAAAAGCTGTGGATTGTATATCATTTTACAGTCTTGCCGGAAAGCCAAAGCTATGCGTCTGCCACGTCAATCCAAGACGCCTCTGGCGTTGACGAAGTGTCCTGGGTCGCAATCAGGAAATGGGGGGCGTCGAGTTCTACTCGACAAAGGCGCCAGCCGCGATAACGTCATGCAATGCATGAAAAGGAATTGCGGCTGGCGCTTGTCTGTTACGGTGGCATCAGCCTTGCCGTTTATATGCACGGCATAACCAAAGAGATCTGGAAGCTGACGCGCGCAAGCCGCGCTTTCCATGCGGGCGGAAACGGCCTCTCGCTTTCTGAACAGCTTTACCTTGAATTGCTCCGCAAGATCGCGGCGGACAATAATCTGACGCTGCGGGTACTGACCGACATTATCACTGGCGCCAGCGCGGGCGGCATCAACGGCATCTTTCTTGCGCAGGCCGTGGCAACGGGCCAGTCGCTTGAGCCGCTGACCGACCTGTGGCTTGAAAAGGCCGATGTTGACGTTCTGCTTGATCCCGATGCGCGTCCCTTGGGGAAGTTCACAAAGTTCTGGGCAGCCCCCATCGCCTGGTATGTCGCCAACCGACAGGGCGGCACCATCGACACCACAGTCGCGTCAGAAGCGCGAGAAGAAGTGCGCGCCAAGCTGACCCGCTTCGTTCGCTCCCGCTGGTTCGAGCCGCCCTTTGGCGGGCAGGTGCTTTCTGGCATGATTCTCGATGCCTTTGACTTGATGGCCAGTTCACCGCCTGATGGGTCGCTTCTTCCGCCCGGTCAGCCGCTGGACCTTGCCGTGACCGTCACCGACTTTCACGGCCACCCGGAAACACTCCAGCTCAACTCACCGCCGCGCGTGGTTGAAAATGAGCATCGCCTTGTCATTCGCTTTCGGCACGACCCGGAACAGGAGATTTCTCTCGGCAGCACAATCGCCCTCACCTTTGCGGCGCGCGCGACATCCAGCTTTCCCGGTGCCTTCCCGCCATTCAAGCTGCGCGAACTCGACAGTCTTGTTTCAGCGCGCGGCACGCAATGGCCAGATCGCGCGCCCTTCCTCTCATCGATCATTCCGCAGAGCGGAAAACTGGTGGATGACATTTCACTGGTCGATGGGTCCGTGCTCGCCAATGCGCCGTTCAAAGCTGCAATTGAGGCATTGCGAGATCGCCCCGCCCGCCGCGAGGTGGATCGGCGCTTTGTGTTTATTGATCCCAAGCCCGGCATCCGGGCGATCAGCCTCAATCGCCCTGGCAAAGGCGACCTTCCGGGCTTTTTCACCACCATTTTGGGGGCCATGTCTGAGCTGCCGCGCGAACAGCCCATTCGGGATAATTTGGAAGACATTGCCGCGCGCTCCACGCGCATCCGCCGGATGCAACACATTGTTGACGCGCTCACGCCAGATATTGACGCCGCGGTGCAGGCGCTTTTCGGCAAGACCTTCTTTATCGACAAACCAACGACCAAGCGCGTCGCGGCATGGCGGGCCAAGGCGCATGACCGTGCGACGGCGGATGCAGGATATGCCTATGCAGGCTATGCGCATCTCAAACTCGCCGGGATCGTTGAAGGATTGGCAGACCTTGCAGCGCGCATTGCCGCCACACGCAACGAGGCGCTTCCAGAAGATTTTCGGCATCGCTTATGGGCTGAAATTCGCGCACGCGGAATTGATGACATCCGCCTGCCGGGCGAAGGGCGCAACAACACCACAATTGCGTTTTTCCGCGCACATGACCTTGGCTTTCGCATCCGCCGCCTGCGCTTCATGGCCCGCCGCCTCACCGCGCTTGTCGACAGTGGAGAAGCTGTGGATGCCGAAATCGTCAATCTGCGCCACGTGATCTATGCAAGCCTTGCGCCGCTCATCGATCTTGAGAACGCAGCAACCTACCGCACGATCAGCCTTGCCAGCCCATCGACCTTTCTCGATGACGTGGCAACACTTCAGGCGCTTCCCCAGCGCGACGAAGCGGTCGACATCGCGCTGGCGGGCGGCCTAATCGCCTGTCCCAGGGCGCATCGTCGGCAATCCCTGCTCGCCTATCTCGGCTTTCCCTATTTCGACATATCGACGCTGCCGATGTTGCAGGGCGAAGGGCTGGAAGAGTTCAACCCCATCAAGGTCGACCGCATCTCACCCGATGATGCGCAATCGATCCGCCGGGGTGGAGCTGCGGCCACGCTAAAGGGCATAGAATTCAATAGCTTTGGTGCCTTTTTCAGCCGCAAATATCGCGAGAATGATTATCTCTGGGGACGGCTGCATGGTGCCGAACGGATGGTCGACATCGTCTATTCCACGCTCACCAGCCCCGCGCCCGCGCAAGAGATCATGGCAGCCAAGCGCGCCTTGTTTGAAGCGATCCTGACCGAAGAAGAACCGCGCCTCACCAACATCGCAGAGCTTTTTGCGAGCCTGAGGCAGGAAGTTGCCCGTGTTCCGCTGGAAAACGCCGCCACGACCGACTAGAGTTGTGTCATAGAAACCGGGAGTTGATGCAGCGATGCAGTTTCTGAAAACACTTTTCTGGGTCGTCATCGCGGTTATTCTCGTGGTGTTCTCGATCAGCAACTGGACATCCGTCACCCTCACGCTGTGGAGCGGGCTGGAGTTGACCACCTACCTGCCAATCCCCATTTTCGCGGCATTTTTGCTAGGGCTTGCGCCCTATTTCATCCTCCATCGTGCGACCAAATGGTCGCTCCAGCGCAAGCTTACGCAAAGCGAGCGGCAATTGGCCGAAACACGCGCCTTGATGAACCCTTCTCCGGCAGAACCCATGCAGTCGGGAACGATTCCCCCTTCCGCTGCGCCGATTGCCGTGCCACCGGGGGTTTCATGACCAGCCCCATCTATGTCGCCATCGACACGCCTGACCTTGAAAAGGCGAAGGAACTTGCCTCACGTGTGAAAAACCATGTGGGCGGCCTCAAGCTCGGCCTTGAATTCTTCTCGGCCAATGGCCGCGCGGGTGTGCGTGAAATGGCGCAGTTTGGCCTGCCCATCTTCCTTGATCTGAAACTTCACGACATTCCCAACACCGTCGCCAAGGCTGTGCAGGCGTTGCGCCCGCTTGAGCCTGCGATCCTCACCGTTCATGCCGCTGGCGGCCGTGCGATGATGGAAGATGCCAAGGCGGCGGCTCCTGCCGGCACCAAGGTCGTTGGCGTCACCGTGCTGACGAGCCTTGATGGCAGCGACCTCAATTCTATCGGCGTCAATGGCGATCCCCATGCGCAGGTTGAGCGGCTGACGCTGCTCGCGAGGGAATCCGGGCTTGATGGCGTGGTTTGCTCTGGCAACGAAGTCGCCATCGCCAAAAAGCTGTGGCCGGGCGGCTTTTTCGTGGTGCCGGGCGTTCGCCCTGCCGATGGCCATGTCGGCGATCAGAAGCGGGTCGTGACGCCGCGTCAGGCGCTCAACAATGGCGCGTCAATCCTCGTCATCGGCCGCCCGATCACGCAGGCCGCTGACCCGGACGCCGCTGCACGAGCCATTGACGCCACGATCTGACGATGGCGGTTCAGGCTAAAATCTGCGGGATTTCAACCCCCGAAGCCTTGGACGCTGCGCTGGCAGGCGGCGCAAGCCATATCGGGTTTGTCTTTTTTTCCAAAAGCCCGCGCCACGTGTCGCTCGATCAGGCGGCAGCACTGGTGGAGCGCATGGCAGGCCGCGCGCTCAGCGTTGCGCTCTTCGTTGATCCCGATGCTGATTTTGTTGCCCAAATCATGAAGCGCGGGGCTTTTGACGTAGCGCAGTTTCACGGCGAGGAGAGCCCAGCATTTGTGGCGCAATCCGCACGCCAGCTCGGCGTAGAGGTCTGGAAGGCGGTTCCCGTGCGCACCCGTGCCGATCTGGATCTAACTGCCAGCTATCAGGGCGCGGCCACGCGCATCTTGTATGACGCAAAGCCGCCCAAGGCCATGGATTTGCCGGGCGGCACAGGTCTTCGCTTTGATTGGGCGTTGCTGGATGGCTTCTCCCATCCGCTGCCGTGGATTCTGGCAGGCGGGCTTGATCCTGAGAATGTGAGCGACGCCGTGAGCCGCACCAGCGCCCGTTTCGTCGACGTTTCATCCGGCGTCGAGTCCGCACCCGGCATCAAGGATGTGGACAAGATCAGCACATTCCTTAAAGCGACCCACAGCTTATGACTTTGACCAACTCCCTTCGCACCTTGCCCGACGATCGCGGGCATTTCGGCCAGTTCGGCGGACGTTATGTCGCCGAAACACTTATGCCGCTCATCCTTGATCTTGAGCGGGAATACAGGGCCGCAAAGGCAGACCCGGCGTTTCAGGCAGAGTTTGACGATCTGCTCGAACATTATGTCGGCAGGCCCAGCCCGCTCTATTTCGCACCGCGATTGACCGAAGAGCTTGGCGGTGCGCAAGTCTGGTTCAAGCGTGACGAGCTCAACCACACCGGCGCGCACAAGATCAACAACTGCATCGGTCAGATCTTGCTTGCCATCCGCATGGGCAAGACGCGCATCATCGCAGAAACCGGCGCGGGCCAGCATGGTGTCGCCACAGCCACGGTCTGCGCGCGTTTTGGGCTGCCCTGCGTGATCTTCATGGGGGCGACGGACGTTGCCCGTCAGGCCCCCAATGTGTTCCGCATGAAGCTGCTGGGCGCAGAGGTCGTGCCGGTTACGTCCGGCGCTGCCACGCTCAAGGATGCGATGAACGAGGCACTGCGTGACTGGGTCGCCAACGTGCACGACACTTTCTACATCATCGGCACAGCCGCTGGTCCCCACCCCTATCCCGAACTGGTGCGCGATTTCCAAAGCGTGATCGGACGGGAAGCGCGTGAACAGATGCTGTCACGCACGGGCCGCCTGCCCGATCTGCTGGTGGCTGCCATCGGTGGCGGCTCAAACGCCATCGGCCTGTTTCACCCCTTCCTCGATGATCCTTCGGTCAAGATGCTGGGCGTCGAAGCGGCGGGCCATGGGCTTGACAAGGAACACGCCGCCTCGCTTGCGGGCGGCCGCCCCGGAATTCTCCATGGCAACAAGACCTATTTGTTGCAGGACGATGATGGCCAGATCATCGAAGGTCACTCGATTTCCGCCGGGCTCGATTATCCGGGCATCGGGCCGGAACATAGCTGGCTGAAGGAAATTGGCCGTGTCGATTACACCTCGGTGACGGATAGCGAGGCGCTCGACGCGTTCCAGTTGCTCTGCCGCACCGAGGGTATCATTCCCGCGCTGGAGCCGAGCCACGCGATCGCCGCCGTCAAGAAAGTCGCGCCGACGATGCCCAAGGACAGCATCATTCTGGCAAACCTGTGTGGCCGTGGCGACAAGGACATTTTCTCAGTGGCAGACCATCTGGGAGTGTCGCTGTGACCGATCGTTTCGCGACAGCCTTTGGCAAGCCCCACCCCGCTTTGGTGACGTTCGTGACCGGCGGCGATCCCACAGCCGAGGCCACGGCCGCCATTCTTGATGCGCTGGTTGAAGGCGGCGCGGATGTTGTGGAATTGGGGATGCCCTTTACAGACCCCATGGCCGATGGACCGGCCATCCAGAGGGCTAACCTGCGCAGCTTGGCGGCAGGCACCAAAACTGCCGATATTTTTTCCCTCGCAAGCGGCTTTCGCAGCCGCCACCCGGATGTTCCGCTGGTGTTGATGGGCTATGCGAACCCGATGACGACGCGCGGGGCGGACTGGTTTGCAGCAGAATGTAAAAAGGCAGGCGTCGACGGCGTGATCTGCGTTGATATTCCGCCCGAAGAGGATGCAGAGCTTGGCCCGGCGCTGCGTGCTGCGGGCGTTTCACTGATCCGCCTGGCGACCCCCACCACCGATGCCGCGCGCTTGCCTGCGGTTCTGGAAGGCTCTTCCGGCTTCCTCTATTATGTCTCGGTGGCTGGCGTCACGGGCTTGCAGCAGGCCGCACAGGCATCGATCAACGAAGCCGTGGCGCGGTTGAAAGCCGCCAGCGACATTCCAGTTGCCGTGGGCTTTGGCGTGCGCACGCCGGAACAAGCCGCGCAAATCGGCAAGGTCGCCGATGGTGTGGTTGTCGGCTCGGCAATCATCGACATTGTCGCTCAACACGGAAATAATGCGGCTGGCCCGGTCCGCGAATTTGTGGCGTCTTTGAAGTATGCCATGCTGGAGACATCGAAATGAATTGGCTCACCCGCGTTCGCAACGTTCTGCCTTTTGGCGCGAAGAAGGAAACGCCAGACAATTTGTGGCACAAATGCCCCGGTTGTGCGCAGATGGTTTTCGTCAAGGAATATGAGGAAAATCTAAGCGTTTGTCCGATTTGCGGCCATCATGGCCGTATCGGCCCGCAAGAGCGTTTCGAGCAGATGTTTGACGATGCACGCTGGAGCCTCATCGCATCGCCCAAGGCGCCCGAAGATCCGCTGAAATTCCGCGATTCAAAGAAATATACCGATCGCATCAAGGCCGCCCGCGCCTCAACGGGCGAGCATGACGCATTGCTCAATGCGCGGGGCACCATTTTTGGCAACAAAGCCGTTATCGGCGTTCAGGACTTTGCCTTTATGGGCGGGTCGATGGGCGTGGGCGTGGGCGAAGCCTTCATCGCTGGCGCACGCGCCGCAATTGCCGACAAGGCGCCCTATATCATCTTCACAGCAGCAGGCGGCGCACGGATGCAGGAAGGCATTTTGTCGCTCATGCAGATGCCGCGCACGACGGTTGCGATTGCGGAACTGCGTGAGGAAGGCCTGCCCTATATCGTCGTGATGACCGACCCGACCACGGGCGGCGTAACGGCAAGCTATGCAATGCTGGGCGATGTGCAGATTGCCGAACCCAATGCCCTTATCGGCTTTGCCGGTCAGCGCGTCATTCAGGATACGATCCGCGAAAAGCTGCCCGAAGGTTTTCAGCGGGCTGAATATTTGCTCGATCACGGGATGCTCGACATGGTTGTTGAGCGCAAGGATCTGCGCGGCACGCTGGCGCGGCTGATCGACTATCTCGTGCCGGAGAAGGCGGCAGCCTGATCTCGTGGCCGATCACGCGCGTTCAGACGATCCTGCGGTTCAGGCGCAGCTAGACCGTTTTGCCCAACTCTCGCCGGGCCGCGACATTCTTGGACTGGAGCGTATTCGCGTTCTGCTCGCGGCGATAGGCGATCCGCATCTCGCGCTGCCACCTGTGTTTCATGTGGCAGGCACCAACGGCAAAGGCTCGACCTGCACCTTCCTGCGCACGATGCTCGAAAGTGCGGGGCTTCGCGTTCACGCCTATACCAGTCCGCACCTCGTGCGCTTCAATGAGCGCATCCGCATTGCAGGCCGGTTGATCGAAGACGCCGCACTCGCCCCTTTGCTGGCAGAAGTGCTGGATGCCGCCGAGCGGGAAGACATTGGCCCCAGCTTTTTTGAAGCGACGACCGCTGCCGCTTTCCTCGCTTTTGCGCGCACGCCTGCCGATGCCTGCGTCGTTGAAGTCGGGCTTGGTGGACGGCTTGATGCGACCAATGTCATCGCAGAGCCGCTGGTTTGCGGCATTGCCCAGCTTGGCCTCGATCATGAGGGCTTTTTGCTTGATCCGGCAAACGGGCCAGACTTCGCGCCGCTGGAGCGGATCGGATTTGAAAAAGCGGGTATCGCCAAGGCAAGCGCTCCGCTGGTAACAATGGATTATCCGCCTGAGGTCGCGCTGCGGATCGCCGATGTTGCGAGTGCTGCTCGCACCACCGTGCTCGCCCGCGCGGACGCATGGGATTGCGCGGTAGAGGCAGGTCAGTTGCTTTATCAGGATGAGGCAGGTGCAATCACGCTGCCGCTGCCCACGCTTGAAGGCACGCATCAGGCAGAAAACGCAGCACTGGCGGTTGCCATGCTGCGCCATCAGCAGCGGCTGAATGTGCCGCGTGAGGCAAAGCGGCACCGCATTTCAATCGCCCCCCGGCCCGCACGCTTGCAACGCCCTTTTGGCCGGGCCGATCCGCGCGATGGCCCCAACTGATGCCGAAGTCTGGCTCGATGGCGGGCATAATCCCAACGCTGCTGAAATGCTCGCGCGCTTCTTTTCCAAGGATGCACCCACGCGCGGCAAGGTGGACATCGTGATCGCCATGCTGGCGAACAAAGATGCAGCGGGCTTTCTCCATATCCTTGCCCCCATGCTCAATTCAGTCACGGCAGTGCCCATTCCGGGGCATGACTGCCATTCGCCCGAAGACTTGTGCGACATGGCGCGGGCAGCGGGCATCGCCCAAACCCATACGGCACCGACTGTGACCGATGCGCTTACCCACCTCGCCACACGCGGAGCCTGCGCGCGCATCGCCATATTGGGGTCGCTCTATCTGGCTGGCGTTGTCCTGCGCGAGAACAATCAGTTGCCCGACTGAGGGTTGCGCTCGCCCGCCGTTCCCATCGCGCTATCGACCATGCCGGTGCGCATCATGATCCAGAAGAGCAGGATGCCCGGCAACGCCGCGACAGTGGTGAGCAGATAGAAATTCACATAGCCGAGAGCGTCGATGAGCGCGCCTGCGGTCGTTCCGGTCAGAAACCGCCCCACCACGCTCGCGCCTGCTGAAATGAGCGCATATTGCGCACCGGTGAAGCGCAGGTCGCACAGGGCCGAGAAATAGGCGACGACAACGACGCCACCATAGCCGCTCGCCATATTTTCAAATCCAATTGCGCCTGCCATGGCAAGGTTATTGTGGCCATTGGCGGCAAGGATCGCAAAGCCGAGGTTTGAAAGCCCCATCAACACAAGCGCAATCAGCACCGAGCGTTTGAGCCCCAGCCTGGCAAAGATTATCCCGCCGAGGAAAATGCCAATCAGATACGCCCAAAACCCGACCCCAATGTCATAGATCGCAATCTCGTCATTGGTGTAGCCGAGATCGTCGAACAATAGCCGGAAAGTCAGGTTCGCCAGCGTATCGCCAATCTTGTGGACAAGGATGAAGAGCAGCACGAGCCATGCGCCTGCGCGCTGGAAAAATTCGGTGAACGGACCGATGATGGATGACCAGACATCTCCCAGCGCCCTCTTCTGGTTGGTCACCACGTGACGCTTGGGCTCCCCCACAAAAAGCCCGGTGAGCATAGCTGGCAGCGCAAAGGCCGCACAGGCCATATAGGCGGCTGACCAGCCCATGCGGCTTGCCACAACAAGCGCCAGCGCCCCTGCCCCGGCAGACCCGATCCGCCAGCCATATTGCGACATTCCAGAGCCAACGCCGAGTTGATAGGGCTTCAGCGTCTCAATGCGATAGGCATCGATAACGATGTCAAACGTCGCACCTGCCACGCCGACCAGCACTGCGGCGAGCACCGTTGCACCAATGTCCGCTGCCGGATCGACAAGCGCGAGGTTGATGACCGACGCCATGACGGCAAGGCCAGAGAGCAGCAGCCATGAGACGCGCTGGCCAAGCCGCCCGATGATGGGCAGGCGCACACCATCGACAATCCAGGCCCAGAAGATTTTGAGATTATAAACAAGAAAGGCGAGCGTGAAGGCGGTGACGGTCTTCTTGTCGATGCCATCCTGCGCCAGCCGTGTCGTCAGGGTTGCGCCAATCATCGCATAGGGAAAACCGGAGGAGACACCGACGAAGAAAGCCGCAAGCGATTCCTTTTCAAAATAGGGCCGCACGGCGTTCCACACACCGGGCGGGACGGACGTTACGTCTTGGCCTGCTTTACTCACCACGCTTGCTCCCCGGTCATTTTCGCGCGAACCTAGCGCCATTCACCGAGAAGGATAGTCCCAACGTGAACATGATGACGCCCACAGCCGGACAGGTGGCGCTCGCCCGCCAGATCGCAGATGGCTGCGCCCGCCAGTCTGAACGCACCACCTCAGTGCCTGCCAGTCGCTATACCGACCCGGCATGGTTCGCGCGGGAAAAGGCCGAGCTGTTCGACCAGCTTCCGCAAGTCATCGCGCCGTCTGCTCTTGTGTCAGAGCCGGGCATGGCAGTGCCGCATGACGGCTTTGGCCGCCCCCTGCTCATCACGCGTGACAGAGCAGGTGAAGCCCATGTGTTCATGAACGTCTGTCAGCATCGCGGCACGCGATTGGTGGAGGGGCAGGAAAAGATCTGCACCAGCCGCCTTGTCTGCCCCTATCATGCGTGGAGCTATGCGCTTGACGGCACGCTGGTCGGCCTGCCGCGCACCGATACCTTCCCCGGCCTCGACAAGTCCGAATATGGCCTGAAACGCCTGCCAACGCGCGAGGCCGGCGGGCTGATCTGGTTCTGCCCCGGAGACTTCCCGGACTTTGCGGAAGCCGATGCACTCGGCGCCGATTTCGATGCCTTCGGGATGCGTGATCTGCACCTCTTCAATCGCAAAACGCATGATGTCGCCTCAAACTGGAAGCTCATCATGGATGCCTTCCTTGAAAGCTACCATGTCGCGCGCCTGCACGCGAACACGATTGGCCCCTATTTCAAGGATGGCGTCACATCGGGCGACACCATCGGCGCGCACCAGCGATCCGCCGTTGGACGCGCAGCCGATTTAGCCGCCATGGATCTGGGGGATTGGCCACAGCTGCGCTCTGCCGTTACCTTTGCGTATCAGCTTTTCCCGGCAACGGTCATCGTCGTCAGCCCTGACTATGTGAACCTGATGGTGCTGATGCCCCAATCGGTTGGTCGGACACTGGTCGAGGATTTCATGCTCATTCCAGAAGCCCCAGCTACTGACAAGGCCCGCGACCATTGGGAGCGGAGCTGGACGCTGCTTGATGGCGGCGTGTTCGGCTCCGAAGACTTCCGCGCCGCAGCACTTGGCCAGCAAGGGCTTGCATCAGGTGCGATCGAGCATCTGACGCTCGGCACGCTGGAAACCGGAATCCGGCACTTCCACGACGCCATTGAAGCAAAGCTTCTTCGCTAGAAACACGGCGCTAGAGACATTGCGCGCTTTTCCGGCTAGGGGGCCGCGATGAGCACACATGAACCGCAGCGCATCGCCAAGCTTCTCGCCAGGGCAGGCATCGCCTCGCGCCGCGAAATCGAACGCATGATCGAAGACCGGCGCATCGCCATTGATGGCAAGCCGGTCGAAACGCCCGCCACCATCCTGACATCGCTCAATGGTGTGACGGTGGATGGAAAACCTGTCGCTCCGCCCAAGGCGGCGCGCCTCTATCGCTTCCACAAGCCCGCCGGCGTGCTGACAGCCGAGCGCGACCCCAAGGGCCGCCGGACGATCTACGACGTTCTGCCCAAGGGCCTGCCCCGCGTTGTCCCCGTTGGCCGTCTCGATCTCAACACCGAAGGGCTGTTGCTGCTGACGACCGATGGCGGACTGAAACGCCAGCTTGAGCTGCCCTCAACCGGCGTCACCCGCGCATATCGCGCGCGCGCCTTTGGCCAAGTCAGCCAGAACCAGCTCGAAGACCTGATTGAAGGC
The DNA here is from genome assembly GCA_937873035.1 of uncultured Sphingomonadaceae bacterium. GTDB lineage: Bacteria > Pseudomonadota > Alphaproteobacteria > Sphingomonadales > Sphingomonadaceae > Aquisediminimonas. The sequence continues at coordinate 52,555 of CALMVA010000064.1, read as the reverse complement.
ATCGAGATTGATGGCGTGCGCTATGGCTCTATCGACGCCAATCTGGAGCGCCGCACGGGCGCGAATGTGTGGGTTGAAATGAAGCTGACCGAGGGCAAGAACCGCGAAGTTCGCCGCGTTCTGGAGCATCTCGGCCTGCGCGTGTCGCGTCTGATCCGCACATCCTATGGACCGTTTGATCTGGGCGGCCTTGAAAAGGGCCAGGTGGCCGAAGTCGACCGCAATGATCTGTTCCGCTTCCGCAAGGAACTCGACAAGTGAGAATCATTTCGGGCGAATGGCGTGGTCGTTCACTCGTGACGCCCAAGGGCGATGCGACACGGCCAACGGCAGACCGCACGCGCGAGGCACTCTTCTCGATGCTCGTCAGTCGTTTTGGCAGTTTTGAAGGGCTGGCCGTGGCAGATTTGTTTGCCGGGTCAGGCGCGCTTGGGCTTGAAGCACTGTCGCGCGGTGCAGAAAAATGCATTTTCGTAGAACAGGATCGCGCGGCCATCGATGCACTGAAGGCCAATATCGCCAAGCTCGGTGCCAAGGGCGCGGAAGTGCGCCAAGGTTCGGTCCTGTCACTCCCTCCCGTCAACACGCCAATGGACCTTGTGATGATGGACCCGCCCTATAACACGGGCGCAGGCGCGGTCGCGCTCGACAAGCTGGGGCGGCTCGGCTGGATTGGTGCTGCGACGCTCGTTTCCATCGAAACATCGAAGGGCGAAAGCATTGATGTTGCTGGCTTCGAGGTCGAAGCACAGCGCGACTATGGCAAGGCGCGCATCACGCTTTTGCGCGCAAGCTGAATATCCCGACAAGGCTGAGGCCCGCGCACACCGCAAGATAGGCGCCAACGGCGGCAAGCCCGGACTGGTCTGCAAGGCGCTGGGCGATGAGCGGCGCAAGCCCGCCACCAAGGATGCCCGCGACGTTGAACGCAACCGACGCGCCCGAATAGCGGACGCGCGCGGGAAAGAGCCCCGGTATCCACGCCCCCAGCGGGCCATAGACCAGGCCCATCGCAAACAGGGCGGACGAGAGAAAGAAAGCCACCAGCACAGGATTGCCGCTGCCCAGCGTCGGCACGATCAGCATCGCCACGCCAAATGTGAGCGCACAGCCCGCCATCAGCACATTGCCCGCGCCGAAGCGGTCTGCCGCAAAGCCCGAAACGACAATGCCCACGGCCATGAACAGGATGGAAAAGAGCTGGAGGCCCAAAAACTGCTCGCGCGCCATGCCTAGCGTGGTCGTGCCATATCCCAGCGCAAAGGCTGTCGCGAGGTAGAAGATCGCAAAGCAGCAGACCGCACCCAAAGTGCCGCCCAGCACTTCACGCCAATGACCGCGCATCAGTTCAGCAAAAGGCACTTTGGGCGGGGGGGCCGCTTCAAGCGCCTTCGCAAAATCGGGCGTTTCAGTAAGCTTCAGGCGCACCCAGAGGCCGATGCCCACCAGCAGGGCGCTGCCAAGAAAGGGGATGCGCCAGCCCCACTCCCGAAAATCATCGCCCGAAAGGAACAGGCCAAGCAGCAGAAACAGGCCATTTGACGCAATAAAGCCAACCGGCGCGCCAAGCTGAGGGAACATTCCATAGCGCGCCCGCTTGCCCTCCGGCGCATTTTCGACGGCGAGCAAGGCCGCGCCGCCCCATTCCCCGCCAAGACCAAAGCCCTGCCCAAAGCGCAACAGGCAAAGCAAGGCCGGCGCGCCCCAGCCTAGCACGGCATAGGTCGGCAGCAGCGCGATGAGGAAGGTCGACAGCCCCATGATGAGCAGCGAGGCAACCAGCGTGGATTTACGGCCAATCCGGTCACCAAAATGGCCAAAGGCAACCGCCCCCAAAGGCCGTGCGAAAAAGGCGACCGAAAAACTGGCATAGCTCAAGAGAAGCTGGAGGCCGGGGTTTTCAGCGGGGAAGAATAATGGCCCAAAGACAAGCGCCGCCGCCGTTGCATAGATATAGAAATCATAGAACTCGACAGCCGTTCCGACGAGCGATGCGCCCAGAACGCGCTTGTGCGATACCGATGCAGCCATCCGCGCTTCCCCCCCCCCTACAAACTCCGCCACATTCGGCCTGGCCCTATTGGGACCATGATCGGTCAGCCTCTAGCGGCGGATCAACCATGGTGGAAGCGTCATTTATGCTTCAGAAAAGCCGGGGTCTTCCCTGCCGAAATAAAGAAAACGGCCCCAGGTTTCCCCGGAGCCGTATTCATCTCTATAACAGAAGAGTGTGGCGCGCGATCAGGCGAACGTCACCGAAAGCTTTTCGCGGCGGCGCATCGCGACACCGACCAGACCGAAGCCCGCGAGCATCATTGCCCAAGCGGCAGGTTCCGGCACGCCATTGCCCGTGACACTGAGCTTAACTGCGTCAACCAGCGGCCCGATATTATCAGCACTATGGGTGCCGACCGAGAACTTGAGCGTTCCAGCGCTGCCCGCGGTGAAGAAGATCGAATAGGGCGTGAAAGGAAAGGCTCCATTGATGCCGGAGCTCGTCGTAATGCCCGACGTGGTGTGCGAGGGCAGCACGATGATGTCGCCCGAATTGGCGAAATTGAAGCCATAGTTCAGCAGTTGGAGGTTCGAACCGAATGAAAAGCCGAGGTAGAAATCATCCTCGCTGTCATTGCGCTGATTGCCGCCAAGATCGACCGTCAGGCGCACCGTGTCCCCAGCGTTGAAGGCAAAGGACGAAAGGCTGGTGATGGTGCCGGGGCCCGACGAGCCGTCCAGATCGACGCAGGCGCCGTCGCAGCTGATGCCATAATCGCCCGACTTCACGAGATCGACCTGACCAGCAACCGTGAAGTTGTTGAAACCAGCGTAGTTCAGGAAGCTGTTGCCACCATTTTCGCCGTTAAAATTGTCCGAGAAAACCACACCGGCCGATGCCGGGGCTGAAACCGCAAACGCCGCCGCAACGAGGAGCGAGGAAATGGAACGCATATTAACCCCCAGGAAAAGGACACGACCCATGATTGAGCCACTTTGGATGTAAAACATTACCAAATGGACAGGTTGAAGGTCAAACGGCAAATTTACGCGCCTGTCTCATAATGAAACACCCCATCCGGCCTCACGATATGCGCGCGCGCATCACGCCGCGCTTGCCCATCGGCGCAATGTTCCCTAATCGTTCGCACCATGACTCTGCCTGCCCAAACGCACGAACCCGCCTATATCACTGGCTTGAATACGCCGCAGCGTGAGGCGGTGCTGACAACCGAAGGTCCGGTTCTGATGCTCGCAGGTGCAGGCACGGGCAAAACCGCAGCTCTTACCGCAAGGCTGGCGCACCTCATTGCGACCCGAAAAGCATGGCCCTCTGAAATTCTCGCAGTGACCTTTACCAACAAGGCCGCACGGGAAATGCGCGAGCGCGTTGGCCGCATCATCGGCGATGCGGTGGAAGGGATGCCATGGCTGGGCACCTTCCACGCCATCTGCGCAAAAATGCTCAGAAGACACGCAGAACTTGTTGGCTTGCAATCAAATTTCACAATTCTTGATACTGACGATCAACTCCGCCTGCTCAAGCAGATCGTGGCCGCCGCCGATCTTGACGAGAAACGCTGGCCTGCCCGACAGCTTGCCGGGCTCATCGACCAATGGAAGAATAAGGGGCTGACCCCCGCAGATGTTGATGCCGGTGAAAGCGAACGCTTTGCCAATGGACGCGGGGGTGAACTTTACACCATTTATCAAGACCGCTTGAAGGCACTCAATGCGTGTGATTTTGGTGATCTGCTGCTGCATATGCTGACAATCCTAAAAACGCATCGGGATGTGCTCGAAAGCTATCAGCAACGCTTCAAATATATTCTCGTTGATGAATATCAGGATACCAACGCCAGTCAGTATCTGTGGCTGCGGCTGCTCGCACAGGCCCGCAAAAATGTGTGCGTGGTCGGTGATGACGACCAGTCCATCTATTCATGGCGCGGGGCAGAGGTTGCCAATATCCTTCGGTTTGAAAAAGATTTTCCGGGCGCAGCGGTCATTCGCCTTGAGCAGAATTACCGCTCTACTCCGCACATTCTTGGCGCGGCTTCCGGGCTGATCGAACGGAATGGCGGGCGACTCGGCAAGACGCTGTGGACCGAGGTTGATGCGGGCGAAAAGGTTGATGTGATCGGGGTGTGGGACGGCCCGGAAGAAGCCCGCCGCGTGGGCGAAATGGCTGAAGATTTCCAGCGTGCTGGCGGATCGCTAGACGATGTCGCCATTCTTGTGCGCGCGCAGTTCCAGACGCGCGAGTTTGAAGACCGCTTCATTTCAATCGGCCTGCCCTATCGCATCATTGGCGGCTTTCGCTTTTATGAACGCGCCGAAATACGCGATGCGCTCGCCTATCTGCGGCTCGTGAACCAGCCTGCCGATGATCTTGCCTTTGAACGCATCGTCAACCAGCCGAAGCGCGGCCTTGGAGACAAGGCGCTCGCCAAGGTGCAGATGTTTGCGCGGGCGGACGCCATTCCGCTCGCCCTGGCCGCTGCGCGCATCCTCGACACGGATGAATTGACACCACAGGCACGGCGGGCGCTGGGCGGTTTCATTGGCGATCTTGCCCGTTGGCGCGACATGGCCTCTACGCTGCCGCACCACGAGCTCGCGCGACAAATGCTTGATGAAAGCGGCTATACAGCGATGCTCCAGGCCGACAAATCAGCCGAAAGCGCGGGCCGCCTTGAAAATCTCAACGAGCTTGTGCGCGCGATGGAGGAGTATGAAACGTTGGGTGCGTTTCTGGAACACGTCAGCCTTGTGATGGACAATGAAGCCGCCGCCGATGGTGAAAAGCTGACCATGATGACGATCCATGCCGCAAAGGGGCTGGAGTTTGAGCGCACTTTCCTTGCAGGGTGGGAAGAAGGCGTTTTCCCCTCGCAGCGCTCGCTGGATGAAGGCGGGCTTGCCAGTCTGGAAGAAGAGCGTCGCCTTGCTTATGTCGCCATCACCCGTGCGCGACGCAAATGCACGATCCTTCATGCCGCCAACCGACGCATCTACGGGCAGTGGACCTCAAGCATCCCTTCACGCTTCATCGCAGAATTGCCCGAAGAGCATATTGAGCAGGAGAGCAGCTTTGGCGGCGGTGAAAGCCTGTGGCGCGCCAATTGGTCGCAAAATGCAGACCCCTTCACCCATCTCAATCGCGGCACAGGGCGCGGCCCCGGCTGGCAGCGAGCCACCTCCAGCTATTCGCCCGCCCCGACGCGCATCGTGGAAGCCCGTGCCAGCGCCGTAAGCCTTGGCAATAAGGGCCGTGATGATCTGTCTGTTGGCCAGCGCGTGTTTCACCAGAAATTCGGCTATGGGGTCATCACGCAGATTGAAGGCAACAAACTTGAGATCGATTTTGACCAATCCGGCCACAAGCGCGTGATTGACAGCTTTGTAACGTCCACCTGAGCTAAAGCCCCGCTGCGTGCGGTCGTAATCCCCTCGATACAAATGCCGGGGGTCGCGCACATGAAAAAAATGGTTCTTGCCTTGATCGCATTGCTGGGGATGCCAGCTGCACCGCTTGCCGCGAGTGGCGCACATTGGACGTATGAAGGGCATGAAGGGCCGGAACATTGGGGCGAACTCGCACCAGAATTCATGCAGTGCCGCTCCGGCAAAATGCAGTCTCCAATCGATCTTGGACTGGCCAATGCGACCGGCCATATCGACATTTGGGCGAATTATCAGGAAGGCCCAATGGCCATTCTCAACAATGGCCACACCGTCCAGATCAACTTCCCCAGCGGCTCGCGCCTCATCAGCGGTGGACGCGAATATGAGCTGTTACAGGTTCATTTTCACACGCCGTCTGAAGAGGCTGTGAATGGCAAGCGCTACCCCATGGTGGCGCATTTCGTCCACAAGAGCGCATCGGGCAGCCTTGCTGTGCTGGGGGTTTTCTTTGAGGAAGGGCCGGCCAATTCAGAATTGGCGAAAATCGTCGTCGCCGCCCCGAAAAAGGAACGCGAGGCATTTCCGGTTCGCGCGACGCTCGACCCATCGGGCCTGCTCCCCTCCTCGCTCGATGTGTGGCGCTATCAGGGCTCACTCACGACACCGCCCTGCTCGGAAGGCGTGAACTGGCACGTCGCCAAGGCGACTGTCACCGCGAGCCCGGAACAGATCGCGGCGCTGCACGCGATTTTGGGTGACAATGCCCGGCCGCTCCAGCCGCTCAACGGCCGCTTGCTGATTTCTCCGGGGAACTAAGGGGCACGCGGCATTAACTTTGCGCAAATTCGGCAACGCGCTCTCCCACCATGATGGCCGTGGCGTTGGTGTTCACACGCGGCAGCAGCGGAATGACCGATGCATCTGCGACCCGCAGCCCCGCTACCCCGCGCACCGTGAGCGTGGGCGTCACGACGCTTGCCGCATCGCTCCCCATGCGACAGGTGCCGACGGGATGATAGCTGATGCCCGTCCGCGCGCGGACAAAGTCTTGCCAGCCCGTCTCATCATGGGGGATAGGTGCCGGAACGCGGTCTGCCCTGACGAAGGGCGCCAGCGCCGGAGAGGCAAATAGCCGCTCTATAAGACGGCACGCGTCCGCCAGCGTCGCCACATCACGCACATCGCCCAGCAACTGGTGACGCACCACGGGCAGATCGGCTGAATGTGGTGAAGCAAGAATGACTTGCCCGCGGCTATATGGATTGCCGACCGAAGCTCCAATGCTCATCACCGGCTCTCGCGGCATGGCCGCAGTCGCCGCGCTGGTCGTATCCGGCTCAAGGTCATAGCCGACCGGATAGAAATGGAGTTGCAGATCAGGATCAGCCAGTCCGGGGCGTGATCTTGCCAATGCCATTGCCTGCACGGCGGGGGTCACCATTGGGCCTTTTCCACGCACCAGATAGTCGAGCAGCGCGCCTGCAATATGCCATGGCCGTGTCCGGCTACTATAGGTCGGCACCGTCGCGAACTTGTTGATTGCGACTGTCGGGTGCTCCTGAAGATTTCGACCGACATCTGGCGCATCCACAACAACCGGGATTCCCAGCGCCTGCAAGTCCGCTGCGGCGCCTATGCCAGAGCGCATCAGCAGCGCGGGCGAACCAATCGCGCCTGCAGACAGGATAATGTCGCGCCGCGCGGTGAAGCGGCAGGGTTTATCCCCCCACGCGCGCCTCAACCGCCACGGCGCGCTTGCCTTCAAAGATGATCCGGTCCGCCACCGCTCGCGTTATGATGCGCAGATTTGGCCGGGTCATGGCCTGTTTGAGGAAAGAGGCCGCAGTGCTGCTCCGGCGTGATTTGCGCTGCGTGGTCAGCGAGGCGAATGCCCCTTCCGCCCAGCCATCACAATATTCGTCAAGCACGGGCAGTCCCTGTTCAGCACAGGCAGACAGGAAAGCATCCGTCAGCGGATGCGGGTCCGCCATGGGTTCAACCCCAAGCGGACCATGACGGCCGTGATATTGGCTGCCCTCAAAGCCGGAGCCTTCGCTTTTCAGAAAATAGGGAAGACATTGATCGAAGGACCAACCCGAACACCCCGCATCGACCCATCGTTGATGGTCGGTGCGCGTGCCGCGAATATAGACCAGACCATTAATCGCGCTGCTGCCGCCAAGCATCTTGCCTGCTGACCAGATGAAGCGACGACCGTTTATGGATGGATCAGGCTCTTGCAGATAGCACCAATCAAACTTCGGATTGGTGAGCATTTTGGCAAAGCCTGCAGGCATCGATACCAGAAAGCTATCCGACGATCCACCGGCTTCAAGCAGCAACACCCGGTTCGCAGGGTTTTCGGACAATCGAGCCGCGGCGACTGCGCCCGCGCTGCCGCCGCCGACAATGATGTAGTCCGCCTCCTCCACGCACGCTCTCCCATCAGAATTAATCTACTGATTATTGATTACAAAGATACGCACTTGTAAACGACCTTTCCAGAAGATTTTCGCGCCAGATCGTGATCGTTTCAGATTGAAGCAATCTGAAACGTGAATCACGGCCTTGAAGCAGGTTCTGGCGCGAGCAACCAAGGGAGAAGCTGCATGGGATGCGATCTGACCGGCCAAACCGCATTTGTTACCGGAGCCTCATCGGGGCTTGGCGTTGAGTTTGCCCGCGCGCTGGCACGGCAAGGGGCAAAGGTTGTGCTCGCCGCACGACGGACGGAACGGCTTGAAGCACTGGCACATGACATCGCGGCGGAGGGCGGTCAGGCGATGCCCGTCACTCTGGACGTGGCCGACACCGACGCGATTGAGGCCGTGCTGGACGCGGTGGAAGCCCGCTTTGGCAAGGTGACAATCCTCATCAACAACGCTGGCACCGCCGATGGGCACCGTGCGCTCGATCTTCCACTCGATGAGCTCGACCGCGTCTGGTCAGTCAATGTGCGCGGGCCATGGGCGCTCAGCTGCGCAATTGCACGGCGGCTTGTCGCCTCAGGCCAGGAAGGCCGCATCGTCAATATTGCTTCAATTGCCGCCTATGTGTTCGATGGCCGCGCGATCCCGGCTACCTTCTACTCCGTCTCCAAGGCGGCGCTGGTCCGCATGACCGAAGTGCTTGCCATGGAGTGGGCGGCACATCGCATCAACGTGAACGCCATTGCTCCCGGTATGTTTGAAAGCGAACTGACGGCCGCCCATCTCGAACGCTCGCTGGACCGTGCACTTCAGGCGACGCCGCGCAAGCGGATCGGCCACCCACGCCAGCTCATTTCAACGTTGCTCTATCTGGTCGATCCCGCGTCCGAGGTGGTGACTGGCACCTGTATCAAGGCGGATGACGGGCAAATGCTCCGATAGTCACTTGATTATCTACTAATCGTAGATAATCTTCACCGGGCGCAGGCGCACGATCTGCGGACAGGAGAGACGGATGGGCGAATTATCGGCAATTTCCCGCACGCCGGGCGAAGACGGCGATCACATCACCTATTGCCGCATTTGCGAGGCGCTGTGCGGCATGGTCGCGACCGTAAAAGACGGGCGGATCGTGAAGATCAGGCCGGATCGAAACAACCCCCATTCACGCGGCCATATTTGTGTAAAGGGCCCCGCCCTCGCCGATGTTGCTTATGATGAAGATCGCGTGACGCGTCCGCTCAAGCGCACGGGTGGGCCGGGGGAGTTCACGCCGGTCAGCTGGGATGAAGCATTGGACAGCATTGCGTCGCGATTGACAGCGTCCATCGAGCGGCACGGGGGCGAAAGCTTCGCGATGAACACAGGCAACCCGCCGAGCATGGGCTGGCCAAGCGCCATGGGCAACGCACTGTTTCAACAGGCGATGAACTGTCGGCGCCTCTACACGCCTTCGTCAGAAGACATCTCCACGCCGGTGCTGGCAACCGAAGAGATGTTCGGCACCCATGCCTTTGTCTATCCAGACCTTGTTGAATGTGACCATTTGCTGATCTTCGGGTCCAATCCGCTTGTCAGCCATGGCTCGCTGCTCATCGCACCACGCTTCAAGGAAGATCTTGATGCCATCGCCGCGCGCGGACGCGTGATCGTGGTTGATCCGCGCAGAACCGAAACGGCGCGCAAATATGAGCATCTGTCGATCCTGCCGGAAGGCGATGTGTGGCTTCTGGCCGCAATGCTCGGTGTGATCGCCGCAGAGCAATTGGCGGACATGGAGTTCGTGGCGGCACATTGCAGCGAGTGGCAACCGCTGGCCCATGCCTGCATGGCAATCACGCCTGATATTGCGGCCGACAGGTGTGGCATCGATGCCGCCGACATCCAAACCCTTGCAAGGGATTTCGCGACCGCCCGCCGCAGCGCGGCAATGGGTCGCATCGGCATTTGCCGCGGGCAGTTTTCAACGCTCACCAACTTCCTGTTGCTGGCGCTCAACGTCGTTTGCGGACGATTTCACAAGCCGGGGGGCATTGGCTGGGGCCATGGCGGCACTGCGACCGACAAGCAATTTCGCGGCATTTCGTCCGCAGCCCGGCGCGGCGCATTTCCATCACGGGTCAGCGGTTTGCCGAGCGTCTGGGGCGCGCAATCCAGCCTCACCTTGCTCGAAGAGATGACCACCGCTGGCCCCGGCCAGATCAAATCGCTTCTCATAAGCGGCGCGAACCCCGTTCTGTCCATGCCCAACGGCCCCCGTTTGCCCGAAGGCTTTGCCCAGCTTGACGTCATGGTGTCGCTTGACCTCTACATGACGGAAACCAACCGCCACGCGCATTACATTCTGCCCGTCACCACCGCGCTGGAGCGGGAAGACATCAACCAGTTTTTCATGAACCACATGGTGCGCCCCTTTGCGCAACACGTGGATGCGGTCATCCCTCCCGTCGGAGACGCCCGCACGGAGTTTGACATATTGAGCGACCTCGCCAGACGGATGGGCCGAGGTGCCACCTTTGGCAACGCATCTCCCTTCGACCTGGCGGACGCCGCGTTGCGCGCGGGAGTGGAAGGCCGCAACGGCCTGACACTTGACCTCATAAAACAGCATCCGCACGGCATGATGGTCGAGAGCGGAAGATGGGCGTTCGACTTTACAAAGCGCATCGGGCACGAAGATGGCTCGATCCATCTTTGGTCAGCCTTGATCGACGGCGAGATGGCGCGGCTTCTTGCGAGCCCGGCAAGAGACATTTCCGCATTGCGCCTCATCAATCTTCGCAAGCTCAAGTCCATCAACAGCTGGATCAACAATGCTGATGACCTGAGCCGGAGCAACGACGCCGTGCTGCTCATTCACCCCCAGGATGCAACGGCGCGCAGCGTGGAGGATGGCGCAGCAGTGCGGCTGGCATCGCGCTGGGGCGAGATCGTCGTGACGGCGCGATTGACGGATGAGGTTCGCCCCGGCTGCGTTGCCTATCCGCACGGGCGCGGCAACAAGGCTGGCTGGAAACGCGCCAGTGCTCGCCCCGGTGCCAACCTCAATCTGATAACACCCAATACGCCGGACATGGCCGAGCAGGTCTCCGGCATGAGCTATCTTGAAGGCTTTGATGTAGAAGTCTCGCCACAATGAGAAGCGGCTTCCTCGCCCAGGAGGAGCGGCTCCATGAAGACGCCATTGCCGCAACCGGCCTCAGCGATTTTGGCGACATCTGCTATCGGGAGGGATTGCGACAGCTGCTCAACGCGCGCGACGAAAGCGGCGTTGATTATCCCCAAGCGGGCGCACCAATTCTCGGCATGATCGGGCAGTTGCTCACCACGCGACTTGTGACGCTGGAGCGAATCCGCCCGCACCGCGCGGCGCTTCCTCAAATCTCCCGGCCCATATTCGTCATCGGTCTGCCCCGGACGGGCACGACGGCAATGCAACGGTTGCTGATGGCAGACCCGCAGATGCAGGGCCTGGAATATTGGCTTGGCGCGTCGCCCAAGCAGCGGCCGCCCCGTCACAATTGGCCGCAGGATGAAGAGTTTCGCGCGTGCATGGACCAGCTGGCGCAGATGGAATTATTCGCGCCGCTCGTCACCAGGATGCATCCGATGGCGGCCGATAAAGGGGAAGAATGTCGCCTCATCATGGAGCAGAGCTTTGGCCACTCCTCTTTCAGTCTGGTCGCGCCGATCCGGCGTTATCAAGACTGGCTGTTTTCAAGCGACCTCACCCCGCACTACACGCATTTCAAAGAGGCCCTTCAGCTAATCGGCATGAATGACAGCGCGCGGACATGGGTTCTCAAATGCCCGCACCATGCGCCGCAGATGGACAGCTTGTTGCGCGTCTTTCCCGATGCGCGCATCATCTTCATGCATCGCCCGGTCGAAGAACTCATCCCCAGCGTTACGCAGCTTGCAGCGGCGTTTCTGGGGATGGTGGAAGGCGCAGGCGTGGATATGATCCGGCGGGCAGCGATGATCGTGGACAACCTTGATCTCACATTGCGACGCCTGCTTGCCACACGCGCCGCGCACCCGGACAGCTTTTTTGACCTGACGATGGAGCGCTTCGTCGCTGATCCGCTCGACGCCGTCGAAGCGGCCTATGCGCGCTTTGGCATCCCTCTGCGCGACGAGAGCAGAACGGCTCTTTCTGACTGGATCAGCCACAATCATGGCGGGCACGGATCGCCCGCAACAACCACCCTGCCCTTCAATCTTGACGCGGGCGCGCTGCGCGAACGCTTCAGCTACTATCTGGGATAGCGCCATGACGCAGATCGACCCTGCCGAGTTTTTTGCCGACTACAGCAAGCGCGACCATGAGATTGTCGACTATGATTTCTATCGCTTTGACGAACTGCCCTCGGTCGGATTTCGTGGCCCCGCCTTGTCGGCAGAGACGCTCGCATCGGGAGAATATTGCACGGCCATTGGCGCGGCACAGACGCTGGGCGTCTATGCCCCGGCGCCCTATCCGCAACTCATTGCAGAGCGGCTTGGCCTGCCTTGCCTCAATCTTTCAACCGGCGGCGGAACTGCGGGATTTTTCGGCGCACAGCCTGCCCTTATCGAGCGCGCCAATCACGGGCGTTTCGTAATCCTGCAAGTCATGACGGCGCGCGCCGAAGCCAATTCGCGCAGTATTCCCGTTGGCCTCAACTTCGTTCGTGACACACGCACAGGAGGCACCGAGATGATCGAAGCCTTCTGGCTCCGCCTCCTCGCGGAAGAACGTGATGCGGTGCCTGGGCTGATCGCCGAGAGCCTGAACAGTTGGCGAGCCTCCTATCGGCGATTGATCGAACAAATTACCGTGCCCGTCATCCTCTTCTATTTTGCGACCAAGCCCAAGGACGAGCAGATCAACTACAATGCCACCACCCGTGATGAATTTTACGGCAGCTTTCCACAATTTGTGGAGATGGAGGCCGTCCGCGACGTGGCCGCCCTGTGCGACCATTATGTTGAATGTCGCAGCGCGCGAAACCTGCCGCACGCTCTGGTTAGCCGCTTTACCGGAGAGCCGGTTAAGGTCGATTTCGCAGCGCTTCATGACTCCATGGTGCAAGAGGTGCACGCCATGAATGACTATTACCCCTCGCCCGAAATGCACGAAGACGCTTATGCCGCACTGGCTCCCCTCATCCGAACGTTGACATAAGCACCACACTCGTCAAACGCTTCGCCGCGCTCAAACAGGGGGAGACAGACGCTTGGGCAGGCCGTCAAAGCCACTTATTTCGCGCGAGGCGGCAACGCAGGCGGCGCTCGCGGTTATCGACGAGCAAGGGCTGGATGGTTTCAGCCTTGGCGCGGTAGCCCGCCATCTGTCGGTCAAGGCGCCCTCACTTTATTATCACTTCCGCGACAAGGCTGAGATATTGTCCGAAGTCGCGCGATTTATCCTGCTCGATACCGGCTATCGCGAAGATATGGAGGGCAGTTGGGAAGAGCGCACGATCGAGTTGTGCAAGGAAACGCGACGCGCGCTGCTCAAGCACCCCAATGCCGCGCCATTGATTTTGCAATTCTTCCCGCGCCACTTGCTGCTCGACGCCTATGAGCACGCCGTGGAAGGCTATCCGCGCACGCGTGAGCTGCACATGGCCATCCTGGAAGGCATTGAGAAGCTGACCTTTGGCGACGCGCTGTTCGAGGCGGCCGCCCGTGCGCGCGGCCTGCCCGCGATGCCAGACATCAATCCGGCGACACACCCCAACCTTGCAAAGTCTGTTGCGGCCAACAGCATGGACGAGGAAGGCGTGTTCGTGGAAGCACTTTGGATGTTCTTTGCAGGCGTCCGCGTGCGGGCGTCTGAAAGCTAAACCATTAATCCACGCCAAAAATTGCCGAGCTGATTGTCGGTGATCCCGGTCCGCCTGCCAGAAGACTGGTTTTGGCGCCGGGCACGAGGTTCGGGCTTTCGCCCCGCAGGCATCGGATTGCTTCAACTGCGGTCACAAAGCCGTGAACGAAGCCATGCGCCAGATTGCCACCAGAAGTGTTGACCGGAAGCCCGCCCGAAGGCGCAATCAGGTTCTCGAACCGGAGCACTTCAGCCACATTCTCATAGCTGCAAAAGCCATGATCGATGAGCGAGGCGACGCCCTGCGCGCTAAAGTTCTCATAAAGTTGCACGACATCAATATCGGCCGGCGTCAGCCCCGCCATGCCATACAGCTTGTCGCGAATGGCACGGAAACCTGCCGTGGGATAGAGATCGGCACGGTCATTCTCGATAAGGTCGCCCCAGCCCTTTTCCGAGCCTTGCGCAACCGAGAGCAGCTTGACCGGCGTCTTCTTCAGATCGCGCGCCATCTCCGCTGAAACCATGAGCAACGCCCCAGCGCCATCATTCTCGCGCGAACAATCAAACAAACGAAATGGCTCGGCAATCCAGCGCCCCGTGCGGAACGCCTCAAGATCGAGTTCCTTGCCATAGGAAATTGCATCAGGATTGCGGCTGCCGTGATAATATGAGGCGCGAACCAGTTCCTCGCATACGCTGTGCGGAACACCGTGATATTCGAAGAGCCGCTGGGCGCGCATTGCGCAGACCTGAGCGGGCGCGACCATGCCGACGCCGACCATATGATCGTTGAGGTGGTGCGCCATGACGGCAGCGGAAAGCCGCCCGCTATTGCCTTCCGCCAGCGCACGGAAGATCACCACCGCCTTGGCCTGCCCGGTAAGGATCGCGCTTGCAGCGATGCCAAAGGTGGCCGCGATACCGCCGCCGCCGCCGCCCCAGACCTGCGTTGACCAATTGAGTTCCTTCGTCCCCAGATCGGGCATGAGCCGAACAGGCTCGTTCTTATCATCCCCATAGGAAACGAAGCCATCGACATCGGCCGGATCAAGGCCTGCATCTTCGCAAGCATCCACAATGGCGCGCACCAGCACGCCCCGCTCAGGCCAAGGCGCCGTGCCGCGCTTATATTGCCGATAGCCCACCCCTGCGATGGCTGTCTTTCCAGAAAGCGAAGTGGTCATGCAAGGCTCCAGCGAATGGACGGAATATTGGCATCTCCAAAGGGCGTGGATGCGATGCGGCCAAGAACTTTTGCTCCGATTCTGATGCCCTCTTCAGCGCCTTCAACAAGCCCTTGCAGGCGCACGGGCACTGTTTCCAGCGTAACCAGAACGGTCGTGAATGGCAGTTCCAGCCCTTCCGTTCCGCCAAAACGATGATGGGTGCGGGTCCATGAAAAGATCGTGCCGGTGAGCGGCTGTTCAACCCAGTGATGTTCCCATGAGCCGCAATCACCACAACGCCAGACCGCTGGCCAGTTCCACTTGCCGCACCTTTTGCATTGCTGAAGGACAAGCCGCCCTTCGGCAAGCCCGTCCCAATAGGGGCCTTCCGCACCCAATTGCCCCGTTACCATCTGCACCATCAAGCAACTTCCCATTCAATCGGCAAGGATTCCAGCGCGATCACGGTGCCAATACGAAAGCCGTGTTTCGCTCCTGCTTTGGGTCGAAAAGACGGAATCCGCTTCAACCATTCATCAGCAAGGATACGCATCTCGGCACGCGCGAGCGCATGGCCAAGGCACATATGCGGCCCGGTTGAAAAGTTGAGGTGCGGCTTGTCCTTGCGGTCGATGTCAAACCGATCCGGGTCGGCAATCTTCTCATCGTCGCGCCCACTTTGCCACAAGGCAGACAGCACCATCTCGCCCTTGCGGAAAGAAACGCCATGGGCCTCATAATCCTGCACCACCAGCCGCGGTGTCCCGATGACGCCGAACATCCTCAACCCTTCCTCGGCAAACTCCACAAGCCGCGACGGGTCTTGCGCAAGCCGCGCTTGCAATTCGGGATCATTCGCCAAATGCTGGAAGGTGAAGCCGGTTACGTTCGTCACCGTATCCATGCCGCCCAAAAACAGCACGAAGCACATCGCCAGAATTTCATCTTGCGAGAGCTTGCGCCCTTCAACATCCACGGTGAGGAAATGGGTGATGAGGTCATCGCCCGGCGTTTCGCGGCGATAGGCAATCAACTCATTGAATATGGCGAAAATCTGCTGCGATATGCGCTGAATCTCCTCATTGGTGCGCGCATTGAAATAGGTGTCGGCGATGTGACGGAATTCCCGCAACTTATCGAGCGGCAGACCCATGACTTCCATGAAGACCGAAACCGGGAAGCGGGCCGACACGTCCGCCACAAAATCGCACGCGCCGTTCGCCAAAACCTCGTCGACAATCTCGGCCGCCATTGCCCGCATCTTGGGCTCCATGTCCGCCACGGCGCGTGGCGAAAATTTGGGCATCAAAACGTGGCGATAAGGCACATTTTCTGGGGGATCGAGGCTGAGCGGAATCATGAAGGGCGGGTTTTCAACGCGCGGTATCTGCATTTCGCGTGCAGAAAACACCTGCGGGTTCTTTACGATCTCCGCGATCAAGTCATGCCGCTGCACCATCCAATGGCCACCATTGAGCGGCGACCAGAAAAT
This sequence comes from uncultured Sphingomonadaceae bacterium, assembly GCA_937873035.1. Classification (GTDB taxonomy): domain Bacteria; phylum Pseudomonadota; class Alphaproteobacteria; order Sphingomonadales; family Sphingomonadaceae; genus Aquisediminimonas. Next base: position 36,250 of record CALMVA010000064.1, on the reverse strand, counting down.
GTCGGGCGCCTCCTTGAGCACCGCAGAATAGGTGCCCTGCACATCGTCTCCAATGCGCGGATCGGCATAAATGTCGAAAGCGAAAACCTGTTCAGGCTTCACGTGCGGCGGGATGTTGGGAGCAAGGCCAGCCATCATTCTCTCCAGATTATCAGCGCACTTTGGGAAGGGTGAGGTGCGCTTGCGCATATTGCTCGCGCAGCGCGGGCTTCGAGATTTTCTGCGTCGCAAGGCGCGGCAGCGGCTCGGCGTGGACCGCAACGTAGCGCGGCACCTTGAAGTCGGCGAGGCGTTCGTTGCAGTGCTTAATCAACGCCGCAACATCAAGACCATCTGGTGCGTGAACGATGGCCAGCGGGGTCTCTTGAAAGCGGTCATCCTTGGCGGCAATCACCGCACATTCCGCGACACCAGGATATTCCATCACGGCCCGCTCCACCTCGGCCGCTGAAATATTGAGCCCGCCCGAAATGATGATGTCCTTCAGCCGGTCCACAAAGGTGATGAGGCCATTTTCATCAATCGTCCCGATGTCGCCGGTATAAAGCCAGCCATCGCGCAATGTTTCCGCCGTGGCCTGCGGGTTGTTCCAATAACCAAGCATCACTGCGGGCCCGCGAATAAGGATCTGCCCCTCGCAATTGGAGGGCAGCTCATTTCCATCGGCATCGATGATCTTGTGTTCGGTGAAGATGCCGCCCCACCCGCACTTTTCGGGATGCGCCTCGGCAAGGGCGGCGGGCATGACAGTTGAATTCCCGCCAGCCTCGGTCTGGCCATAGACCTGCCGGATGAACTTGCCCTTCGCGGCCCACGCGTCGAACAGCGGCTTTGTTACGCGGGCACCGCCCACCGATACCATCTTGAGTGCGGAAAGGTCGGCATCGGCAAAGGATGGCAGTGCTGCGATGCGTTCAAAAAAAGCGGGCGCGCCACCAAAGCTGACGATCTTCCGATCAACCAGAATGTTGAGGAAACGCTGCGCGTCGAACGCCGGCTCAAAATAGAGCGTGCAGCCAAGAACCGCATAATGCACCAACTGCACCATACCCGCAGACGTGGCCAGCGGCGCGACAACAATCACCCCTCCTCCATCGCGCAGCGCGCCGTCTTCAACCGAATTCGCCGTGATGTAGGACAGCATCGTCCTGTGTGAATACATGACGCCCTTGGGCTTGGCCGTCGATCCGCTCGTCGAAATGATGATAACACAGGCATCAGGATCAGGATCGTGCGCTGGAAACGCAACGCTGCCATCTCGCAGGGCTGCGACTTCAGCCATGGCATGAACCGCCACGCCGAGTTGCGTGAACTTGTCGTGCTGCGCCTCGTCGCAGAAGATGAGGCGCGAGCCATGATCCTCAACAATTTCGGCGAGTTCATGCGCCGTGAAGCGAATGTTGAGCGGCGCGATAATGACGCCTGCCCGCATCGCCGCCATTGCGAGCGTGCAATATTCAAGGCTGTTGGCTGCGCAGGCATTGATCCGGTCGCCCGGACGCACGCCAAGCTGCTCAAGTCGTGCCGCAACCCGATCAATCCAGGGCAGCCACGCCCCATAGGTCAACTCATCTCCGCCAAGCGACAGGGCAACAACGTCGCTCCTGTTTTTGGACCACCATCGCAACGCGCTGTTGATCGTCAACACCCGCAATTCCTCCCTGCCTCGTCGTTCCTGTCCGTCATTCAGCGCGGCAGGTAGGATTCCAGAACATCATAATAAGTCGGCACAGTCGCTTCGAGGCCCGAATAAACCACCGTATCCAGCGCGCCTGAAGCGAGCCCGGCATGGCTGATCGTGGCGGCGCGATAATCTTCGTTGCCGAACACATCGAGGATCATCTCATAGGACTTTTTGTAGAGCGCCTCGCCCTTGGGATTGTCCGGCGCGGCACGGGTGAGCATATGATAGTCCACCATCGTTCGGTCAGGCGCGCGTGCATGAAGGAACATCACGCTGATATACCAAGGGCTGGTGATGACGACGCAATTGGGAAAAATATTGTAAACCGTGGTCACGGTCTTGTGGATATTTTCTCCCGGCAGGTCGAGGTCTTCGGGCGCAAAATTCACCTTGCCCGAAATCTGCCGGATGGTCGGCCCCAGCTTGTCTACCACATTGGGAACATCGGCGTAGAGCGGCCCAACCGTCGTCGCGTGGAGACGCTGGACGTGATAGCCTTCCAGGAAAGGCTCCAGAACCAGCTTCCAATTGGCCTGCACGTCAAAGGTCTTGCGGCCATACACATGGGCCGATCCAATCTCCAGCGCATCCAGATCTTCGCCAAGCTCCGGCACGAGCGATGAAAAGTCCGGCTCGACCGTGCGGTCGAGCATTACCCAGATGATCCCGCCCTGCTCACGGCTCGGCAGCTCAGCCAGATTGCGCTTCGACTTATCCAGATTGATGAACGTTTCCGGGCGGGCAACGCCAATCAGCTTGCCATCCACGCCAAAGGTCCATGCGTGATAGGGGCAAGTCATCCGCCCCGTTTTCACCGGCTCGCAGGTTTCGAGCAGCTTGGCACCCTTGTGCTGGCAAGCATTGAGGAACACGTGAACCTGACCATCCCTGTCACGCGAAATGATGAGCGACACCCCAGTGCTCTCATGCCCCATTGCCGTGCCCGGCTCGGCCACCAGCGCGGAAATGGTGAGCGGGATCGCGCGCTTGCGGAACACATTGGCCTGCTCAAGGTCATACCGCTCTTGCGAGGTAAAAATCGCCGCCGGTCGCGTCGCCTCGATCTGCGGCACCGTCGCTTCGTCATGGCGCGCAATTCGGCGCATCGCGGCCTTCTGGCCGTCGCTCAGCATTTCGATCGTCTGGATAAGGGGTTTGCCCGAAGGCGTTTGCAGAACAGGGGCGTTCATGGCCGAATCCTCTCCTTGATAATTATGCCCGTTCGCTATCACAGGCATAATCTACTATCAATAGATATTAGCGTTGCGATTGCGGCACGGCGATTTCCATACCGTCCATGTCAGGTGCCACGATAATCTGGCAAGATAGGCGCGAATTTGGCTGCTGTTGCAGGCCGCAGTCGAGCATATCGGCCTCCATCGCGGACGGCGCGGCCAGTTGCGAGAACCACGGCTCCTTCACATAAACATGGCAGGTGCCGCACACCATCGAGCCGCCGCACTCAGCAAGGATGCCTTCCACCCCTTGCGCCTTGGCGCTCGCCATCAGGCTTTCCCCAACGGTCGCGTCAATGTCTTGCGAACTGCCGTCGGGCTGCTCGAAACGGATGTGCACCATAACCCCTCCCGTGCTTGCTGATCTGTTGATTTGCCGCTTTATCTATGTCAATTAGATTTAATCGACAAGGCCGGGGGAGAGGATATATGTCCAGCTACGATTTCATTATCGTCGGGTCGGGGGCTGCTGGATGCGTGCTTGCCTACCGATTGTCCGAGAACCCAGCCAATAACGTCTTGCTGCTTGAGGCCGGCCCAAGGGATAGCCACCCGCTCATTCATATGCCCAAAGGAATAGCCAAGGTGATGGCGGACCCCGGCCATATCTGGGCGCACGAGAGCAAGCCCGAAGCCTCGACCGGCAACAAGAGTGAATATTGGGCGCGCGGACGTGTTCTGGGCGGCTCCACTTCCATCAATGGCATGATGTATGTGCGCGGGATGCCGGCCGATTTTGACGGCATTGCCGAACTTTCGAGCGATGACTGGAATTGGGACCATATTGGCCAAGCATATAAGGCGCTTGAAAACCATGAGCTGGGCGGGGCCGAAACGCGCGGGGCGGATGGTCCGATGAAAATCACTCTGCCAACGCTGCGAGACCGGCTGAGCGAAGCGCAGATTGCAGCAGGCAATGCACTGGGTTGGGCGACCAAGCGAGATATGAATGAGCCCGATGACGCCGTCTCCATCGGCTACGCGCCCCGCACCGTCTATAAGCGCAAGCGCCAAAGCGCTGCCATCGCTTTTCTGAAGCCCGCAATGGCGCGCCCCAATCTGACCGTTCTGACCGGCGCAACGGTCGATCGAGTCGTATTTGACGGCAAGCGCGCGACGGGCGTTCTGGTGCATCGCAATGGCGCCACCGAAACGCATATGGGCCGCGAAATCATCTTGTGCGCAGGCGCCCTTGCCAGCCCCGCCATCCTTGAGAGATCCGGCATTGGCGATCCGGCCCTGCTGGAGCCGCTCGGCATTGCCATGGTCCACGCCAACCCTCAGGTCGGCGAAAATCTGATCGAGCATCGTGCGATGCTGCTTCAGGCGCGCCTCAAGGCAGACATATCGCATAACCGACAATATTCCGGCTGGCGGGCGATCTGGAATGGTATCAAATACTATCTTGGCGTGGATGGGCTGATGTCTGCCGCATCCTATGAGATTGTCGGCTGGCTCAAGACTGACCCTAGCTTGAACAGGCCAGATGCCCAGATTCTCGTGGCCCCATTCAGCTTCAACATGGATGATCGCACACAGGTTGAAACCGTACCGGGGATGCACGTTACGCTTTACACGCTGCGCCCGGATTCAAAGGGCAGCATCCATATCGAGACCCGCGCGCCAGAAGCCCCCGCCTCCATATCCGCCAATCACCATGCCACCGCGCATGATCGCAAGAAGATGGTCGACCTTGTTCATGCGGTGCGGCGCTATCTGGCGACCGAGCCGCTGGCGAGCCTCATCGCCGAGGAAACATCGCCCGGCCCTGCCTATCAGACCGATGACGAGATTATTGCCGCTTATGACAAGTTCGGCACCTGCGGTTACCACGCGGTCGGATCTTGCCGAATGGGGAGTGACGCGGCTTCGGTGGTGGACCCGGAACTGCGCGTGCGCGGCGTAGAGGGGCTGCGGGTCATGGATACATCCATCATGCCCATCATCCCTTCAGGCAACACCAACGGTCCGACCATGGCCATGGCCTGGCGCGCCGCCGACATTATCTTGCGATAGAGTGATTTCGAGTGAGACGGAGACAACGAACGGCTCGGAAATCACGGATAATCAATGATCTGGAGCGCGGTTTTGATTGAATCCAAACCGCGCTCCAGACAAAAAAGAGGGCCCCGCCTTTCGGCGGAGCCCCTTCCCTTCTTCTGATCCGGGAGATGCGATCAGAATTTCGCGCGGGCCGATACGCCCCAGGTGGTGGGCGAACCCCACACAGTCTGGATAGCGAACTGGCCAGGCAGGATCTGGTTGTAATATTTCGAGTTGGTCAGATTATCGCCATAGACCGCCAGCGTGTAACGCTCGCTCGGATCGGTCCACTCAGCGCGCAGACTGAGCAGCTCATAACCCTTCTGGAAGAACTGCTGCGAACTATCGAAATAGGCCTTCGATGTGTAAGAAAGATTGCCCGACAGGCCCAGCTTGCCGCCCGCAAGATCGGCCTCATAGCGTGCACCGACATTGCCCGTAAACTTGGGCGAGCGCGCCATGCGGAAGCCACTGGCATCAATGCTGGTCGTCGGGAAAAGGCCGAAGCCCGCCCCGCACGCCGGAACCAGACACTGGAAGAAGGCGGGTGAACCGGGGAAGCTCTTATATTTGGCGTCGGTATAGGCCGCACCCATATTGAAGCTGAACGCGTCTGACACCTTATACGCCAATTGCCCTTCAACGCCGTTCACGCGTGAGTTGGCGGCATTGTTAATCAGCGACTGTGTGCCGTTGTAACTCGCCACCTGAAGGTTGGTGTAATTATAATGATAGGCTGAAAGGTCGAGGCTCAGCCCGCGTGCGCTGTATTTATAGCCGACCTCGAACGCCTCAATCTTCTCAGCCTTGACCGGCGTCGTTGCAAAGCCATTCGGGTTGAGAATGGCCGCCTTGTGCCCGCCAGAATAGGAGACATAGAGGCTCGATGCGTCTGACGGCTTGTAGCGCAGAACCGCGCGCGGTGTAACACGATCATCCGAAATCGCAGGAATCGGCACAAAGCCGCCGCCGCCAGCAAGCGGCCCAAGGAAGAATCCGCCATTCTTGACCGCGTCGTGACTGTAGCGAAGGCCACCGGTCAAAAACAGCTCCGGCGTCAGCGCATAAGTAAGATCTGCAAAGGCGGCGACCGAGCTGGTGTCGGTCTGCGACTTGGAAATGAGGCCGCCGGGCCCTCCCGAAACATAGCCATTCAGGTGCTGGAAGCGGTTTTTGTCAGAGAAATAGAAGCCACCAACGGTCCATTGCAGCGGACCATCACCCTGCGAGGCAAGCAGCAGCTCCTGCGTGAATATCTTGTCCGTGATGTAGAAATCGACGTCAAATACCGGGATGCTCGATCCGTCGAGATCGAGGAAGGACTGCGAGCTTTCGTCACGATATTGGGTGTAGGAGGTCAGCGAGGCGAACCCCAAATCAAACTCGCCCGTCAACTGATAGGCGTTTACCAGCGAGTCAAAATATGTCCGGCTCGTATTTGAGACTTCGTTATATTTCGTCGCCGTCACAGCACCGGGAATGATGGCACCAACACTCTGCGTGACGCCGTTTTCAATGTAGGAATTGGCAACGAGTGACGTCGGATCCTGCGTGTCGGCATGGGTGTAGCGGAACAGGATCGATGCGTTGTCCGACAAATCCACCTTCACCCCGGCACGAACCGACCATGCATCATAGGCTGCATCTTTCTTGCTGCCTGTAACTGTGTTGCGGACGAAGCCATTTCCCTTGCGATACAGCGCTGCAATGTCGACCGCGACGGTATCCGTCAGGCCGCCGGTCGCATAGAGTTGATATTTTTGCGCGTTGAAGCGACCATAAGAGACTTCAGCCACGCCGCGCGCATCCTGGCTCGGCTTGCTGGTCGTTACTTGAATGGCGCCGCCCGTCGAGTTGCGTCCGAACAGCGTGCCCTGCGGCCCTTTGAGAACCGTTACGCTCTCAACGCTTAGCAACTGGAAGTCCGCAGAGAGCGGGTTGGGCGCATAGAAGCCATCGATATAGATGCCAACATTTGAGCCCGCGCCAGAGGCCGACACCGCCGTGCCGACGCCGCGAATTGTGGGCTGCGCAAAGCCGCCATAATTATCGAAGCGCAGCGCGGGCGTGAGCTTTGAAATGTCGCTCAACTGCTGGACGTCGCCATTGCCGAGAACGTCCGACGTGATCGTCGTCAGCGTAATCGGAACATCCTTCGCTTTTTCTTCGCGCCGCTGCGCTGTCACCACGATGTCACCATCACCGGCCGCCGCTTCCACCACATCAACGGCTTCAGCATAGGCATGGCCTGGCAGGCCCGCCGCGAGCATCAAGCAGCACCCTGCAACAGTCGTCCGCAAAATCGTCTGATAAGATGCCTTGCGCATAAAGGCCCCTCCCTCTCCAGCTACGACACCGGGCTTGATGCCTCGCGTGTTCATTTATGGAGCATAGATATTGATTCCGGCGGGCGTCAAGATAAATCTATAGTCATTAGACAACAAGGAGAGGCCATCATGTCAGACAGCATTTGCGATGCCGACCGGAGGCGCCGCATCCCAGCCCCCGGCAAGGGCGCAGGCTGGCAGGAAAGCTACTCTCTTGGCTGGACAGACATTGAGACATTGAGCGCCGGGTCTCACCACAGATGCGCCGTGAACTGGGGTTGATGGCATGACCGGATTTCCCGCCTCCATCGACGCCATAGACCGCGACTGGTTCGGCCAGTGCCTCGCGCGGAATTTCCCCGGAACGCAGGTGACGCGGCTTGATCGTGGAACAATCATCAGCGGCACCGCAACCAAGGTGGAATATTTCCTCGGCTATAACGACGCCGGGCAAGCCCATGCCCTGCCCGCCTCACTCTGGCTCAAATGCGGGCTGGAAACCCAGCTTGCCGAACAGGCCGCCCACAGCACGATAGAAGCCTTCTTCTTCCGTGATCTTGCGCCGTCGCTGACGCTCAACATTCCCAAGCCCTACGGCACGGAAATCGCCCCCGATCAGGCAAGCGGCATCGTCATATACGAAGACTTGAATCTTCGCCCCGTAACGTTTGGCAATCAGGACACACCCGTGCCGCCAGACAGAATGGATGCGATACTTGCCATGCTGGCTCGGCTTCACGCCGCGCACTGGCGGTCCCCTTCACTCAACCAGTGGGAATGGCTGAAGCCCGGCGGCGTCATCCATAGCAACAACGTGACCGGCCAGTTCATGGGCTTTTGGGACTATGCGACAGGCCGACCGCGCTTTGATGCCATTCCTGACGCTCTGCGCGACAAGGGCAGGATTGGTGCCGCAATCCACCAACTGGTGCGTGATGATGCCGCCAACCCGATTTGCGTGGTGCATGGCGACCCCCATGTCGGCAACCAATTCTACGATACAAACGGCGCACCCGGCCTGCTTGATTGGGCGACGATCATGCAGGGCCATTGGGCATGGGATGTGAGCTATGCGATCATCAGCTCCCAGACCGTTGAACAGCGGCGGGCCTGCCAGCATGAGCAACTCGCCCGCTATCTGAAACAACTCGAAGGGCTGGGCGTTCAAGCTCCAGACTTTGAGGCGGCGTGGCGAGATTATGTTCGCCATGCCGCGTGGATGTTCCTCTTCGCGCTCTGCCCGGCGGAACTTCAGCCCGAACCAATGTGCATCCGCAACGCCGAACGCGCGGCAGCGGCGATTATCGACCTGGGAACACTGGATGCCTTGCTAACCTGATCGCCATGGGGCGATTCCCCCTTGAACCATCTGGCAAATACATTATCGAACACCTATAGATAAATCACAAACCCGCGCGAGGTTCGAAGCGTGCGCGAGAAGGGGCGAGAGGCTGGTGCAGGGAAGAACGATCAATGACTGAGCGACGCTATCCATTGGCCGGGCTGCACATCGTGGAGATTGTCGATGGCCCAATAGGTTCTGCCACGCGCCAGTTGGCCGAACTTGGCGCAGACGTTCTCCACGTCGTCGGCCCCGACGGTCCAGCCTCGCTCGATGCATTGTCGCTCACCGCACGGGACGATTTTGATGTGGTGGCCGCCCATGCCGGGAAACGCTGGCTCATGACCGACCCGGATGACCTGAGCCACCAGAACAGCCTTCGCGATATGATGGCCTCGGCAGACATCATCCTTGTGGATCGAAGCCACGGGCTTGGCCGCCATGGCGACTGGGCAGCGGAGAAGCTGCGGGCGGATTTTCCCGCCGCGATCATCGCGCTGTGCAGCAATTTTGGTGAGGGCAACAGTTTCTTCCACTGGGAAGCGACCGACCCTGTTTTCCACGCCTTGTCGGCCGAACTCTCCCGCTCCGGTATTCGCGGTCGCGCGCCGCTTCTGCCGCCCGGAAATCTCGCAATTCAGTGTGCAGCAGCTCAACTTGCCTATGTCCTTCTGCTCGCACTGGTGAACCGCCAGCGCACCGGCAAAATCGACCTTATCGACTTTTCGGTTCTCGATGCGGCAATGCAGGCGCTTGACCCCGGCTATGGCATCAGCGGAAGCGCGACCATGGGGCGGGCCGCACGCCTTTTATCGCCCGACCGGCCCGTAAAGGGCATCCTCTATCCCATCTTCCGATGCGTCGATGGCCTTGTGCGCATCTACATCGGCGCCGCGCGTCAATGGCAGGGGCTGTTCGAGTGGATGGGCCGCCCGGATGAATTCGCCTCGCCCGACCTCTCGAAGATGGCCGTGCGGCTTAAAACACCGACGCTCTACCCCGCAATCGGGCGTTTTTTCGAGACGCAGACGCGGGCCGAGCTGGAAGCAGGCGCCATGCGACACGGCGTGCCGCTCTCCGCCATGCTGACACGCGACGAAGCGGTTGAATGTCCGCACGTGACTGAGCGCGGCGTCTTTCACAAATACGCGCTGGGGAGTGGAAAAACCGTTCTGCTTCCCAATGGCCTTATGGAAATTGATGGCGTGCGCATGGGACCAGCGCCTCTTGCCGACCACCCTCCTTTGCCAGAACCAGACCATGCCCGGCTCAACCGCCCGCTTGATGGAATCAAGGTGCTTGATCTTGGCGTAATCGTCGTTGGCGGAGAGCAAAGCCGCCTCCTTGCCGATAATGGTGCGGATGTCATCAAGCTGGAATCTCGCGCCTTTCCTGATGGAACACGTCAGACCGATCTGGCGACGGGTATGGCTGTCAGCCTTGCCGCCGGGCATCGCAACAAGCGCAGCCTTGGCCTCAATCTGCGCGACCCCGAAGGCAAGGCGCTGTTCGAGCAAATGGTGCGACAGGCAGATGTGGTGCTGACCAATTTCAAGCCGGGCACCATGGACTCGCTCGGCCTTGGCTATGCCCGGCTAAAACAGATCAGGCCCGACATCATCATGGTTGAAAGCTCGGCCTTTGGAAGCACCGGCCCCTGGGCAAAGCGCATGGGCTATGGCCCGCTTGTGCGGGCTGCCAGCGGGCTTTCCGGGCAATGGTGCTATGCGGGCGATGCAGATGGACATAGCGACTCGCTCACCATCTATCCCGACCATGTTGCCGCCCGGCTCGGTGTAATCGGCGTTCTTGCCCTTCTGGTTGATCGGCAGCGAAGTTGCACGGGCGGGCTTGTTTCAACCGCGCAGCTTGAAATCGCACTGGGCCACCAGGCCGCGCAAATCGCCGCGCGCGCCGCTGGCCTCGATCATGTCGATGACCCGCCGGATGCCCCATGGGGCGTATTTCCAACAATGGGGGACGACCAATGGTGCGTCGTCACCGTCCGCAATGATGCGGATTGGAAGGCTTTGTGCGGCATGATCCCACATCTGGACGCAACGCTTGATCGTGCCGCAAGAACCGCGCGACGGGCAGAAATAGACGGTCATGTGCGTGACTGGCTGGCTAATCAGGATGCAGATCAAGCGGCCGCGCGGCTCCAGGCCGCCAGCATCCCCGCTGCCAGAATGTTACGCGTCGCCGAACAGCCCGATTATGGCTATTATAGAGAGCGCGGCATCTTCCGTGTGGAACAGCATCCACATTTGCCTGAACCCTATCACAGCGAAGCCATGCACGTCCGCTCCGCAGCCATTGCCACGCCGGACTGTCGCCCTGCCCCATTAATGGGTGAACATACGGCAGAGGTGATGACCGACTGGCTTGGCCTTTCATCATCCGCCATCAACAATCTTGTCAGCCGCAACGTGCTTGAACCCGTAAGCGAGCACGTCATGGCGGCGCTTGCCAAAGCGAAAGGTCTGGAAAATGAGTGAGACACCCCCCGCTGTATTGGTCGAAAAACGCGGCCATATTCTGATTGCAACGATCAATCGGCCCGAAGCGCGCAATGCGGTGAACGCGGCCGTCCATGTCGGCCTTGGCGAAGCGCTGGAACGCGCCGAGCAGGACGCCGAAATCCGCGTAGTGATCCTCACCGGCACGGGCGACCAGTCATTTTGCGCCGGTGCGGACCTTAAAGCACTATCACGCGGGGAGCGGCTTGAACCGGAAGACAAGGCGCAGCGCAAATGGGGCTTTGCAGGCGTCGTCAGCCACCCCATCAGCAAGCCCGTTATCGCCGCTGTGAACGGCTTTGCGCTTGGCGGTGGCACGGAGCTTGCCCTTTATGCAGACCTTGTGGTCGCTGCGGACCATGCACAGTTCGGCCTTCCCGAAGTCAAGCGAGGCTTGTTCGCAGCGGCGGGCGGCGCGTTTCGTATTGTCCAGCAACTGCCGCAGAAACTGGCCATGGAAGTGCTGCTGGTAGGGGAACCCTTCTCTGCCGCCCGCGCGCTGGAACTGGGCTTTGTAAACCGCGTCGTCCCGCTGGCACAGTTGATGGACTCAGCGGTTGAGCTTGCCGAAAAGATCGCAGCCAACGCGCCGCTTTCAGTGCAGGGCAGCAAGCGCATCGCGCGTGGTATTCACGACGGCCGGATCGACAGCGACGAGGCGTTTTGGGAGGCCAATCGCCGAGAAGCAAAAGTCGTGATGACCTCTGAAGACGCACGCGAAGGGCCACTCGCTTTCGCCCAGAAACGCGCGCCCGTCTGGAAAGCGAGCTAGCCACGATGAACACCCTGCCCGATCGCACACCAATTATCGTTGGCGTTGGCCAGATCAATGATCGCCCAGAAACTCCCGAAGCGGGATTGAACCCGCTGCAACTCATGGCAGCGGCGCTCCAGCGCGCCGAGGCTGATGCTGGCGCAGCGTTGCTTGGCGACGCCGACTATGTTGGCGTCGTGCAGCAAATCTCTTTCCGCGGGCTTGGAGATGCGAGCGGGCAGGTTGCGCAGATAGTCGGTGCAACACCAAAAATCGCCTTTGAAACCGAAGGCCCCAATGGCGACAGTCCGGTCATGCTGCTCAACGATGCCGCCAACCGCATCGGTGCGGGTGAAATATCTATAGCGCTTGTGTGCGGGGCAGAGGCGCTGCGGACGGCCGCCGCACGCGCCGCCAAGGCCGAGCCCGGCCGCAAGATGGATGCAACGCGAGAGGCTGCCCAACGCCGTGAACCGAGCTATGCTCAAAGCTACGGGCTTGTTGCGCCGGTGGACGTTTATCCGCTCTATGAAAATGCGATGCGGGTAGCGCTTGGGCAATCCTTTGCTGAATCCCAGAATGAAAGCGGCGAAATCTGGTCGCGCTTCTCGCAGGTCGCGGCGGAAAATGAAAATGCGTGGATCAGACGCCCCGTTTCGCCCGACGACATCACAACGCCGTCGGAAACGAACCGGCCGATCGCCTTTCCCTATAACAAGCTGATGGTCGCCAACGCATCTGTCAATCAAGGCGCCGGCTTCATCGTCACCAGCGTTGGCGAGGCGCGCCGCCGTGGGATTGCTGAGGCGCACTGGATCTATGTTGGGAACGGCGCGGCGGCGCATGAAACGAACAGCCCGATGCAGCGCGACCGCTATGATCGCAGCACCAGTATGCAAGTGTCGATCCAGCAGGCGCTCACACTCAATGCCATTGCCCCCGGCGACCTTGATTGCGTTGAGCTTTACAGCTGCTTTCCCTGCATCCCCAAGCTTGCACGTCGCGTCATCGACTGGCCAGCCACGAAACCCGCGACAGTTTTTGGAGGGTTGACCTTTGGCGGCGGCCCGATCGGCAATTATATGAGCCACGCCATTGCAAGCATGGTTGAGCGCCTACGCGACACACGCGGCACTGGCCTGCTTTTCGCCAATGGTGGCTATGCCACGCACAATCACAGCATCGTCATAAGCGCAAAGCCCCTGGCGGCGGCCTCCTTCCCCAAAAGCTTCGACTATCAGGCCGAAGCCGATGCCGCGCGCGATCCGGTGCCCACGCTTGACCGCGACTATCTGGGTGATGCGCGGATTGAGACGTTCACCGCCTTCTACAAGCGCGACGGCGGTTTGCGGGCGGGTGTGGTCGTCGCTCTCACTCCGATGGGCACGCGGACGCTTGCGCAGGTGCCGGGCGATGATCTTGAGGCGCTCGCCCGCCTGACATCGGCCGAAGCCAGCCCGATCGGATCGCGCGGCACAATATTGCCCGCAGCAGAAGGCGGGCTGCGGCGCTGGGTGTTTGACGCCTAAACGGGCAGCTGCCGAGAAAGGCGGACATGGCGCGCAAGGTGCCACCCCTCGCCGCCAAATTCGGTTTCGATGACAGTCGCGCGCTTGAAATAATGGCCGATGGGCAAATCATCGGTCATGCCCATGCCACCATGGAGCTGCACCGAATTCTGCCCCACAAAGCGGCACGCCTTGGCAATGGTGACTTTTGCAGCGGACGACGCCAATGCGCGCTCCGTAGCAGGGGCATCCAGTTTCAGGCTCGCGAGCACGGCCGCCGACCGGGCAAGTTCGACGTGCATATGCATATCGACAATCCGGTGCTGTAACGCCTGAAACGCTGCAATCGGCTGGCCAAATTGCTTGCGTTGCCTGGCATAGTCCACCGTGTCGCGCACCAGCCGATCAAGCAGCCCGGTGGCTTCGGCGGCTTGCGCTGCAATCGCACGATCACGCATTTCCTCCAGCAAGGCGAGTGCTTCGCCTTCTTCACCGATGAGCGCGCCCGCCTCAACAGACACATCCTTCAGTTCCATATCCGCCGCGCGCCGTTCATCGAGCGTCTGGTAGCGATGTAAAGTCAATCCGTTGGCCTCCGGTGTCGTCAGAAACAGCGAAATCCCATGCGCATCGCCCCGTGCCCCGCTTGTGCGCGCCGCGATCAAAAAATGTGTTGCCCATGGTGCGGCCATAACAACAGCCTTGTGCCCGCAAAGCCGCCAGCCATCGCCATGGCGCGTCGCGGCGGCAGCGATGTCTTCATAGTCAAACCGCATATCAGGTTCGCCGATGGCGACCGCAAGCCGCACGGAGCCAGACATGATAAGGGGCAAAAGCCCTGCTGCACCGCATTTCTGGAGCAGCCAGCCGCCCTGAAAGAGTGTTTCGGCAAGGGGTTCAAGCAGCAACGCTCGCCCCGCCTCTTCCATCACGATCATCTGCTCGACCGCCCCGCCGCCAAGCCCGCCCGCATCCAGCGGCACAGCAACGCCCAACAGGCCCAGATCACTGGCCAGCCCCTGCCATATGTCGGCGCGGCATCCAGGCTCTGATCGAGACGCAGCAGTGCGTTTTGCAAAGTCATATTGCTGCGCCAGATAGTGCGCCAAGGTCGACTTCAGGAGCGACTGTTCCTCGCTCAGCTCAAAATCCATCCGCCCTACACCTTTGCTGATTTGGGGATGAACACTGTGCGTGGCCAAGTATATTCGCGCAGACCTTCCTTCCCGTTCTCAACGCCAAAGCCGGACTGCTTGGCCCCTGCAAACGGAATATGCGGGCCATTTTGCAGATTTTCGTTGATCCAGACCGTGCCTGTTTCAAGCCGGTTCGCAATCTCAACAGCCGCATCCACATCACGCGACCAGACGGCACCCGCCAGCCCATATTCGCTCGCGTTCGCGCGCGCGATGACATCATCGACATCCGAAAACTTCAGAAGCGGCAGCACCGGACCAAAGGCTTCCTGCGTCACCACCGGGGCCGTTTCGGGTGGATTATCAACAAGGGTAAGGGGCACGAAATACCCGCCATTGTCGGGAACATTGCGTCCCTCAAGCAGCACAAGCCCCTGGTCACGCGCGCCGTCTATCAAGGCTTTTACGCGTTCAAACTGCGGCTTGTTCTGGATCGGGCCGAACATCACGCCTTGCTCTGCGCCATCCCCTACGACGCTTGCTTTTGCCAGAGCATGAAGCGCGTCGCGCAGTTCATCATAAATATCCTCGTGAATATACATCCGCTTCGTTGCGATGCAGATTTGCGCGCTGTTGTAGAACGCGCCGAAAAAGAGCTGCTGGGCGACTTTGCTGACATCGACATCGGGCATGATGATCGCGGCATCATTGCCGCCAAGTTCAAGCGTGATCCGCTTCAAATCCCGCGCCGCGCTTTCCATCACGCGCTTGCCCGTCGCCGTCGAGCCGGTGAAGCTGATCTTCGCAAAGCCGGGATGCGCGGTCATCATGGGGCCAAGTTCATCTCCGCCCGACACCACATTGAACACGCCGGGCGGCAAGATGTCGCGCCACAGCTCGGCGAGCTTCAGCGTGCACAGCGGCGTAAACGGAGATGGCTTCAAAACCATGGTGTTCCCCGCGACCAGCGCGGGCGCAATCTTCCAGATTGCGAGAAGAAAAGGGAAGTTCCACGGCACGATAGCGGCGATAACGCCCAAAGGTTCGTGCCGCACAACAACCCGGCGCGCCGCACTGTCTTCAACGATTTCATCGTCCAAATCTTGCCGGGCGACAGCCTTGATCCAGTGAGCGCCGAGATCAATCTCGCCCTTGGCCATGTCATAAGGCCGCCCCTGCTCCTGCACGAACAGCCGGGCAAAATTTTCGGCATGGGGCTCGATCGCCCTAGCGGCCGCGATCAGCGCATCCCGGCGGGCCGCCCAGCCGAGCTTTTTCCATTCGGGAAAGGCGCGTTTCGCGGCCTCCACGGCGCAGTCGAGTTCCTCGGCTCCAGCGCGCGGCGCTTTGGCGAAAGCCAGCCCCGTTGCAGGATTTATCACATCGACCGTTGTCGCTGTCGTTACCGCAGCACCGCCAATCGTCAGGCTGTAATCCTTGCCGAAATCCACCAGACTCCCCCTCTCCGCAACTTCGCTTCCATCGCCATTTTTTCAAAAACCAGCCCCGCGTCAAGGCAATAATCAAATAGCATAAGATTATTGACAGCAAAGCCCTGACAGTGCTCAACTGCGCATATGGATCTTGATTGGACAGACGCAGATAAAGCCTTCGCCGACGATGTTCGCGCGTTTCTGGAAGCTGAATTGACGCCGGACATCCGCGAGGCGGGTCACTGGATGACCAGTGTTTATGGCGATCACGACCTGTCGATGGCGTGGCAGAAAAAACTCCATGCACGTGGCTGGGCGGCACCTGCCTGGCCCAAGCAATATGGCGGCGCGGAGTGGAGCGTAACACAACGCTACATATTCGCGCGGGAGCGGGTTCGCGCAGGCGCGCCGCCTGTGTCCCCCATGGGCATCAATATGTGTGGGCCGGCACTCATCGGGCATGGATCGGAAGAGCAGAAAGCGTTTTTCCTGCCGAAAATGCTGTCTGGCGCACATTTCTGGTGTCAGGGCTATTCCGAGCCTCATGCGGGCTCTGACCTTGCGCTGCTTTCGATGAGCGCCGTGCGCGATGGTGATGCCTTTATATGCAATGGCACGAAGATCTGGACCACCCACGCCAATGTTGCGAACTGGATATTTTGCCTCGTCCGCACCGGAAATGCAGGACGACCGCAACAGGGCATCACCTTCCTGCTTATCCCGATGGACCTGCCCGGCATCATGGTGAGCCCCATCATCATGACCTCTGGCGAGCATATCCAAAACCAGATCTTCTTCGACAATGTGCGCGTTCCCGCGGACCATGTCGTCGGCCAAATCGATGATGGCTGGACGGTCGCCAAATATCTCCTTGAATTTGAGCGCGGCGGAAGCGCCTATGCGCCAGAGTTGCAGGTGCGGCTTGAACGGGTGCGTGAGCTGGCGCGTGAGGGTTTTCGCCCACTCATGGAAGAGCAAGGCTTTGCCGAGCGCGTGTCGGCGGCTCAAATCCGCATCGACATTCTCGAAACCTACGAGTTTCAAGCCATGGCACAGGCGGAGCGCGGCGGCAGGCCGGGACTTTCCGGCTCAATCATGAAGATACTCGGCACCGAATTGAGCCAGCACATCACCGAACTCGCACTGGAGGCCGCCGGACCTTATGGCGCAGCCTTTCAGCCGCAAGCGGGCAAGAGCGGCGGGCCGAACCATATTGCTCATGCGGACGGCAGGATTTATGGCTCCCGCGCGGCCGCAATCGCTCCGCTTAAATATTTGAATGACCGGGCCGGTTCAATTTACGCGGGATCAAACGAGATCCAGCGAAATATCATCGCCAAGGCCGGCCTTGGCCTATGAACAGGAAAGCATCGCGCTAATGGCAACAGGGACCAAATCGCGCACGAAACCCGGACGGCCGCTCAAGCCGCTGATTACCAAAGAAGCGGCGATTACCGCCGCTATCGACCTTGTTGATCGGGAAGGTCTGGACGGGCTGAGCGTGCAGGCTGTTGCGCGCGTCATGAATGTGACCGCGCCGTCGCTCTATTATCATTTCAAGGACAAGGACGAGTTGCTGCAACTCGTGGCGCGCGCGCTGCTGCGCGAAGTGGGGCAGCAGTCTCATGAAACGACCGACTGGGAAGAGCGCGCGGTGGAGCTGGCCGTCGCCACCCGCCGGGTGATCCTGCGCCATTGCCATGCGGCCCCGCTCATGCTGCGCTTCTTTCCGCGCAACCTCATGCTCGGTGCCTATGAAACGACATTGCGGGACTGCCCCTATCCCCCCCATACCCACGCCGCCATTCTCGAATCCATCGAGAAACTGACATATGGTGCCTCGCTCTTTGCGGCGGCGGCGGAAGCCTATCACAACCCGACCATGCCGATGTTCGAGGCGACACGATACCCGTTGCTCGCCGATGCGCTCGCCAAGGCCCCCGGCGATGATGAGGCGCTTTTCGTGGAATCGATCCGCCTGTTGTTTGACGGATTTCGGCTGCGTTACGGAGGTAACAAACGATGATCGAAGGTGGATGCAATTGCGGCCACGTGCGCTACCGCATTGAAGGCAAGCCGGTGGTGGTTGCCCAGTGCCATTGCCGCAACTGCCAGCGCCAGTCAGGCAGCGCCTTCTCGGTCAACCTGATGGTCAAAGCTGATGGGGTCACCACACAAGGGGCCCTTACGACCTATGAAGATCGTGACACCCACTCTGGCAATTCCGTCCATCGGCGCTTTTGCGGCACGTGCGGGTCGCCCATTTTCTCGGAGCTCGCAGATGACAACGGCATGGTCATCGTGAAGGCCGGGACGCTGGATGAGCCAGGCGCCTTTGTGCCAAGCGTCAGCGTCTGGACCTCGACCAAATGGCCCTGGGTTGAACTTCCCCAAGGCCAGCACTCCTTTCCGCAAAACCCCTGAGGCTTCAGCGCAGCGCAGAAGGCGCTTCCGGCAGGAAGACCGTCTTGATCTCGACATAAGGGTCCATCCCCTCCGGTCCGCCTTCGCGCCCATAGCCAGACTTCTTGAAGCCGCCAAAGGGGTTGGTGAGATCAAACTCGCGTCCATTCTGCGTGAAGTGACCCGTGCGGATGCGCCGCGCAACCGCATAGGCGCGATCGGTATCATTGGTGTAAACACCGCCTGACAGGCCGAATTCGCTGTCATTCGCAATCGCGATGGCCTCTTCAATACTGTCATAGGGAATGGCAGCAGTAACCGGCCCGAAGATTTCCTCACGCGCAATCACCATATCGTTGGTCGCACCCGCAAAGACCGTGGGTTCGATGAAATAGCCCCGGTCGAGATCCTTTGGCGTGCCGCCGCCCGTGGCCAGCGTCGCGCCCTCTGCAACCCCCTTTGCAATATAGCCCTGCACACGCTCAAGCTGGCGCTTCATCGCAAGCGGCCCCATCTGCGTCGCGTCCTCAAGCGGGTTACCGACCGAAACGGAGCGCATCGCAGCCGCAAGACTCTCAACATGGTCTGCATAGCGTGATCGAGGGACAAGAATTCGGCTGTAATTGATGCAGGCCTGCCCACAGAGTTGCGTCACCAACGGCGCCAACATCGGCCCGGTCTGCGCGGGATCAAAGTCGTCGAGAATGATCGCGGCAGATTTTCCGCCAAGCTCCATCGTGTAGCGCGCCATGCGCGCGGCGCAGACCGAGGCCACGTGCAAGCCAACCGACGTAGAGCCAGTGAACGCCACCTTGTCTATCCCCGGATGTCGCACGAGCAGGTCAGATGCCTCGCGGTCGGCCGGAAGCAGATTGAGCACCCCTTCCGGCAGTCCCACCTCTTCGGCCGCTTCGGCAAGCATGAAGGTTTCAAGCGGCGTTTCAGGCGATGGCTTCATCACGATCGTGCATCCTGCCGCCAGTGCTGGCGCGACTTTCATCATCATGCCCATCAGCGGGCCATTCCAAGGGTTGATCGCCGCGACGACGCCGACCGGCTCTTTCACGACAACCGCCACCTTTGACATAAAGCCAGCCGATGGGCGCACATCTTCAAAAGCGGTGGTGTCTGCGAGTGCCGCATAATAGCCGAGCAAGGCCGACGCCCCCATGCCAGACCCGCGCGCCATGGAAACAGGCGTTCCCACCTGCGCCGTCCAAGCCGCATCAAGGCGCGCGCAGCGACGCTCCAGTGCGGCACCAAGCTCACGCATTTTTGCCGCTCGCGCCGAAGCGGACAGACGCGGCCAGGGACCATCATCAAACGCGCGGCGCGCGGCGGCCACGGCGGCGTCAACATCTTGCGGACCGGCTTCGGCAACCTCAAAAAACTGGTCTTCGGTCGCCGGGTTGACGAGGCGAAGCCGCGCGGTGGAACGGGGTAAAATCCATTTGCCACCAATGAAGAGCTTATCAGGGTGCAAAAGCGTAATTGTCGATGGCACGGGCATCTCTCCTATAGTGTCTGGACTTATAATCTATAGTGTATAGATTGAAATATGCTCTGGCAATGCCGCTCGCACATCGGCAACCGGGCACGCGTTTGAACCGGAGCCTGCCTGATGGATGATCTGCCGCCCGCCTCACTTGCCCCGCCACGTGTTGGGGGCGGCCCGGCCCCGCTCCGCCGCACGCAGTCAGTCCGACGAACGACCAGCATCGACACGCACTGGCCCGATGGACGCGATCAGCCCGCCGCATTTGTCGCCCGGTCGCGCGATGTGATGACGCACACAGACGGCTCAGCCACAGTGCTGGACGCCCATGAGATCACAGGTCGTGCAAGCCTGCAAAGGCAAATTCTGACGCTGCGGGGCGACCCGGACGCCGGGCTGTTGCAGCGACTGGAAGGGCTGCGTGCCGGCGGGCAGCTGCGCGCCGAGCTTCGTCAGATATTTCCTGAGCCATCACAGCGCGAAGCTGGACTTTACCTGCTTCTGGATGATCTCGCGGGCGCAACGCTTGTCTCCAGTTGGGCATGGTTTGCGTGGGATGGCTATTCCGAGGCGTTGGGCAATGTGGTGCGCGGCGCCGACATCAGCGGGTGGAACGGAAGTATGCGCGGCATCTGCATTGGCCTGCGCGATGGCAGCAGCGCGCTCGACGCGCACGGTTTTCCCAAGATGGAAGAGCAATATTCCGCAGCCGTGCCAGATCTCACCCATCCCGATGATCCCGACGGGTGGCACCCCTTCCCCAGCTTGCCCGCCGCCACCATGCGCCGCGCGCGCTGGATCGACGTCTGGCGTGAGGAAGAAAATATCGTCGCGCAAAGCGGTTTTCAGGATTCAGGCGCACGGCGCAAAGGCGGCCGACAAGCCATTCACGAATACCGCGTGCGGGCAACAATAAGCGCAGACGGCCGCATCCTTGATCTTACGGCGACCCCGCACGTGCTGCCGCATGGAGATTGCCCCGCAGCCGTGCTCAACCTCGGTCGACTGGTGGGGGGGCGCCTTTTGGACCTGCGCGACATGGTGCCCCAGCTCCTCGCCAAAGAACAGGGATGCACGCACCTCAACGATGTTGTCCGGGCGCTGGCCGGAGTGTCTGGCCTTGCCCGCCATCTGCCATTCTGAACAAGGAACATATCATGCCAGAGCACGATGCGCTTGAAACACACCATCTCCCCGGCGGTATTCACATCATCACGCTCAACCGCCCTGAGGCGATGAACGCGATCACCCTGCCCATGGCGCAAGAGCTGACGCGCCTGCTCGATGCGCTGGCAGCAGATTGTGAGGCGCGCTGCATCATCATCACCGGCGCAGGAGCGCGCGCCTTTTCGGCGGGGTTCGACATTCGTGAAATGGCCGCGTTTTCCCCGACGCAGATGCGTGATGCCTTTATCGCCCGTGATCCCATTCCGCTTCAAATCGCGCAACACCCTCTACCGGTTATTGCCGCACTTAACGGCCTTGCGCATGGCGCAGGCGCGCTGATTGCAGCTGCCTGCGATTTTCGCGTCGCCTGTGACCGGACACGCCTTAAGGTAACGGCCATTGGCTATGGCAGCGCAAACGCAACATGGTCCCTGCCCCGTCTCGTCGGCATCGCGCGTGCCAAGGACATATTGTTGACAGGCCGGGAAGTCTCGGCAGAAGAAGGTCTTGCCATCGGCCTGTTTGATCGCCTTGCCGATGATGGAGACACGCTCAAAACTGCGATCGCCTTGGCACGAGACATCTGCCGACACCCCAAAGCGGGAACTGATGCCGTAAAATCACTGGTCGATCACAGCCCCGCCCTGTCGCTCATACAAGGATGGCAGGCTGAGCATGATGCGATGCTCGCCGCATTTGAAACCCGCCCTGTCGGCGGCAGCCAGGTGTTTTCCGGCTTCCTTTCAAAGCACCAGGACTAGCAAAAGCGGCCGCCAGAGATCGCACTGACGGCCGCCACACGCGCTTCACTCAGCTGCGACAAGCATTGTGCCCATCACATCTTCGATGCCCTCGTAAAAGCGCGGGATTGCCTCTTCCATGCCGGTGTAGATCACATCGGGAATTGCGCCCGTCATCAACCCCCGATGGCAGGTTGCGGATGCCTTGAAGTCCTCATTTCCAAACACGTCCTGAATGACGGCAAAGGATTTGGCATAAAGCTCTTCCGCCTTGGGATTGTCGGGCGCAGTCTCGGTCAGCATATAATAATCGACATTGGTTTTGCCCGACGCCGTCGGCATCATAATCATCACGCTGATATAATATGGGCTGGTTATCACGACCGTGTTGGGGAACAGGTTATAGACGATCGTCACATGGCTGCGGATGTTGACATCCGGCTTTTCGAGGATGTCTGGTGTGAATTTCCCGCGCCCGGAAATCTGCCGAATGTGCGGGCCGAATTGTTCAACCTTGGGCACGATGTCGTCGAAGAAGTCCAAACCTTGCGGCCCGATTGAGTTCACGTGCAGACGCTGGACGTGATAGCCTTCAAGAAACGGCTCCATTACCAGCTTCCAATTGGCGTCAATCTCAAAGCGGCGATAGCCATATTTCACCCATGTTGTCAGGCCGAGATGTTCAAGGTCTTCGGTCACCTGATCGGACAGCAACGAAAAATCGGCCTCCGCTTTCGGGTTGAGAATAGCCCAGACGATGCCGCCACATTCATGCGACGGCAACTCGACCAGTGGGCGCGATTTCTTGTCGAAATCAAGCAGTGTTTCTTCGCGCGGCACGCCAATCAGGCGGCCATCAAGGCCATAGGTCCACGCGTGGAAGGGACAGCTGACCGTGCTCCATTTCTTGACTGCACACTCTTCGACCAGCATCGCGCCCTTGTGCGTGCAGGCGTTAAGAAAAACATGGGCCTTCCCTGCCTTGTCGCGCGTAAGGAGCAAGGGGATGCCATAACCGTCATGCGCGAGCACCGACCCCGGCTCAGGCAACGCCGATGACGGGATGATCGAAATCGGCTTGTTGCGAAAGATCGTGTCGCGCTCCTTTTCCCAATAGGCGTCAGATACGAAATTGCCGACGGGGCGCCGCTCCTGAATTACGGGCGGCTTGACGTCCTTATTGCCCGGCAGGCTGCGGATCGCCGCAATCTGACTGTCACTCAGGGAAGAAAGCGGCGCACCATAACGCGGCTTGTCCGCCGCCGTGCTGTTGTCATTGCTCATGTCTCGACTCCATCTCCAAAAGATATTATCTATTGTTGTTAGATAAAAGGTCGTTTCATTGATATGAGTCAAAACGGCACGTTTCGGCTGCCGCCTTTTTGCGGTGGGAGAGGCAGAGCCATATCTCCAATATTGGCTGTCTGAGCGGGAGCGGCTTTTGCTGGGGCAATCCGGGCCGGAAGCCACCTGTTCGGTATAGCCGTAGATACCGCGATAGCTGCCCTGGACACTTGGCGTGATCGGATGTCTGCTATGCCCCAAGTCTACCGTTCACGGATCAGGCATGATCTCGAACGGCAGACCACGGGAAGGATACATAAAGATTGCTTGATCTCATCGACAATGAGAACATAAAGAGAACGATATGAGAATCGTTCCCAGCCTCCACCATCGAATCGAACCACCGGAAGGGCGGCGCTGTCCCAGCGGGGTCGGTTCGCTGGATGCAGCTCTTGCGGGCGGACTGAGAGGTGGATGTGTGCATGAGATCTATGCCGCAGAAATCGGCGATGCGGCCGCCGCCGCGGGTTTTGCCGTGACGCTGGCGACTGGCATGGCCGGAACGGATCGGGGGACGATGTGGCTGCGCGCGCGCCGCGCGCAGGGACCGGCGGACTGTGTTCAGGCCAATGGCTGGGCCGAACTGGGTGGTGCGCCCGGTCTGGGGCTGTTGGCGGTGCTGCCCGATCGCATGGCCCTGCTGCGCGCCGCCGTCGATGCGCTGCGCAGCCCGGCGCTGGGTGCGGTAATCGTCGAGGGCTGGGGCGCGATGCGCGAGCTTGACCTGACCGCCAGCCGTCGCCTTGCCCTGGCTGCCGAGAAGTCCGGCGTGCCACTTCTCCTGCTGCGTATCGATGCCCGGCCTGTGCCGAGTGCGGCGCAGACGCGCTGGCAGGTGGCCGCCGCGCCTTCGCGCGCCTTGCCGGGCAACGCGCCGGGATCGCCCTGTTTCGATGTAACCTTGCTGCGCCAGCGGTCCGGCCCTTGCGGCCGCTCCTGGCGACTGGAGTGGAACCGTGACCAATGCCGCTTCCGTGAAGCGCCGCTATCTGGCGCTGTGGTTCCCGTTCCTGCCGACCGACCGGCTGCGGATCGAGCGAGCGGAGCATCACGAGAGGCCGCGTGACGCGGCGTCCGGGTCGCCATGGGCGCTGGTTTCCAAGGTTCGGGGCGCACTGCGGCTGGGGGCGGTGGACGCCGCAGCTCAGGCGCTGGGTCTCACTCCCGGCATGACGCTGGCCGATGCGCGCGCCGTGCAGCCCGACCTCGTCATTGCCGGGATGGACGAGGCGGCGGACCGCCACTGCCTGCAGCGGCTCGCGCGGCGCTGCATCGCCTGGTCGCCGCGCGTCACTATCGCGCCGCCCGATGGGGTGGCGCTCGATATTGCCGGGGTCGATCATCTGTTTGGTGGTGAGATGGGGCTGATCGCACAGATAGAAGAAGCGATGATTTCGATCGGCATGACCGCGCGTCTCGCCGCGGCCTCCACCCCCGAAGCCGCGCTGGCGCTGGCCCGCCACGCCCGCCTGCCAATCGAGGATGAGCGCGCGGCCATCCGCGCGCTGCCGGTTGCCGCGCTGGCGCTTGACGAGGCGGCCTGCACCGCGCTGCACCGTGCAGGTCTCAAGACCGTGGGGCAAGTCACAACGCGATCGTCCGCTGCGATCGCCGCACGGTTCGGCATGGCGGCGATGACCGCGCTGCGCCGACTGATGGGCGAGGAGCAGGCGCCGATCGCGCCACTGGCAAGCCCTGTGCCGCTCCATTTCGAGCGCCGCTTTGCCGAGCCGATCGCCCTGCAGGCTAGTGTCGCTGCGTGCTTCAGCGACCTGCTGCACGAGGCGGCGCAGATGCTGGAACAGCGCGATCTGGGCGGCAGGTGGTTCGCGCTGACGCTGTTTCGCAGCGATGGTGCGCGCCATCGGCTGGACATCGAGACAGGCCGCCCCACCCGCGACGTCGCGCTGGTGTTGCGCCTGTTCAACGAGCGGATCGCCGCGCTTGCCGATCCGTTCGACCCCGGCTTTGGCTATGACCGCATCGCGCTGTTCCTGCCTCTGACCGAACCGCTCACTGCCGCCCAGCCCGGCTTCGATGGCGAGAGCAAGGCAAAGGGCGAACTGGCCGACCTGATAGACAGGCTGAGCACGCGCCTGGGTCCGCAAAGCCTCGTCCACCTGGTCCCGCGCGACAGCCACCTGCCCGAACAGGCGCAATTGGCCCTGCCGGCGATCGAAGTGCGCGCGCCGATATGCTGGCCCGCCCCGCCGAAGGGCGAGCCGCCGATGCGGCCGTTGTTCCTGTTCGATCCGCCCCAGCCGGTCGAGGTGATCGCGGAAGTGCCTGACGGCCCGCCGCATCGTTTCCGCTGGCGGCGAACGCTGCACGAGGTGCGGCTCTACGAAGGGCCAGAGCGGATCGCCTCGGAATGGTGGCGGCGTAAAGGCGGCGAACAGCCGGGCGAAGGCGGCCTGACGCGTGATTATTACCGCGTCGAGGATGCGTGCGGGCGGCGCTACTGGATCTTCCGCCACGGCCTCTACAGCGAGAAGCCGGACCCTCGGCAGGGGCCGAAATGGTATATGCACGGGTTGTTCGCGTGAGCGGCCCACCGCCCTTCGCCGAGCTGATCGCGGCGACCAACTACAGCTTCTTGCGTGGCGCGTCGCATCCGGCGGAGATGGTGTGGCAGGCCCATGCGCTGGGCATGGCAGGCATCGGCATCGCCGATCGCAACACCGTCGCCGGAGTGGTCAAGGCGCATATCGCCTGGCGCGAGCTGGGTGGGATGGAAAGCGGGCTGCGGCTGGCGGTCGGCGCGCGGCTGGTCTTTGCCGATGGCACTCCGGACGTGATCGCCTATCCCGCCACGCGCCACGGCTGGGGGCGGCTGACCCGGCTGCTGACGCTGGGCAACCGGCGCGCGACAAAAGGCGATTGCACATTGTGCCTCACCGATCTGCTCGATCATGCCGAAGACCTGTTGCTGATCGTCACAGGCCGCGACGAAGAGGTGCTGAAACGCGTGGCGAGCGCCCGTCCCGGCGCGGTCTGGCTCGCGGTATCGATGCACCGAGGCGGTGACGATGCCCGCCGCCTGGCCGAAGTGCGGGCGCTGGCAGCCGCCGTCCGTGCGCCGCTGATCGCTTGCAACGATGCGCTCTACGCCCATCCCGATTCCCGCCCGCTGCACGATGTGCTCACCTGCATCCGCGAAGGGGTGACGATCCACGTCGCGGGCAAGCGCCTTGCCGCCAATGCCGAGCGCCATCTGAAGCCGCCCGCGGAGATGGCGCGGCTGTTTCGCGGCTGCCCCGAAGCCATCGCCGCCACTACAGACCTGTTCGCGCGCATTGCCTTCACGCTCGATGACTTGCGCTACGAATACCCGCATGAACCCGTCCCTGAAGGCTGGGAGCCGCAGGCATGGCTGGAGCATCTCGTGCTGGAAGGCGGGCGAGAACGCTTTCCCGATGGCCTGCCGGATGCGTACCACGCGGTGCTCGCTCAGGAATTCGCGCTGATCCGGGCCTGCAACTATGCCTGTTACTTCCTGACCGTGCACGATATTGTGCACCACGCGCGCAGCCTCGATCCGCCGATCCTGTGTCAGGGGCGCGGCAGCGCCGCCAATTCGCTGGTCTGCTATTTCCTTGGTATCACGCCGATCGATCCAGTGAAGGAAAAGCTGCTCTTCACGCGCTTCCTGTCCGAGGCGCGCAAGGAACCGCCGGATATCGACGTGGATTTTGAGCATGAGCGCCGTGAGGAAATCATGCAGTACGTCTATCGTCGCTATGGCCGCGATCGCGCCGGGATCGCCGCCACCGTGATCCACTATCGCCCGCGCAGCACCCTGCGCGAAGTCGGCAAGGCGCTGGGCCTGACCGAGGATGTGACCGCCCGGCTGGCCTCCACGATCTGGGGCAACTGGGGGGACGACGTGCCTGCCGAGCGGGTGAAGGAGGCGGGTTTTGATCTGGCCAGTCCCGTGATCGCCCGACTGAAGACGCTGGTCGACCGTCTGCTCGGCTTTCCCCGCCACCTCTCGCAGCACGTCGGCGGCTTTGTGCTGACGGAAGGCCGGCTCGACGAACTGGTGCCGATCCACAATGCCGCCATGCCCGACCGCACCTTCATTGAGTGGGACAAGGACGATATCGACGCGCTGGGGCTGATGAAGGTCGATGTGCTGGCGCTCGGTATGCTCACCTGCATTCGCAAGAGCTTCGATCTCCTGCGCGAACATGGGCTGGACGTGGTGGATCTGGCAACCGTGCCGCGGGAGGACGAAAGCACGTACAGGATGCTTCGGCGCGGGGACAGCATCGGTACGTTCCAGGTGGAGAGCCGGGCGCAGATCAATATGCTGCCGCGCCTGAAGCCACGGGAACTCTATGATCTCGTCATTCAGGTCGCGATCGTGCGGCCGGGGCCGATCCAGGGCGGCATGGTCCACCCTTATCTGCGGCGACGCAACGGGGAGGAAGCGGTGGTCTTCCCCAGCCCTGCCCCGCCGCACGACAGACACGAATTGCGCGAAGTGTTGGGCAAGACGCTGGGCGTGCCGCTGTTCCAGGAGCAAGCGATGAAGCTCGCCATCGTTGCCGCCGGGTTCACGCCCACGCAGGCCGATGGTCTGCGACGCGCGATGGCCACCTTCCGCAATCACGGCACGGTTCATCATTACGAGAAGCTGATGATCGAAGGCATGGTCGCGCGTGGCTATCAGCGCGATTTCGCAGAGCGCTGCTTCGGCCAGATCAAAGGCTTCGGCGAATATGGCTTTCCCGAAAGCCATGCGCAGGCGTTCGCCTGGCTGGCCTACGTCTCTTCCTGGCTCAAATGTCGGCACCCGGCAGTGTTCACCTGCGCACTGCTCAACAGCCAGCCCATGGGCTTTTACGCCCCGGCGCAACTGGTGCGCGATGCGCAGGAGCATGGCGTGGAGGTGCGGCCCGTCGATGTCGGCGCCAGCAACTGGGACAGCACGCTGGAACGTCGGAGCGATGGCGCACTGGCGTTGCGTCTCGGCCTGTCGCGGCTCGACGGTTTTCGTAAGGAATGGGCCGTCACGCTGGAGGAAGCCCGAAACGCCCATGCCTTTGTCTCGGCGGAGGATCTCGCCCACCGCGCACGGCTGCCCGCGCGTGCGCTTTCCTTGCTGGCCGATGCGGATGGCCTGAACTCGCTGGGCCAGAGCCGCCGTCAGGCCGGGTGGGAGGTGCGCCGCGTGCCGTCCGAACAATTGCCACTGTTCGCCTTCGCCAAGGTTCCCGAACTGGGGGATGAGGCGGACGCGCAGCTACCCACGATGCCCATGGCGGAGGAGGTCGTCGCCGATTACCAGACCGCGCGACTCTCGCTCAAGGGCCATCCGGTGCAGTTCCTGCGCCCGGCGCTGGCGAAGGAAGGTATACAGACCTGCGCGGAGGCCGCTGCCGTGCCCGATGGGCGCAAGGCGCGGGTCGCCGGTATCGTCCTGATCCGCCAACGCCCCGGCAAGGGCAACGCGGTTTTCATCACGATCGAGGATGAAACCGGCATCGTGAACGCCCTGCTCTGGTCGCGCGACATGGAAAAGCAGCGCCGCGCCGTGATGGGCGCGCGGCTGATGCTGATCGAAGGCGTAATCCAGCGTAGCAAGGAAGGCGTCGTGCACCTGATGGTCAACCGCGTGATCGACCGCACCGCGATGCTCGACAGCCTGTCCGAACCGGTCTGCCCAGCGCCGCCGCTCTCAAGCGACGACAAAATCCACCACCGCCAGAATCCGCGTAACGAAACAGCGCGACGATACGGTCACCCGCGCAATGTCCGCATCCTGCCCAGGTCGCGGGATTTTCACTGACACTGCCACAGCCATCGTTAAATGAGCCGGCCCGCCTCTTCGCTAACAAGCCAAACCTCCACCGCAGCACCGCATTCCCACGGTCCCGCACAGCCCAAAACCGCGCGAATGGCTTTACGCTACTCCAGAGGAGAAATGCACTGATTTTATTGTGAAAATTGGGAGGAGGGATCCACTGTATAGACCCATCCAATTGGTTTATATCTGTTTATCTTATAACGGCTCTCAAAATACCCCCTTCGCTACCCCCAAATTGGGACCATTGCGACGGACTGACTCTAGTATGCGACAGATCGTTCTTCCGACCTGTCATCCTGGAGCTTGGGTGCATAAGTGAAGTCGAGCGATCTGGTCGTCCGTAAACTTCAACTTCATCGGCTCCAATCAAAGTGTCTGGCCATCGTCGATGGTAAAAAGACCGCCAGTAACCGGCGCGCTGGCATCCGAACAGAGATAGAGCAGCAATGGATCCAGTGCATCGGTCTGCATCAGGCGTTTGCGCGGAAAACTATCGAGAAGCGCCCTGCCCTTCTCGATTTCCCAGAGCCCGCTGGTCATGTCGGTTTCCATGTAACCGGGGGCGATAGTATTGACGTTAATTCCCTTCCCCGCCCAGTCCTTTGCTAGCAGGCGTCCCATCTGGGCAACGGCAGCTTTCGAGGCCCCATATGGAACGATGCCCTGAAAGGGATGCTGCCCCGTGACCGAACCAATCAGAACGACACGGCCGGCCCCGCTTGCACCAATGTCACTGGTCACCATCCGGCGCGCACCTTCGCGAGCAGTCAAGAACGCGCCGCGCACATTCACACTCATCGTAAAATCGAAATCATCGATGGAAAGACCCAGCGCGCTTCCGGGAGGACTGACGCCGGCATTGGCAACAATCGTATCCACAGGACCAAATGCGCGCTCTGCCGCATCATAGGCAGCGATGGTGGAAGCCTCATCGGCAACGTCCATACCGACAGCGATCGCCGCGCCGCCGCGGTTGCGAATTTCCGCGCAAAGTTCTTCCAACTGTTCGGTTCGCCGGGCGGCGGCTATGACCCGCGCCCCCGATTTGGCGAGCAAAGCAGCAAAACGCCGTCCTATCCCCGAAGACGCACCGGTCACCAAAGCAGTCCGGCCCGCGAGATCAAATGTGAGATTCATGCCCATGCCGTGGATTCATCTCCTTTTTCTCGCCCGGTGCAGCCGGACCCCGAGGTACATCAGTCCTCGGGAGCGATGCGCGCGCGACTTATATTCGCGTCTGCGAGCCTGACCTGGCAGGCGAGGCGCGACCGGCCCGTTCGGCAGCTCGTGGAATCGAGCAGGTCGTCTTCATCCGCCGATGGTTCGGACAAGACCGCTTCGCCATCTTCGATATAGACATGACAGGTGGCGCACGAGCAGCAACCGCCGCACATAGCTACCATTTCATCGATGCCGGCATCACGAATGGCTTCCATCAGCGAGAACTCTGTATCAGCCTCGATGATATGCTCGCTGCCGTCGCGCAGAATTATTGTGATTTCGGACATGTCTTTTTCCTCAAATTTCGGGTTGGCGATTTGCCATCAAGGCCGCGTCTGCGCGACCGCGATCGCCGCGAGTTCGGGAATGGCGCGCGCGCGATTGTGCGCTTCGGCGGAAGAGGCGGTGCCGCGGATCGCCCTCCCCTTGATACCGTGGAAGATCGCGGCGAGACGGAAGAAGTTGAACGCTAGCGCGAACGGATAGTCAGCGTCGGACAGGCCGGTGCGACGGCAATAGTCGCCGACATATCGGGCTTCGGAAGGGATGCCGAGGGTTTCGAGATTGGCGCCCGCGAGCCCCGCCACGATATGCGGCGGTGTCCTGTACATCATCGCATGATAGGCGAAATCCGCGAAAGGATGACCGAGGGTTGACAGCTCCCAATCAAGCACAGCGACGATACGTGGCTCGGTCGGGTGGAAAATCATATTATCGCACCGGAAGTCACCATGCACGATCGCAGTAACATCGGACGCGGGAATATGGGCCGGGAGCCACTCCAGCATATAATCCATATTTGGATCGCGCCCGGCGAGATCGTCGGCGAGATATTGTTTCGACCAGCGGCCGATCTGCCGCTCGAAATAATTGCCCGACTTACCGAAATCTCCCAGACCGTTTGCCGCCGGATCGAACCCGTGTAGCCGCGCGATCGCTTCGTTCATGGCATCGAAATATAAGGGTCGATCGGCCCGGGGCACCGACGGGAAGGTCGCGTCCCAAAAAATTCGGCCTTCCACCAATTCCATGACGTAAAAGGGGGTACCTATGACTTTCGGATTTTCGCAAAGGGCGAATATGTGCGCCACGGGAAAACCGGCGGTTTCGAGCGCCTTCGTTACGCGGACTTCGCGTTCGATTGCATGGGCGCCCGGAAGCAGCGGCCCCGGTGGTTTCCGCCGGAGCACATACTGCGTTCGCGGTGTGCTCAGCCGGTAAGTCGGATTGGACTGACCGCCTTTGAACTGTTCGATGGCGAGCGGCCCCGCAAAGCCCTCGACATGCGATTCCATCCAGGCACAGAGCGCCTCAGAATCGAGCGCGAACCCTGCGCGCACCGTGGTGACGGCATCCCTGTCATCCTGTCCGGTCACAGACCCGCCTTCCAGTCGCGCTTAATCTTCTTGGCGAGGCTCCATTTGTGGACCTCGGTCGGGCCGTCATAGATACGAAAGGCGCGGACCTCGCGAAACACCTGTTCGACGATGGTCCGGTCGGTGACGCCGGTGCCGCCCATCACCTGGACACAGTGGTCGGCGATGCGCATCAGCGCCTCTGACACTGCGACCTTCGCCATCGAGCTTTCGACCGTGCCGAGCGATCCCGTGTCGAGCACCCCCGCGCACCAGTCGATCATTAGTTCGGCCTGCTTCAGGTCGATCATATTCTCGGCGAGCATAAATCCGACGCCTTCATGCTCGATCAGCGGTTTACCAAAAGCTTCACGGCGGTTGGCATAATCGGTCGCGATCTCGTGCGCGCGGATGCACGCGCCAAGCCAACGCATGCAATGAGACAGACGCGCCGGCGACAGTCGGACCTGCGCATAGCGAAAGCCTTCGCCCGCTTCGCCCAGCATCTGGTCGGCGGGAACGCGCAGATTGTCGAGTGTCACCGTCGCATGACCGCCGGGCATCGAGCTGTCGATCGTGTTCGGAATCGCGTCGATGCGGATGGCGGGGTCGGGCAAATCGACAAGGAACAGGCACGCGCCCCCACCCTGCACGACGTCTTCGGCCTTCGCCATGACGATGCCGACGCGCGCACCTTCGGCGCCGGTGATGAAGGCCTTGCGGCCGTTGATGACCCAGTGATTGCCGTCGAGATGGCAAGTCGTCTTCATCATCGACGGATCGGACCCGGCGCCGCCGTCGTCGGCGGGCTCGGTCATGAAGAAGGCCGAACGCGCGCGGCCCGATATAAGCGGCTCGAGGAAACGCCGTTTGAGTTCGGGACTGCCGACCTTGCCGAGCAGATACATATTGCCCTCATCGGGCGCCATCGTGTTGCACGCGAGCGGGCCCAGCGGCGACAGGCCGCTCCTGATCAGAACGACCGCGGTCTCGCGCTGATTGAGATGATCGCCGTCGCCGAGAATGTGCGGTGTCAGCACGCCTGCCGCGCGCGCATGTTCGCGCATTTCCATGACGAGCTCGTCGGTCGGCGCGCCATGATGGTCGCGGCGCGGGTCTTTCTCGTAAGGGAACACGGTTCCGCGAACAAAAGCCTCGACCCTTTCGGCGATCGCCAGCGCCCGATCGGAAATCTCGTTCATCATCCGTCCTTCCCGATCACATGGCCGACAGGCCGCCATCGATCACCAGCTCGGCGCCGGTGACGAAGCGCGCCTCGTCCGAACAGAAATAGACCGCGGCGTTCGCGACATCGTCGGGCACCCCGACCCGCCCCAGCGGGATCTGCCGGGCCAGTTTGGCGATCACGTCTTCACGCTCGCGCCCCAGGGCGAAGCTGTCGAGGAGAGGTGTGTTGATAAAGGTCGGGTGGAGCGAATTGCAGCTAATCGCATCGCCGCCCTTGGCGCAGTGCAGCGCGACAGACTTGGTCAGGTGACGCACCGCGGCCTTCGCCGAGTTATAAGCGGCGAGATTGCCCGCTGCGACGATCCCGGAAATCGACGAGATGTTGAGGATCGCACCGCCGCCACTCTGCCGCATCAGCGGAAGGCAGGCGCGAATGCCGTAAAAGACGCCGTCGAGATCGATGGCATGCGTGCGCCGCCAGTCCTCGATCGATATCTCCTCGACCGATCCGGTCAGGCAGATGCCGGCATTATTCACGAGGATGTGAAGCGCTCCGAACGCGTCCTCGATGGCCGGCAAGGCCGCGGCCCAGTCGGCCGGATCGGCAACGTCGATCCTGAGGGCGGCTGCTCCGCCACCGAGGTCGCACGCGACCTCTTTCGCCGCCGCAAGATTGACGTCGGAGGCGATCACGCGCGCGCCTTCATTGGCAAAGCGCCGCGCAATCGCCGCCCCGAGCCCCGAGCCGGCGCCGGTTACCAGCGCGACCTTCCCTTCCAGCCTGCCTGTCATATTATCATGTCCATTATCGTCGCGAAGGCGCCCGGCCCGCTTCCCGTCGCGACAAGCGGACGGAAAGCGAGATCGCGGCCATTCGCGTGCCTCAGAAGCGCATCGTCGCTTCGACGCCGTAGGTGCGCGGCGCGCCGCGCGCGAGATAGTCGAGGTAGAAGGCGTTGAGGTTCAGACCATAGGTGTAATAGAATTTGTTGGTCAGATTCTTGCCCCACAGCGCGACCGAGAAGCGCTCGTCGAACGTGTAGGTCGCCCTTGTATTGAAGAGGACATAGTCGGGATTGCCGCACGCGATCTCGGGCGTCGCGGCGAGCACGAGCGATCCCGCTGCGGGCTTGTCGCACGGGCTCTGGCCGTAGGAGCCGAACGGATCGAAGAAATATTTGCCCATATATTGGACATCGCCGCGGACCTGGAACTTGTGCGGACCGCTGTCGACCAGCGTGACGTCGACCCCCGCCGACGCCGTCCATTTGGGTGCGTTGGGGAACTGGTTGCCGTTGATGTTGAGCGTCAGGCTTGCCGGATCGGTCGGGTCGATCTTGTTGCCCTTATATTTGCTGTTGAGGTAGCCGACCGAGGCATCGAAGCGGATGGCGTCGGTCGCCTGCAGGGCAAGTTCGGCCTCGCCGCCGAAGACGCGGCCGTTGGCGGCGCGCAGGAACGACGTCGCGCCGACGATCTGGGCGATCTGCTGGTTCGAATAGTCATAATAGAAACCGGCGAGATTGAGCTGGAGCTTGTTTTCGAGCAGGCGCGTCTTCAGGCCGACCTCGTACGCGTTCACCTTCTCGGGATCGAGGAAATAGACCTGGCTCACATCCTGATAGGCGAGCCCGTTATAGGTGCCCGAACGATAGCCGCGGCTGTAGCTTGCATAGCCCATCACATCGTCGCTGAACTTATAGTCGACGACGAGGCGCCCGGTGAGTTCGCCCGAGGATTCCTTCTGGTTCAGAGCCGGCAGGTTCGGATTATAGGGCGAGCTGTAGGGCACGATGTTCGCGATCGGCGTCACCCCGTCGAGCCCGAACAGGACCGTCCGCGCATTCTGATATTTCACCTTGTCCCATGTGTAGCGCAGGCCAAGCGTGATGCTGAGCTGGTCGGTGACGTCCCAGACGGCTTCGCCATAGATGGCGGTCGAGGGCCGCTTGAGCGTGAAGCGCTGGTCGGCTGCGATCGGCCCGAACGGCGGGGCGCCCGCCGCGAAGCAGGCGGCCTGCGCCGCGGTGCCGCCAGCGGTATTCGTCGCCGCGACGTCGGCGTTGAACGCGATCAAAGTGCGCGCATCGAAATAGCCTGCGGGATTGACCACCACCGGCGCGCAGAAGCCGGGGTCGGCAGGCGTCAGCGAGGGATCGAGCGCGAAGGCCGGCAGCGTGCGGAGCGAATTGCCGACCGCGATCGGGATATTGCCGTAATTGCCGGGCAGCCCTGCGCCCGAGAGGAGCGGGCGCAGGAAGCCGAAGAAGTCGGGCTCATTGTGCGTGTCGATCTTGTCCTGGCCGTAATAGAGGCCGCCGATCAATTTCAGCCGGTCGCCGTCATAGGTCAGGCGCAGGTCCTGGTTGAAATTCTTGCTCGCGCTGTCGTAGCGGATCGCGCAGATATTGTTCGGCGAACCGTCGCAATCGAAGGGAGCGAGCCGGTAGCGGCCGACATCATAGCCGGTGATCGAGGTCAGGGTGAGGTCGTTTCCGAGTTCGGCCTCGATGTTGAGCGACAGCCCCTTCGAGCGGGTGAAATATTCGCCGCCGGTATCCGATTGCACCTCGTTGCGCTTCAGCAGCCGTCCGCCGAGTTCGGGACGCGGATCGAAGCGCGAATAGCCCCCGGCGTCGGTGCGGCCCTGGAGATAGCCGATGCCATAGGGGAGATCCTGCCGCGGATCATTTTTGGCATAATAGGCCTTGAGGTTGATATCGATCGTATCGACCGGCTTGAAGCGCAGCGAAATGCGGCCGGCGATCGAATCGGTGGTGCCGAAATCCTGGTTCAGCGTCGGGTTGAAGGTATAGCCATCGCCCTTGCTCCGCGTGAAAGCCGCGCGAATGCCGGCCTTGTCCTCGGCAAGGGTCAGTTCGACCGCGCCTTCGGCCTTGATCGTGTCGTAATTGCCATAGCCGAGCGTGAGGTAGCCGTTGTTGCCCGAAAGATCGGGCTTGCGCGTGATGAAGTTGATCGCACCGCCCGTCGTGTTGCGCCCGTAGAGCGTCCCCTGCGGCCCGCGCAGCACCTCGACGCGTTCTAGATCGTAGAGCTGCTGGCCGTGGCTCGCGCGGAAGCTCTGATAGACTTCGTCGACATAGACGCCGACCGGCGATGCGGTCGAAGCCGAAAACTCGTTGGCGACCGAGATGCCGCGGAGCGAGAAATTGGGCTGGGTATCCGAATAGGCCGAGGTCACCTGGATGTTGGGCAGGCTTCCCATGAGGTCGCTCGTCTCGCTGACCCCGCGCGCCGCGAGATCCTCGGACGAAAAGGCGGAGATGGCGGCGGGGACGTCCTGCAGGTTCTGCGACCGCTTCTGCGCCGTGACGATGATCTCGCCAAGGCCGCCCTCGTTCGCCGTGTCGTCGGTCGCGGCGGCATCCTGCGCCGCCGGCGCGTCCTGCGCCCCTGCCGGAACCGCGGCGAGCGCAATCATGCTCCCGGCGATGAAAAGGGCTGTTTTCCGTGTTTTGTTATAAGCCCACATTCCCCAAGTAAATCGCTGATTTTGCTGTCAGGATCTCAATATTTCCGA
>CALMVA010000063.1 GCA_937873035.1 uncultured Sphingomonadaceae bacterium | reverse complement strand
CAGCCGCACCGCGAAACGCGACATTGCCAACCTGAAGGACAGAGGGCTGATACGATATCTGGGCCGCCATCGGCGGGGATTCTATGTGGCAAGCCGACAAACCTAGGCCTGTTGCGATTGCTTATCCGCGATAGCCGACCGCAACTTTTCGCAGGCTCTCTGCCTGCTTGGATGCCTTTCGACGAGAGAGTTCGTCCGCAGGCTCTCTCCCACCGCCATCAACCCAATCAACAAAATCAGACAAGGAAGGTGGAAGTCCATCCACCGTGCACTTGCGTGTGGCGATGCGTGCCGGGCTGGATGGCCGCCGCCGCCTGCGCGACAACGACATTGCGTGCGCTGTATTTTTGGCACTTGTGCGCCTCGGAGTCGCAGCGATCATTGCCGGCGCGATCAGCGACTAGTCGATGCGCGACCCTCTCAATCCGTGGATGAGCGCGTTGTCATTCGGGCTGATCCTGTCGACCATGGTGATTGAACCAAAGGCGACGCCCCCGCAGAAAATGTCTTATGCGGCAGCCGGTACAGCGCGCCGGCCCAGTGCTGCGCCACGCGACACTGGCGCCTTGATCGAGATTGAGCCACTCCCGCGCTTTCGTGATGTGCAAGGCACTGCCTTTGGCATCTCAGGCGGTAATCGCTGGATGACCGCGCGCCATGTGATCGAGAATTGCAATTCAGGGCGTCTGGCCAGTGCCAGTGAAGAAACAGACCTTGAGGAACTTCTGGTCAGCCAAGAGGACGATGTTGCGATCGTCCGCAGCCGTGCGACGGCCTCGCCGCATTTCCGCTTTGCAGAAGCACCGCCGCCAGTTGGAGCAACCGCCTATCTATTTGGCTTTCCCCAAGGTGGTGAATATGCCGTGGCGGTCAAGCTGATGGGCCGCGCGACGGCCCGACAGGGTTTTCGCCCCTATGCGCACCAACCGGTGCTGTTGTGGGTAGAAAGCGGAAGTATGCCCGGCGGCTCGGATGAGCTGAGCGGCATGAGTGGGGGCCTGCCCTCAATTCGGATGGTGAAGTGGTGGGCGTATTTTCAGCGTCTGACCTGCGTCGCGGGCGTATCGTTACCGCCAATCCATGGGCGCTCGCCAATTTTGACAAGGTGCTGCCGCAAGACGGTCGGACCATCTCTCGGCCCATTGGCGGCCTGCCCGACGCGGTCACCTATCTGCGACAGATGATCCGCGCCAAAGCACTGCGCGAACTGGATTGTGAAGCCTAAATATCGACGATGATCTTGCCGAAGTGCGCATTCGCGGCCTGATGGCGGAAGGCGTCACCAAGTTGGGCGAGCGGGAAGTGCTTGTCGAGCACGGGCTTGATGTTGTTCGCTTCAATGGCGTCGATC
The DNA here is from genome assembly GCA_937873035.1 of uncultured Sphingomonadaceae bacterium. GTDB lineage: Bacteria > Pseudomonadota > Alphaproteobacteria > Sphingomonadales > Sphingomonadaceae > Aquisediminimonas. Next base: position 13,138 of record CALMVA010000063.1, on the reverse strand, counting down.
ATGTCGAGCTGTTGCTGGCGACTGCCCACCGTAAGGCCGATGACGCGCAGCTGCTTTGCCATCAGTGTCGCCGTCATCACCGGCCCGGCAAATCCCGCCAGCACGCCAATGAGCGCGACGTGGCCGCCATTGCGTGCCGCGATCATCGATTGATCGAGCGTGCCTGAGCCGCCAACTTCCACCACATGGTCAACACCCCGGCCGCCGGTAATCTCAAGCACCTTCATCCCCCAATCGGGCGTTTCTTTATAGTTGATGAGATGGTCTGCCCCCAGCGCCTTCATCCGCGCGAGCTTTTCGTTTGACGAGGAGGTGGCAATCACCGTTGCCCCCATCGCCTTGGCGAACTGGAGCGCGAAGACCGACACACCACCCGTGCCCTGCACCAGCACGCGGGCACCGGCCTTGATCTGTCCATCGACCACGAGCGCGCGCCATGCGGTAAGGCCCGCACAGGTCAGCGTCGCCGCCTCGGCATCGCTATAGCCCTTGGGCACACGGGTGAATGACGTGGCGGCCGCCGTCACGATCTCGCGGGCATAACCGTCAATCCCATCTCCGGGCACGCCGGTGAAAGCGGTGCTGGGCGGCGTGCCATCCAGCCAATCGGGAAAGAAGGTTGTGACGACATGATCGCCCACCGCATATTCTGTCACGCCCTCCCCAACGGCCAGCACCTCGCCCGCACCATCAGACATCGGGATGCGTCCGTCCGCCGCAGGTATCATGCCCGTGACAACGGCAAAGTCATGATAATTGAGCGAACTGGCGCGCAGCCGCACCGTGATTTCGCCGCGCACCGGAGCGGCGGGTTCGGGCAAATCGACCAACTGGAGCGTGTCGAGCGCGGCGGGGTGCTGGATCTTGATGGCTTTCATTTCACTCTCCTGTCGAATCAATGTGCTTTTATCTTGACGTGCACGTCAACCACGCGAAAGTGCAAGTTGAACCGACGGGGATGTTCACCCCGCGCAACGCATAGGAGCTGGAATGTCGAAAGACTTCGACCTTGTAATCAGAAATGGCACGCTTGTAGATGGCACCGGCGGCCCGCTGCGCGATGCCGATATTGCCGTGAAAGATGGACGCATTGCAGCGATCGGGAGCTTTGCGGGATCAGGCATCGAAGAAATCGACGCCACGGGGCGTATTGTGACGCCGGGCTTTGTCGATGTGCACACCCACTATGATGGACAGGCGATCTGGTCCGAAGAAATGGCTCCATCGTCTTCACACGGCGTGACGACCGCGATCATGGGCAATTGCGGTGTTGGCTTTGCACCCTGCCGTCAGGAAGACCATGATATGCTCATCAATGTGATGGAGGGCGTGGAGGACATACCTGGCGTCGTCATGACAGAAGGTCTGCCGTGGAACTGGGAGACCTTCCCCGAATATCTTGATGCGGTGGAAGCGGGCAAGCGCGACATCGACGTTGCGGCTTACCTGCCACACTCTCCGTTGCGCGTTTATGCGATGGGTGCGCGCGGTGCGAACCGCGAACCGGCCAATGATGACGACCTTGCCCGGATGCGCGCCTTGTCAAAGGAAGCGATGGACGCTGGTGCACTGGGCTTCGCAACGTCGCGCCTGTCGATCCACAAGACCGCCGATGGCGGCAGCATCCCCACCTTTGAGGCCGATGTGCGCGAACTGCACGAAATCTGCGGCGGAATGAGCGATGCGGGCACTGGCACGCTCCAGATCGTGCTCGATGCCTTTGTGGGCTGGGATAAGGAATATCCCATCATCGACGCTTTGATGAAGTCGAGCGGGCGGCCGGCAACCTTCACGCTGGCTTCTGGCAATGAAGGCCCGCCCCGCTGGCGCGCCGTGCTTGATATGATGGAAAAATCAAAAGCGGATGGTGGACAGGTGACCGCGCAGATCATGCCGCGTCCGATTGGGCTGATCGGAGGGCTTGAACTTTCGGTGCATCCCTTCATCCTCTGTCCCAGCTATAAGAAGATTGCGGACCTTCCCTTAGCTGGAAAAGTCGCGGCGATGCGCGATCCCGACCTGCGCAGAGCCCTGCTCACCGAAACGCCTGAGCCCGGCCATCCGTTCAACACGCTCGGCCGCAACTGGCGCTGGATGTATGCGCTCAACGATCCGCCAAATTATGCGCCGTCGCCGGATGAGAGCTTTGAGGCGATTGCGGCGGCACGCGGCGTGACGCCGGAGGAAGTCGTTTATGATCGGTTCCTTGAAACCGAAGGCAAGGGCCTGTTCCTTGCAGCCCTTGGCAATTACGAAAACGGTCGCCTTGATGCCGCGCATGATATGCTGATGCACCCCGATTGCGTGCCCGCGCTGGGCGATGGCGGCGCACATTATGGGGCGATTTGCGATGCGAGCTATTCCACCTTCCTGCTGACCCACTGGGTCCGCGATGCCGCAGAGAACAAGATCGATCTTGCCCACGCCATTCATATGCTGTCGGCAAAGGCGGCACGTGCAGTGGGCCTCAATGACCGCGGCGAACTGCGCGTCGGCGCCAAGGCAGACATCAACGTGATCGATATGGACCGGCTGCAACTGCACCTTCCGTATATCGCGCATGATCTTCCAGCTGGTGGCCGTCGGCTTGACCAGAAGGCGACGGGTTATGAAGCGACCATCGTTTCGGGGACGATTATCCGCCGCAACGACAAGTCGACAGGCGCGCGCCCCGGCAGGCTCGTTCGTGGGGCGCAAGCGGCCTAAATCACGTTACAAACAAGGATAATCACATCCATGAAGATGCTTGAAGGCATCCGCATCGTCGATCTGACGACCGTCATTTTCGGGCCCTACGCAACGCAGATGCTTGCCGACATGGGAGCGGATGTCATCAAGATTGAAAGCCCGACCGGCGACACCCCACGCTATATGGGGGCGTTCAAGAACACGCCCTATATGGGCGGCACGCATATGACGGTGAACCGGGGCAAACGCTCTGTGGTGCTTGATCTGAAGAACCCGGATGATGCTGATGTTCTAAAAGGGCTTCTCGAAACGGCGGATGTCTTCGTTCACAATGTTCGCGCAAAGGCGATAGGCCGACTTGGCTTTGGCTATGAGGATGTGAAGGCCATCAAGTCTGACATCATCTACGCCCATTTTGCGGGCTTCAGTCAGGACGGCCCCTGGGCGGACTGGCCCGCTTATGATGATGTAATTCAGGCAGCGACCGGCACCACCTCACTTCTCCCAAAGGTGGATGGCAACCCGGCTCCACGTTATCTGCCTTCACTCATCGCCGACAAGGTTTCTGGCCTTTATGGCGCGCAGGCGCTGCTCGCGGCACTCGTCCACAAGTTGCGCACGGGCGAAGGCCAGCACGTTGAAGTGCCGATGCTTGATTGCTTCACCAATTTCATGCTGACCGAGCATATCCAGGACCAGGTATTCGAGCCGCCGCTGGGCCCGCCGGGCTATCCACGCCAGTTGGACCCCAAGCGCCAGCCTTTCCCAACGGCAGACGGGCATATCGTGATCGTGCCCTATACCGATGCCAAGATCGTGCGCCTGTTTGAACTGCTCGACGATAGCGCCTTTCTGGCGAATGAGCCATTCAACACGCCGATGGGGCGATTCCAGAACATGACGCAGATCTACGGGCGCATTGGCGAAATGACCCCCGCAAAGACGAGCGCAGAATGGATTGCGGTCCTCACTGAAAATGATTTCCCCGTGATGCCCGTCGCCGATCTGGCCGATGTCATCCACAATGAGCATCTGAAGGCAACCGGCTTTTTCCAGATGCTTGACCACCCGACCGAAGGCACCATCCGCCAGATGACGCCGCCGGTTCGCTATTCGGCTGACCCCAGGCGGAAGATTGGCTTTGCGCCGACGCTGGGGCAGCATACCGACGAGATAAAGAGAGAGGTAAAAGGCAAATGCTGACAAAAGGCGACGAATATCCCATCCACCAGACCCCGGAACCGATCGCCTTTTCAGGAACGGACCGGAACTTCTATGACCGCTATTTCTTCAACGGCTACAAGGCCGATGGCAGCGACTTTTTCGCGGTCGCCTTTGGCGTTTATCCGCACCTGAACGTGGCGGATGCCCACTTCTCTTGCATCCGTGGCAGCACCCAGCACTGCGTGCACGCCTCGCGCCTCTTGGGCATGGAGCGCATGGACCTGCACGTGGGGCCAATCACCATCGAAGTCATCGAGCCGCTGAAGAGTCTTCGCGTCATCGTCGACAATCACGACGGCATTTCGGCGGACCTTACCTTTATGGGCCGCGCCTTCCCGCTGGAAGAGCCGCGCTTCATGCGCCGCATCGGCCCGCGCACCTTCATGGACTATACCCGCCTCACCCAGAACGGCCATTGGCAGGGCTGGATCGAGGTGGATGGTGTGCGCCACGATGTGTCGGGCGCGGTGGGCACGCGAGACCGGAGCTGGGGTGTTCGCCCGGTCGGCGCAAGCGACCCGCAGCCAACGGTGCCGCAGGTGCTTCCACAATTCTACTGGCTGTGGAGCCCGGTCAATTTTGACGATGGCGCGCTCTATTTTCACGTGAATGACGATCAGCATGGCAGGCCGTGGAACACGCGCGCGGTCTGGTGCCCTGATGGCGCTGGCCCCAATGAAATGGCCGAGAGCGAGGCCTGCCACATGAAGACCGAACTCAAGCCCGGCTGGCGCCATGCCACAACGGCGACGCTGGAAGCCGAATTGCCCGACGGCCGCAAGATCGAGGCGAGCTTTGAACCCGGCGTCCCCTTCCTCATGCGCGGCATCGGCTATGGTCACCCGGAATGGGTGCATGGCGGCTGGAAGGGCGAACTGGCCGTCGAGCGCGAGGACATAGACCTCACCACCATCGAGCCGGGCCGTGCGGACCATCTGCACATTCAGGCGATTTCGCGCGTCACCATGACGCTGGGCAATCAGCAACGCACCGGCACGGGCGTTCTGGAGCAATTGATCCTTGGCGCATATGAGCCACTGAACCTCAAGAGCATCTTCAATGACTGAGGCCCTTCCCACCATCGCCGATATGACGCCCGAATGGGTTACGGCCTGCCTGCGCGGGAACGGCTATGATGTTAAGGTTGCCGCCGTTGAAGCTGGCCCCATCGGCACGGGGCAGGTCGGTGCGACCTACCGTTTGAAGCTGACTTATGCAGGCGATGCGAAAGGCGCGCCGCCGACCATCGTCGGCAAATTCCCGTCGAACGATCCGCTCAGCAAGGCGACCGGCAAGTCGCACATGACCTATATCCGCGAGAGCCGCTTCTACCAGAATTTCGCGGGCAAGCGGCCCATGGCGGTGCCCGATCATCTCTTCATCGCCTTTGATGATGAAAGCCATGATTTCGCATTGGTGATGCATGATCTGCCGCGCCATGTGCAGGGTAATCAGCTTCTTGTGCCGACGCGAGAGGAGGCCCAGCTTTCGATGGAGGCGGCAGCCTCCATCCATGCAGCCTGGTGGGGTGACCCCATGCTCGACACGCTCGACTGGCTCAACGGCACCAAAGCCGTCCCCCCGCAGATTGACAGCGAGCAGCTCTACACGATGTTCTGGCCTGCCTTTTGCGACCGTTACAAGGATCGGGTGACGGCCCCCATGCGCAAGGTTGGCGAGGCCTATTTCGGCAACATCAAACGCTGGACCGAGGTTCGCTCCGGCCCGCGTTGCCTGACGCACAACGACTTCCGGCCAGACAATATGCTTTATTGCATGGATGATCCCGAAAAGCCGATTGTCATCGTGGACTGGCAGACCGTGGGTGTTGGCGAAGGTGCATCGGACATCGCTTATTATCTCGGCACCGCCATGGACCCGGAAACCCGCAAGGCGGAGGAGCGCGGCCTGTTGACGCGCTACCAGCAGGGACTTGCGCGCCACGGCGTGCCAGAGGCTGATCTTGCAGGTCAGTGGGATACCTATCGCGGATCCTCATTCTCCGGGATGATGATGGGCGTCACGGCCTCCATGGTCGTCGTGCAGACTGATCGCGGTGACTCCATGTTCCTCGCCATGGCAGAGCGTTCCGCGCACATGGTGCTTGACCATGCGGAGGTTGCCCTCTCCTTCTGACTGAAAGGCCCGGCATGACGCGCTTTATTGATCTGTCGATCCCGATCACAAACCATGTCGTGTCGGACCCTCCGGTCATGCGCCCGCAAGTGACGTATATGACGCACGAAAACACGTGGGAGCAGATTGCGGCGTTCTTTCCGGGCCTCAAGCGTGAGGATTTGCCCGATGGTGAAGGCTGGGCGGTCGAGTTCCTGACGCTCGCCACGCATAATGGCACGCACATGGACGCGCCCTGGCATTACCATTCGACAACCGATGACGGGCGCTCCCCCGCCCCCTCCATCGACGAAGCGCCGCTCGATCTGTTTTTCCGTCCGGGTGTGAAGCTTGACTTTTCGGGTCGCCCGCACGGCCATGTCGTCAGCGCGGCGGAAGTCGAGGCAGAGCTGGAGCGGATCGGCCATGCGCTCCAGCCGCTCGACATCGTTCTGGTTCAGTCAGGCGCGGTCTATGGCACCGAGAATTTCGTGGATCAGGGCTGCGGCCTTGGCGCGGAAGCAACGCTGTGGCTCACCGAGCGCGGTGTTCAGGTCGTCGGCACGGATGCGTGGAGCTGGGATGCACCCTTCAGCCACACCGCCAAACGCTGGGCCGAAACGCATGATCCCTCAATCATCTGGGAAGGGCACAAAGCCGGACGCATCCGGCCCTATTATCAGATCGAAAAGCTCACCAATCTGGCTGCCCTGCCCGCGCACGGCTTCACGCTCAGTTGCTTTCCCGTGAAGATCGAGCGGGCGAGCGCCGGCTGGATCAGGGCAGTGGCGCTGGTGGACGCCTGAAAATTGGAGGGGTGAGGCGCACCCTCACCCCTCCCAAACCTCACTCCATTTCCAGAATGATGGCATCCACCGCGAGGCTTTCGCCTGCTGCGGCATGGACGGTCATCACCACGCCCGCCTTTTCAGCACGCAAGATGTTTTCCATCTTCATGGCTTCCACCACCGCGAGGGGCTGGCCCGCTTCCACCTTGTCGCCCGCCGAGACGTGGATCGCGGTGACGAGGCCGGGCATCGGGCAGAGCAGATATTTGGAAAGATCCGGCGGCACCTTTTCGATCATGTGCGCGGCAAGCGGCGCAATGCTCGCAGGCAGACAGATGGCATCATGCGAGGCACCACGCGTCGTGAGGCGAAAGCCCGTGCGCGTCTTCGTCATTTTCACCGCAAGTTCGCGGCCTTCGATTTCGGCGACGATCAGGCGATCACCCGGCGTGTATTCCATGCCGATGTCGAGCGGAGCGCCATCCACGATGACGGCATCTTCGCTGACGTCGACATGATGCGACGCACCGCCGACGCGGACATTCCATTCCGCCGGGGGATCAAGCGGATCACCCAACTGACCATCCACCTGCCGGGCACGGTCTGCATTGGCGCAGGCGGCAAAGCCCGCAATGCCCGCCAGAACGCGCAGCAAATCGTCCGACGTAGCGGCGCCGGAGAAGCCGTCGGGATATTCTTCCGCGATGAAGCCCGTCGTCAATTCGCCAGAGCGGAAGCGCGGATGCTGCATGATCGCCGAGAGAAAGTCGATATTGTGGCCAAGGCCTTCCAGCTCAAACTTGTCGAGCGCGGCCACCTGAAGGTCTGCCGCTTCGTCGCGCGTCTGCCCCCAGGTGATGAGCTTTGCGATCATCGGATCGTAGAACATCGAAACTTCGCCACCATCGGCGACACCATCGTCCACGCGGATGCCATCGACGCCGCGAATGTCGCCCGCCCAGCCTTTAACCGGCGGCTTGTAGCGCGAAATGCGGCCCGTGGACGGCAGGAAGCCGCGATACGGGTCTTCGGCATAGACGCGGTTTTCAATCGCCCAGCCATCAATGCCAATGTCATCCTGCGTCATGGCGAGCTTTTCGCCATAGGCCACGCGGATCATCTGCTCGACAAGGTCGACGCCGGTGATCGCTTCGGTCACGGGATGCTCCACCTGAAGGCGGGTGTTCATTTCAAGGAAGTAGAAGCTCTCGCCCGTCGGGTCCGCGCCTGAGACGATGAGTTCCACCGTGCCCGCCGAATAATAACCGACCGCGCGGGCCAGCGCGACGCACTGTTCGCCCATGGCCTTGCGCATCTTGGGCGTGACGAAGGGCGACGGCGCTTCTTCGACAACCTTCTGGTGGCGACGCTGGATCGAACATTCGCGCTCGTTGAGATAAAGGATGTTGCCGTGCTGATCGCCCAGAATCTGGATTTCAATGTGGCGCGGATTGAGGATAAACTTCTCGATGAAAACGCGGTCATCGCCAAAGCTGTTCAGGCCCTCGCGCTTCACGCTTTCAAAATTCTCGCGCACGTCCTGTTCGGAATAAGCGAGGCGCATCCCCTTGCCGCCACCGCCTGCCGAGGCCTTCATCATCACCGGATAGCCGATCTCGTTCGAGATGCGCACCGCGTGCTCGGTATCCTCGATCTCGCCGACAAAACCGGGAACGACATTGACGCCCGCTTCCATCGCGAGCTTCTTGGACTCGATCTTGTCGCCCATGGCGGCAATCGCGTTCACCGGCGGGCCGATAAAGGCGATGCCTTCGGCCTTCAGCTGCTCGGCAAAGCTGGTGCGTTCAGACAGGAACCCATAGCCCGGATGGACGGCTTCCGCGCCCGTTGCCTTGCACGCTGCGATGATCTTGTCCGCAATCAGATAAGACTGCGCGGCTGGCGACGGGCCAATGTGGACGGCCTCATCGGCATCAAGCACGAACGGCGCGCGCGCATCGGCATCCGAATAAACGGCCACCGTCTGGATGCCCATGCGACGGGCGGTCTTGATGACGCGACGGGCGATTTCGCCACGGTTTGCGATCAGGATTTTTTTGAACATTGGGTCTTTTTCCAGTCCGTCAGATGTGTTCGAGCGCCTGTGCAAGGTCTGCCACGATGTCGTTGATATGTTCGATCCCCACCGAAATGCGGACCACATCCGGCCCGGCCCCGGCGGAAAGAAGTTCCGCCTCTTCCAGCTGGCTGTGGGTGGTGGAGGCGGGGTGGATAATCAGTGAGCGCGTATCGCCGATATTGGCGAGGTGGCTGAGCAGCTTGACCGAGGAGACCAGCTTGACGCCCGCCTCGTAACCGCCTTTCACACCGAAGGTGAAGACCGCCCCGCCCTTGCCACCAAGATAACGTGTGCAGAGCTGGTGATAGGGGTCTTCCGGCAGCCCGGCATAAGAAACCCACGCGACCTTGGGGTGGTTCTGCAACCATTGCGCAAGGTGCAGCGCATTGGCGCAATGGCGTTCCATGCGCAGCGCAAGCGTTTCCATGCCCGTCAGCGTCAGGAACGCGTTCATGGGCGCCATTGCGGGGCCAAGATCGCGCAGGCCAAGCACACGGCAACCGATGATGAAGGCAATCGGCCCCACCGGTGCCAGCGCATCGGTCAGCACCGCGCCATGATAGCTGGGGTTTGGCTTGCTGAGCGTGGGGAACTTGTCGCTCGCCGCCCAGTCGAACTTGCCGGAATCGACGATCAGCCCGCCCACCGAATTGCCATGGCCGTTGAGGAATTTGGTGCAGGAATGGACCACGATGTCCGCGCCATGTTCTATTGGGCGGCACAGCATTGGGGTCGCCATGGTATTGTCCACCACCAGCGGCACGCCAGCTGCATGGGCGACCTCGGCAATCGCTGCGATGTCCTGCACGACGCCGCCGGGGTTGGCGAGGCTTTCGATGAACACAGCACGCGTCTTGTCGTTGATCGCCGCTGCAACATTGGCGGGATCATCGGCATCGACAAACACCGTCTTCCAGCCGAATTTGGCAAAGGCATGGGCCATCTGGTTCAGCGAGCCGCCGTAAAGCTTCTTCGCCGCCACAATCTCGCAGCCCGTCTCCATCAGTGTGTGGAACACGATGAATTGCGCGGCATGGCCTGATGCCACGCCCAGCGCCCCCACCCCGCCTTCCAGCGCCGCAATCTTTGCTTCAAGCGCGGCGTTGGTGGGGTTCATGATGCGGGTGTAGATGTTGCCAAACTCCGCCAGCGAAAACAGGTTCGCCGCGTGCTCCGCGCTATCGAACACATAGCTCGCCGTCTGATAGATCGGCGTGATCCGCGCATTGGTAGTCGGATCGGGCGCGCAACCGGCATGGATGGTCAGGGTTTCGATATTCTGGGTCATCGAGACGTCCTTTGTCGTTGTTCGCTCTTGTCGATCAGCAATCCAGCGGCGGCATATTATGCCCCAGCAGGCGCAGCACATCGGCGGCACATTCCACGACATTGCTGCCGGGGCCGTAAATGCCCTGCACGCCCGCATCGCGCAGGAAATCATAATCCTGCGGCGGGATGACGCCGCCCGCGATCACCTTGATGTCGCTGCGGCCTTCCTTCTTGAGCAGGCTGATAAGCTCAGGAATGAGCGTCTTGTGGCCCGCCGCAAGGCTTGAGGCACCGACCACATCAACGCCTGAGGAGAGCGCCAGAACCACGGTTTCATCCGGGGTCTGGAAGAGCGGGCCGGACACGACATCAAAGCCCATGTCGGAAAAAGCTGAGGCAATCACGTTCGCACCGCGATCATGGCCGTCCTGCCCCATTTTGGCGACGAGCAGCTTGGGTTTGCGGCCAAGGCGGCGGGTGACGGCGTCCACGCCATCGACCACCTGTGCCCAGCGGCTGTCACCTTCATAGGGCGCGCCATAGACGCCCTTGACCGGCGTCGGCGTGGTTCCATAGCGACCGAACACGGCTTCCATGGCGGAAGAAATTTCACCAAGGGTCGCACGGGCGCGGGCGGCGGCGACCGCGAGGTCGAGCAGGTTTCCACCCGCCTCAGCGCCTTCGGTCAGCGCCTTCAGCGCGGCCTGACAGGCAGCTTCATCGCGGGCAGCCTTGACCTTGTTGATCCGCGCGATCTGCGCGTCGCGGACGGCAGCGTTATCAACTTCAAGCGTTTCGAGAAGATCCTCATTGGCGAGGCGGTATTTGTTGACGCCAACAATCACGTCATCGCCACGGTCCACGCGCGCCTGACGGGCAGCGGCGGCTTCCTCGATCATCGCCTTGGGCCAGCCAGTAGCCACAGCCTTTGCCATGCCGCCTTCGGCATCGACGCGCTCGATGATCTCCCAAGCCTTGTCGACCAGTTCCTGCGTCAGGCTTTCGATATAATAGCTGCCACCCAGCGGATCGACGACCTTGGTCATCCCCGTTTCTTCCTGAATGACGATCTGCGTGTTGCGCGCGATGCGGGCCGAGAAGTCGGTTGGAAGCGCAATCGCTTCGTCAAGCGCATTGGTGTGGAGCGACTGGGTGCCGCCCAGCATCGCCGCCATCGCCTCGATGGTGGTGCGGATGACGTTGTTATACGGATCTTGTTCGGTCAGCGACACACCAGAGGTCTGGCAGTGGGTGCGCAGCATCTTGGAGCGTTCGTCCTGCGCGCCGAGTTTGGTCATCACGCGGTGCCACAGCACGCGCGCAGCGCGCAGCTTTGCGACTTCCATGAAGAAGTTCATGCCAATTGCGAAGAAGAAGCTCAGGCGACCTGCGAACTTGTCGATGTCGAGGCCGGAGGCGACACCATATTTCACATATTCCATGCCGTCGGCGATGGTGAAGGCAAGCTCCTGCACCTGTGTGGCACCCGCTTCCTGCATATGGTAGCCGGAAATGGAAATACTGTTGAATTTCGGCATCTTCTGGCTGGTATATGCAAAGATGTCTGAAATAATCCGCATCGAGGGTTCGGGCGGGTAGATATAGGTATTGCGGACCATGAACTCCTTCAAAATGTCGTTCTGGATGGTCCCGTCCAGCTTTTCGACTGGCACGCCCTGCTCTTCGCCCGCGACGATGAAGAAGGCGAGAATCGGGATGACCGCGCCGTTCATCGTCATTGAGACGGACATTTCGCCAAGGGGAATCCCGTCGAACAAGATTTTCATGTCCTCAACACTGTCGATGGCGACGCCTGCCTTACCAACATCGCCGACAACGCGGGGGTGATCCGAGTCATAGCCGCGGTGCGTTGCAAGGTCGAAGGCGACCGAAAGCCCCTTCTGGCCTGCCGCGAGATTGCGGCGATAAAAGGCGTTCGATTCCTCGGCGGTCGAAAAACCCGCATATTGACGGATCGTCCACGGGCGCCCGGCATACATCGAGGCGCGCACCCCGCGGGTAAACGGCGCAAAGCCCGGCAGGCCGGGGTCTTCCGCTACGTCCTCGGCGGTGTAGAGCGGCTTCACGGCAATGCCCTCAGGCGTTTGCCATGTCAGATCCTTGCCCTTCACTTCCTTGGCCGCTGCGGCCTGCCAGTCTTCGATTTTTGCCATTTTACTTTCCTGAAATTCCGTCATGCCAGCGAAGGCTGGCATCTGCCATTAGGAGACCCCAGCCTTCGCTGGGGTGACGCTTTACTTACTTGCCCTTGAAGTCGGGCTTACGCTTCTGGAGGAAGGCCATACCGCCCTCGGCTGCGTCTTCCGAAGAGCCCGCGATGCGCTGGCCTTCGGCTTCAGCAAGAAGCTGTTCGGAATAGCTGTTTTCCATTGCAACGAGGATGTTCCGGCGCATGGTCGCGTAAGCGAGCGTCGGGCCGTTTGCGAGGCGCGTTGCAAGCGCGCGCGCTTCGGCCAGCAGATCGGCATCTTCCACAACTTTGTAGATCATGCCCCAATCGTGCGCTTTTTCCGCACTGATCTTTTCGCCCAGCATCATCATCTCGGTCGCGCGCGCCTTGCCAACGAGACGCGGCAGCATCCAGCTTGCGCCGCCATCCGGCACAAGGCCGATGTTGACGAAGGCCTGAAGGAAATAGCCGCTCTTGCCTGCGATCACGAAATCGCCGCACAGGCCAATCGAGCAGCCAACGCCTGCCGCCGCGCCATTGACGGCGGTGATGACGGGGATGTTGAGGCGTGCAAGGTTCATCATCAGCGGGTTGTAGTGGCGGGTCAGCGCGATGTAGCTGCCCTCGCCGCCAGAGATGGAGGTCTTGCCGCGCGCCTGAAGGTCAGCGCCTGAGCAGAAACCACGGCCAGCACCCGTGATGATGAGGCAGAGTGCGTCGGTGAGCGAGGACAGCGCGTCATTGATTTCGCCCGCCATGTCGAGGCTGCACGCGTTCATCCGG
>CALMVA010000062.1 GCA_937873035.1 uncultured Sphingomonadaceae bacterium | reverse complement strand
CCGTCGCTGCGGTCCGGTCCCTCTACGGACCATCCCCAAACCCGTCAACAGGCTTTTTCAAAATTATGTCATCGCAACCTGAAAGGCGGACATCGGCGCCCCATTCCATGGTGCGCGTAGCCCGCGCTTTTGCGACGTTTTTATAGCGCGCACCTCACCAGTCGCACCGGACCCGTTATTGCCCGAAACAATTGGGCAACCGGGCGGCTGCCCATCAAAGCGCGGATGCGAGAGCAACAAGCAGAAGGAAATGAGCATGATTCGGCCCGAATCATAGCGGACCGAGTCGACCAATCACCGAACCTGACGCGAAGTGGGCGACCGAAACAGATCATCCGCACAAATCGATTTTCAAGCCGCGACGGGCGACCACTCACGCGTCGCCACGGCCCGATCCAATACCGCAGACGAGAAGCCGCCGATTGACGAGCGCATTTTCCGCGATAGCTTGGTGGCCGTGAGGAATAAGGACGCACAAGCCGATCTGGAAATGCTTCTCAGGTCCGTGCGGCCAGACCAGCCGATTTTGGCGCATCGCTGGATTGAGCTTCATGAAGAGGTGTCGCTTCTCCACGCCTTTCGCTCACTCCGCCCGCCAAAATATAAAAAACGCAAACGCTGGATGCTAAGTGCACTCCTGCTTGCTCTCTTCGTAATTTGGGAAGCGGCAAAGAATCAGGTCAGCTGGATTGCTGGAACTGCGCTTGTCGGGGGCTTCCTATGGTGGCTTTTCCAGCGACACTTTGGCTCCATCGAGCTTAATTCGATCATGTTGTTTTACCCCGATAAGGCCGCGCTGCTGAGTGACGTGCAGATTGCCCGCAAAACCGGCCAGCCCAGCTACGCGTCACGCAGAGACGCGGCCCCTGGCGCAATAGTTCCAAAATTCTGCATATCAGCGCTGAACCCCTTTTGGCGTTCGGGCCATTTCAGCTTCACCCTAAGAGGGCAGTGGCTGATCCTCTCAAGACAATCCGGCTTCTCGTGGCGAAGGACACACTATCAGCAATCGTTCGCGCCCGACCAGGAAGTGACATTTGCCGAAATGACGCGACGCCTGCACGCTTATCGCCATGATGCGGCGTGAACCGGCAGACTCCCGCTACTAACCTTTGCTCGTTAGAAGGGTCATCCTGTGACGCAGCATCCGCCAAACGCCTCTTGGCCGCCTTATGAAGCGGTTCTTGCAAAAAGCCCCCGATATGGCCCCCATTGCAATGCGGCTTTACGCATACACTGGCGAACAGCGGCGACCCGATTTGCAGAGATTTATGGCAGTTTTCCGGTCTTTGTAAAGACGCTGGCGAACAGTGATGAATGATTAAATGGTGCCCGGGGACGGAATCGAACCGCCGACACGCGGATTTTCAATCCGCTGCTCTACCATCTGAGCTACCCGGGCATAACGCAGGAGTGCCTGCGATGATGGAGGGCGCCTATAAGCAGGCTTAGGCCTCGCTGTCCAGCCCCGAATCAAACGCATCATCATCAACCCGCGCGGGGACGCGATAGGCTTCGCCCAGCCAGTTGAGCAGATCGCGATCCTTGCAGCCGCGCGAGCAGAAGGGCAGGTGGTCGGTGGCAGCGGGCTTGCCGCACAGCGGGCAGCGCGCAGGCTTGAGATCAGGATTGGGCGACATGGACATGGCCATAGCCTGCAACGGCGGCATCTGAAACCAGCTTTACCTCGGCCCCGGCCAGCCGCATGACCTGCGCGAGCATATCGGGCCAGCTGCGCAGCAGATCGATGATGGCGGGCAGGGCCACAATGCTGCGCGCGCCAAAGCCCGTCGCGCGGGCAGCCATGCGCAGCAGCGATAGCGCCTGCGTTTCCACCGAAAGCCGCCCCGGCGTTGTCCCGCACAGCAGCTCCGGGATGGAGGCTGACGCGCGCGGGCGGATGATCTGGCAAAAGCCATAGCCGTTGATGGCGGTCCGCTCATGCGCGCCAAGCACGCGACATTCTGCCTCAAGCACACCATCAACCGACTGACGGTCGGCCCGTGATGCCATCGAGACAAAATCGATGCCTACAGGGCCAGAGATGCCGAACAGCCGCAAAGCCTGCGGGATGGCGCGCGCCGCGGCACGGTTGAGATCAACAGGCGGCGCCGTTCCATCGACGTCAATCACCGTCATCGCGCGTGTTCGCTCAATCGAGAGCTGCCCTTCCGAAAAGTCGACAAGGCCAGTGCGCGCGGCGTCGAGCAGCGAATCAATGTCGGCCTCGGCAACAGCCTGCGCGTCAACCGACACGCGCGCGGCGCACGCGCCCAACGCATTGGCCGCGGCGGCATCGGGGCAGATGATTTCATCGGCGCGCGCGAGCAACTGGGCAATCGAATCAAGGGCAGCCCCATCTTCCGCTGCCGGGCGGGCCAGCGCGCGCTTCCAGCGTCCGGGCTCTGGCAGGCGGGGGCGGGTGATCTCTATCTCAACCTCAGCGCCGTCAGGCCTGGGCGGCACGGGATGGAGCAGCGCCTGCTCGCCCGTGGTCAATTGGATGAGCGCACGGCCATTGCCCAGTTTGGAAATGATGCGCGCGGCGTGGCGCTCTCCCGCCTGCGCTGTCGGCTGAGCCTTGCAACTGCGGATCAGGTGCAGTTCTGCGGCCGCGCCGTTTTCCAGAAGCACCGCGCGCGTTTCTCCCGGCGCGGGGTCCCAGATGAGGCGGCGAATCACGGTGCGATAACGCCCGCCGCGATGAGCAGCGCCCGCGTTTCATAAAGCGGCAAGCCCATCACGCCGGAATGTGATCCCGTGAGTGTGCGGACGAACGCCTCGGCATAGCCCTGCACGGCATAGCCGCCCGCCTTGCCCTGCCATTCTCCGCTGGCGACATAGGCGTCGATCTCACGCGCGCTCAGGCGCTTGAAGGCAAGCGTGCTGGTCGAGACGCGGTGGCGCGCGCGGCCTTCTGCATCAACGACGGTGACGGCAGAATGGACGCGGTGGCGGCGCCCCGAAAGGAGCGCGAGGCAGACGCGCGCATCATCCTCGGTTTCCGCCTTGCCGAGAATACGCCGCCCGGCCGCAACGACCGTATCGGCCGAGAGAATGATTGACCCGGCGTGGCGCATGGCGACGACCTGCGCCTTTTCCGCCGCGATGCGCCGGGCATAGGCAAGTGGCGGCTCATCGCGCTGCGGCGTTTCATCGCAATCGGCAGGATCGACGCTATCGGGCACGACGCCAAGCCGCCCCAGAAGCTCAAGCCTGCGCGGCGAGGCGGATGCGAGAATGAAAATCACGGGGGTAGCCCCGGTGCCCGTCACTTGAAGCGGTAGGTGATCCGGCCCTTGGTCAGATCATAGGGCGTGAGTTCAACCAGAACATCGTCACCAACAAGAACGCGGATGCGGTTCTTGCGCATCTTGCCGGCCGTGTGCCCAAGGATTTCATGGTCATTCTCAAGCTTTACGCGGAACATCGCGTTGGGCAGCAGTTCCACAACCGTGCCGCGCATCTCAAGAAGCTCTTCCTTGGCCATGCAAACCCTTCAATTGAACGAGTTGAATTTGGCGGCGTCATTAAACCGCAATGCGGCAAAAGGGAAGCGCCTCAATAAGCCGGGTTGTGCTTCGCCAGAAACGCCTCCAGCGCGCTCAGCCATTTGATGAGGCTAGCGGTTTCGGAAAAGCTGTGCCCTTCCCCTGGAATCGCCAGAAATTCATGCGGTTTTCGGGCCCTGGCCAGCGCATCGACATAAAGCTGCGACTGTTTGAAGGGCACCGTCTGGTCATCCTCGCCATGCGCGATGAGAAGCGGCACCGAAAGCCGGTCAACCGCAAATAGCGGGGATACCGTTTTGGCGTCGAACTTGTCCTGCCCCAGCACAGTCTGCCGCCAATCCTTGCGATAGCGGCGGCTGATGGCAAAGTTCAGCTGATATTTGAGCTGCCGGCCAAGATCGGAGATGCCTGCCCAGCTGGCGGCGCACCGATAGCGTTCGGGGTTTCGCGTGGCACCCCATAAGGCTGCATAGCCGCCATAGGAACTGCCGACGATGCAAACCCGCTTGGGATCAACCTTGCCCGTCTTCACGAGCCAGTCCATCCCGTCATCGAGATCATCCTGCATGGCGCGGCCCCATTGCCCCTCGCCCTTGGTGTAGAACTCCTTCCCATAACCGCCCGAACCGCGGAAATTGGGCTGGAGAACAACATAGCCGCGATTGGCGAGCATCTGCACTTCGGGGTTGAAGCCCGGCGTGTCACGCACATCATAAGGGCCGCCATGAGGCAGGATGACCAGCGGCAGGCTGTTTTGCGCGCGGCCTTTGGGGAAGGTAACATAGGCGGGAATGTCCAGCCCGTCGCGCGCCCTGTAGGTGATATAGCGGGTCGGCGTGAGATCGGCAGGGCGCAGCCTTTCGTTGATCCGCCCAACGATCATCATCCGCCCCTCATTGGGCTTGAAGAGGTAATAGCTGCCCGGATTGTCGGAGCTTCCGGTCCAGACGAGCATTGCTCGATCATCTGCGCTGCGGCTGACGATCCAGTTTTCATTTTTTGAGATGGCCTTGTCGATTGCGGCCTGCCAGCCCTTGAGCCTGGCATCGAACCATTCCACCCGGTCACGATCATCAGTGTACCAAACAGACCGCAGGGCAAGCCCGTCGTCGGAGGTCGAGAAGCCCGTCAGGTCGTTTGTCTTGCTCTCGAATACCTTCTCGCCGATCTCGCGCGTGACGAAATTATATTTGTGCAAGGCGAAGCGGCCCGTTTCCTTGTTGCTGAGAACATAGCCTTCATCACTGCCCCGCCCGAAGTTGAGCAATTCGAGCGACGCCCCTTCATCATCATAGTCCGCACGGCCGACGCGCTTGAACGGGTCGGCGGCGGAGGTGCGGTATACCATCGTCCAGTTGCGCGCACCAAAGCCGATCCCTGCGCGAACGACGCCATCCTTGTCGGCATACCATTCCCACACATCAGAACGCTGCCTGACCACTTCCGTCATCGAGAAATCGGCAAGGTTCACTCTGAAAACAGAGGGATAATCATAGATGGTTTTCTGGATCGACAGCAGCACCGTCGCGCCATCGGGGCTGACATGGAGAAGATCATCGCCTTCAAGGCTCCGTGCCTTTCTCCCAACCAATTCAAGCTTGCGCGTCACCAGATCAAGCGACAACAGCCGCGTCGAATAGGCTTCGACACCAAAATATGGCACGGTCTGCCCAATGCTGATGAGAATACGGTTGTTGCCCGCCCAGCGATACCAACGCAAATCAGATTTTTCAGCTATATCGAGCAACTCGGTGCGTCCGCCCGGCGCAAGGGTGTGAATCCCCAGCTTCGTCTTTCCGCCCTTGTTCATCCGGGCCAGCAGCTTTTCGCCATTTGGCGAGAGCAGAAGGCCGGAAAGAAAGGGTTGCTGCGCCAGATCTTCCACCGGGATGATGGGCGGTTTTGCCGGAAGCGCCGCATCAATGGCTGGCACCGCCGCCGGAGCGGCAGCCATCGCCGCCGATGCGGACGCGGCGGCACATAAAATAAGGTAACGCATTTCACCCCCTGGAGGCTTGCAGGATGAAAACGCGCAACGAGGCCGTCAACTCAAAAGAAAACCCCCGCCCGAAAAGCTGTTCGGGCGGGGGTTTTTCAATACCGGCGATGCGTCAGGCAGTGACTGCCGCGCCCTCGCGCCGTCGCAACGCTGCACCTACAAGGCCGAAGCCTGCCAGCATCATCGCCCAGGCCGCGGGTTCCGGCACACCGTTTCCGCCCTGGCTATATTCGACATAATAGCCCGAAATATAGCTGGGCACGTTGGAATTATCGAGGTCGTTCCAGATGCCGGAGCCGCTGAAATTGTGGAGATAGTCTTCCCCGCCACAGCAGTTGTTGGGCTCACCGCCGCCCCAGTTGGTATAGGTGAAAAGCTGCCCTGCTTCAGGCCCGGCGGCCCAGCGCCATTCACCTTCCACCGCTTCGTCAGTGCCGCCCAGCCAGCCGCCGAGATTGCCGACCTGCGAGAAGATGAAGGTATTTTCCTGCTCGGACGTGATGGTCGCCAGATAAGATGAGTATCCGGCAATCGAAGGAGCGGCGGTCGCGGCCTTCAGGGCGTCCCCCCAAGTCATCTGACCGCGAACGAAATCATACCAATGGCCGTTGTCGGCATTGAACACGGGGGCGGCACTGGCAGGAGCGGCAGCCGCTGCAAGCGCGAGTGCCGAGGAGATCAACAGTTTCTTCATTGCGCCTATCCTCTTTGCGAGATTGTGTGGCGCGACCCTGAATTATGCTTTGTGCAGAAACTCTATGCCCAAAGGCCGGAGAGTCAACCAGCGATTAACTATCCTCTGTGTGCCCGGCATAAGTGAAAAGCCCCGCCTGGACGTGCGTCCAGACGGGGCCTTTTCAGCTCACAGATGACGGTCGATCAGACCATTGCGTGGTAGAGTGCTGCCAGCAGCAGCAACGCCACGATATTGGTGATCTTGATCATCGGGTTCACAGCCGGGCCCGCGGTATCCTTGTAAGGATCACCCACGGTGTCGCCGGTCACGGCTGCCTTGTGGGCATCCGAGCCTTTGCCGCCATGATTGCCGTCTTCGATATATTTTTTGGCATTGTCCCAAGCGCCGCCGCCCGAAGTCATCGAGATGGCGACGAAGAGCCCGCCGACGATAACGCCGAGAAGAAGCGCGCCGAGTGCGGCAAAGCCATTCGCCTGCCCCGCAACCGCGGTGATGACAAAATAGACGACGATCGGCGCCAGCACCGGCAGTAGTGACGGCACGATCATTTCCTTGATCGCCGCCTTGGTGACGAGATCAACCGTGCGGGCGTAGTTGGGCTTGGACTTGAAGGTCATGATGCCCGGATCGTTGCGGAACTGCTCACGCACATCGTTGACCACTTCACCCGCAGCACGACCGACAGCGGTCATGCCCATTGCCCCGAACAGATAGGGCAAAAGCGCGCCGAGCAGCAGGCCGACGATGACATACGGATTTTCCAGCCCAAAATCGACCGTGAGGTCGGGAAAGAAGGTCCGCAGGTCAGTGGTGAAGGACGCGAACAGCACGAGCGCCGCCAGACCCGCCGAACCAATGGCATAGCCCTTGGTCACAGCCTTGGTGGTGTTGCCGACAGCGTCGAGAAGATCGGTCTTTTCACGAACCGAGTCATCAAGGCCCGCCATTTCGGCAATGCCACCGGCATTGTCCGTCACCGGACCATAAGCGTCGAGCGCAACGACCATGCCGGCAAGCGCCAGCATTGCCGTGGCAGCAAAGGCGATGCCGATGACGCCAGCGAGCTGGTGCGCCACGATGATGCCCGCGCAGATCACGAGGGTTGGCATCGCGGTCGATTCAAGGCTGATTGCCAGACCCTGGATCACATTGGTGCCGTGGCCCGTTTCCGAAGCCTTGGCGATCGAACGCACCGGGCGATAATTGGTGCCCGTATAATATTCGGTGATCCAGATGATGACGCCCGTGATGGCAAGGCCAAGCAGCGAGCAATAGAACAGCGCCATGCCGGTGAAGCCGCCCGTGCCATCAAGATTGGCGCCGATGACGGCGTTCAGATCCTTGAGCGCGAAGTTCATCGCCCACCAGATGGCGGGGACAGACAGCAGCGCCGTGACAAGGAAGCCCTTATACATGGCGCCCATGACGTTGTTCGAGGAACCCAGCTTGACGAAATAGGTGCCGATGATCGAGGTGATGACGCAGACGCCGCCAATCAGCAGCGGTAGGCTCATCAACGGAACCAGCGCATCGCCCGCGCCCTTGATGAGCAAGGCGATAAGCACCATTGTTGCACCAACGGTGACGACATAGGTTTCAAATAGGTCAGCCGCCATGCCGGCGCAGTCGCCCACATTGTCGCCAACGTTATCGGCGATAACGGCGGGATTGCGGGGGTCGTCTTCGGGAATACCGGCTTCGACCTTGCCAACAAGGTCAGCGCCAACGTCGGCCGCCTTGGTGAAGATACCGCCGCCAAGGCGTGCGAAGATCGAAATGAGCGATGCGCCAAAGGCCAGTGCCACAAGCGCGTCAACGACTTCGCGGCTGTCTGCCGCCTTGCCTGCCGGGCCGGTGAGATACCAGAAGAACACCGAGATCGCGAGGAGCGCGAGGCCCGCCACGAGCATCCCTGTGATGGCGCCTGCGCGGAAGGCCATGGTCAGGCCTGCCTGAAGGCCGGTCTGCGCCGCCGCCGCCGTGCGGACGTTGGAGCGGACCGAAATGTTCATGCCGATATAGCCGGCAACGCCGGACAGGATAGCGCCAATGGCAAAGCCGATGGCCGAGGTTGCGCCGAGGAACACGGCGACGAGAACGGCCACGACCACACCGACCATGGCGATCGTGCGATATTGGCGGCCAAGATAGGCTTGAGCGCCTTCCTGAATTGCCGCAGCAATTTCTTGCATCTTTTCATTACCGGCAGACGCGCCGAGCACCTGACGGCTTGTGACGAAGCCATACAGAACGGCCAAAATGCCGCATAGAATTGCGATTTCTACAATCATCAGGGTTATCCCTTTCCCCCATACGAATGGCGGCCCCTGACGGCATTGTTGCCGCCATGTTAAGGCGCCCGCGACGGTATGAAGTTGCAAATTGGTAAACGCAACCCTTTGCGAAACGGCCTAGCTGTGGAGCCAGCCGAGTGTTTCAGGCAGCGGAACCTCTCCGGCGGCATCATGAAGATGCAGACCTGGCTGGCGCACGACCTGACCAATGCGCACCGCCTTGCCTGGCACCCCGGCAAGCGGGAGGGCGGCGGCAAAGAGCAGGGCATAGTCATCGCCAGCCGTCGCCGCGCGCAACCGCGCCGCGCGGTCTAGGCCAAGGGCGACCGCGGCGGGCGACCGCGGAGCGGCATCAAGACCGATCGACACCCCCGCCCCGCTCGCCTCGGCAAGCCGCAGCGCATCGATGAGCAACCCGTCAGACACATCCATCATCGCCGTGACCTGGCCAGCAAGCGCCTGCCCGGCCGCCAGCATCGGAACGGGCCTGCGATATGCCTGCACCAGCTCATCCGGCCCCGCCATATCGCCGCGCGCGATGCGCAGCCCCAGCCCGGCATCGCCAATATTGCCGAGCACATAAAGCGTATCGCCCGGACGCGCACCGATGCGCGACGGCACCGTGCCCATGGCGCGACCAATCGCCGTCAGCCCAAAAGCACGCGGCGCGCCATGTGGCATCTTCACCGTGTCGCCGCCCAGCAGCGGCACGCGCAACTCCGCTACCGCCGCTGACAGCCCTTCAACGAACGCCGCGTTCCATGCGGCATCGCGCGTCAGCCCCGCCCCCATCAACACGCCAAGCGGCACCGCGCCCTTGGCGGCAAGATCAGAGAGGTTCACGGCAAGCAATTTCCACGCGACATCGGCGGGCGCATCATCGGGCAGAAAGTGGACGCCCTCCACAATCATGTCATGCGTCAGCACCAGATCTCCCAGCATCGCAGCATCATCCATCAGACCACGCGCACCAGGGTCGGTCGCAATCGCGCGCAGGCCTGAAATGAAGTCGGTTTCGAGCGTCATGAGCCTTTAAGCCACGGGTTGAGCGAGACGAGCGAGAGCAGGAAGGATTTGGGCTTTTTGAGCAGTTCCTTCTCGAAAACGACGCGCAGCCCCGCCGTCTGCGCGATCTCTCCGACGAAATGGATGCAGTTGCGACGATTGAGATTATAGCTCTTGCCCGGCAGCACGCGCCACCGCTCAACAACCGCCATCACCGCGTCATACTGCAAATCGCTGAGCCTGACCGCAAACTGCCGGTCGCTCGACGCCACATAATCGGCCTTTGATGTTTCCACCTTGCCGCCAACCGACCCCAGCAGGATCGCAGGCGTCACAGATTTGGCGGTGAAGCCAAAATTGGTGTCGATGGCCCGCCCATCATCGGTTTTGCCTTTCAGCGTCACAAAAGCGTGCGGGAAAGTGGAGCCAAGATCATGCGAATAAAAGGAAAGCACAACCTGCGCCCGCGCGGGTGTCGCCATGAAGAGCACCGCGAGGACCATCCCCAAAAAACGCATTGGCGCTGACACTCCACTTTGATTACGACACCCCAATAAAGCCGAACGGGAGGATGTAAAATGGGGCAGCGCAAGGCAATTTTCATTACAGGCGGCGCATCGGGCATCGGGCGCGCCGTTGCGAAGCATTTTGCAGACAAGGGCTGGTTTATCGGGCTCGCCGACATTGATGACAAGGGCATGGCAGACACCGCCGCGATGCTCCCCGCCGGGCAAAGCGCCACCTATCATCTCGACGTGCGCGATGGCGCGCAGTGGAAAGAGGCGCTCGC
This sequence comes from uncultured Sphingomonadaceae bacterium, assembly GCA_937873035.1. Lineage (GTDB taxonomy): Bacteria > Pseudomonadota > Alphaproteobacteria > Sphingomonadales > Sphingomonadaceae > Aquisediminimonas. The sequence continues at coordinate 15,504 of CALMVA010000062.1, read as the reverse complement.
GCGCTTCTGGAGCGATGCGGGCGAGCGGCTGGATGTCATGTTCAACAATGCAGGCATCGGCAAGGGCGGCCCCTTTGCCGAAGTGCCGACCCAAGAGCATGACCTGATGCTCGATGTGAACCTGAAGGGCGTGATCCGTGGCGCGGAAGCGGCCTTCCCCTATCTCTCCAAAACACCCGGCTCATGCCTGCTCAACACCTGCTCGGCCGCCGGCATTTACGGCGCGGGCGGGCTGGCCGTTTATGCCGCCACCAAATTTGGCGTGCGCGGGCTGACCGAAGCCCTCGACATCGAATGGGAGCCACATGGCATCAAGGTGCGCAGCCTGATGCCGAGCTTTATCGACACGCCGATCCTTGATGGCCTGTCGACGGGCAGCAACCGCTCAACCCGCGAAACGCTGGCCGAGGCGGGCATGGAAATCTCTCCGGTTGAAATGGTCGCGCAGGCGGCGTGGGATGCGGTGAGCACGAAGAAGGTCCATACGCTTGTCGGCAAGACAGCGGGCCAGCTCGCCTTTTTCGCGCGCGTCCTGCCCAGCATGATCCGCAACCGTGCCAAGCGACTGCAAGACGCAAACCTCTAAAGCCATCGTCATGCCAGTGCAGGCTGGCATCTCTTGGTGCCCCGCCCGGAGACCCCAGCCTTCGCTGGGGTGACGTGATTTATTGGCTCTGAGTTTCCCATTTCGTCATGCCAGTGCAGGCGCGCATCTCACGGCGCCTCGCCCGGAAACCCCGGCCTTCGCTGGGGTGACGTGATTTATTGGTTCTGAGCTTCCCATTTCGTCATGCCAGCGCAGGCTGGCATCTCCTGGCACCGCACCAAGAGACCCCGACCTTCGCCGGGGTGACGTGAAAGAGTCACTTAAACCGTCAGCACGATCTTGCCGACGTGCGCGCCGGCCTCCATCCGGGCGTGCGCGGCGGCGGCCTCAGCCAGCGGAAAGCTGGTGTCCATCACCGGCCGCAGCCGCCCGCCTTCGACATAGGGCCAGACGACACGCTGCAATTCATCGGCGACGTGCGCCTTGAAGTCGACCGGCCGCGCGCGCAGCGTCGATCCGGTGAGCATCAGGCGGCGGACCATGACGGCGGCGATGTTCACCTCCGCCTTCACACCGCGCTGGACGGCGATCGTCACATGGCGGCCATCTTCGGCAAGGCACTGGAGGTTGCGCGGCACATAGTCCCCGCCCACCATGTCGAGGATCAGCTCGACGCCCCGGCCGCCGGTGATCCGCGCGACTTCTTCGACGAAATCCTGCGTCGCATAGTTGATCGCGTGATCGGCGCCGAGTTTGATCGCGGCTGCACATTTGTCATCCGCCCCGCACGTCACGATGACAGTGAGGCCAAAAAGTTTGCACAGCCGGATCGCCATCGTGCCGATGCCGCTGGTGCCGCCATGGACAAGGATCGTCTCGCCCTCGCTTGCGTAGCCGCGCTCAAACACATTGGTCCAAACGGTGAAGAGCGTTTCGGGCATCGCCGCTGCCTCGGCCATTGAGAGCACTTCAGGGATGGGGAGGCACTGGCCATAGGGTGCCGTGCAATATTGCGCATAACCGCCGCCCGCGACAAGCGCGCAGACGCGCTGGCCGATATGTGCTGCATCAACGCCGCTGCCGACGGCTGCAACAACGCCGGCAACTTCAAGTCCCGGAATCGAGGGCGCTCCCGGCGGCGGCGGATACATTCCGCGCCGCTGGAGCACGTCGGGCCGGTTTACGCCGGCAGCCGCCACCTTGATGAGCACTTCGCCCGCGCCGGGCGCCGGAACGGGCCGCTCCACGGGCTGGAGAACCTCCGGCCCGCCCGCTTCGGCGGGGTCGATACAGATCATGGTCGCCGGAACGGTCATCAGGTTTTGCTCCATAGTGGAGCCTTTGTTCTAGTGAGAAGCGCGCGCACTGGTCAACGGGGGCCGCGAAGAGGCAAGAGCAGGCACCGCAGCGGCTTGACTTCACCCCGCTTTCGCCCGACGATTCAGCCATGGATCTCGACGACCTGTTCGCAAAACGCCCGGACGATCCGCTGGCCCAGTTGGTCCGGCAGGATCTTGATCCGCTGTCGGTCGATGAACTGCACGAGCGCAAGGCGGTGCTCGCCGCCGAAATAGAGCGGATTGAACGCAAGATCGAAGGTGTCGTTAACTTCAAGGCAAGCGCCGATGCCCTATTCAGGAAATGACAGGTTTGCGCCCCGGCCTTGACCTTGGGGCGGCGGCACCCGACATTGGGTTCTCAAGGAGCTTTTGAATGCCGTCTTTCGCCCGTGAACTCGAAGCAACCCTGCACAACGCATTGGGAGCGGCTGCCAGTCGCAAGCATGAATATGCAACGCTCGAACATCTTCTTCTCGCGCTCATCGACGATGAACACGCCTCCAAAGTGATGGCGGCGTGCGGCGTCGATACCGGCGAGTTGAAAGACACCGTGACGCACTATCTCGACACCGAACTTGAATCGCTGCGGCTTGAAGGCGAGTCCGACCCCTCACCCACCAGCGGTTTCCAGCGTGTCGTCCAGCGCGCCATTCTCCATGTCCAGTCTTCGGGTCGTGACGAGGTGACGGGCGCCAATGTTCTCGTCGCGCTCTTTTCCGAGCGCGAGAGCTACGCCGTCTATTTCCTGCAACAACAGGATATGAGCCGCCTCGATGCCGTGAGCTATATCAGCCATGGCGTCGGCAAGGGCGCGGAAGTGCCGGAGCAGAAAAAGACCGAAGGCACTGAAGAGCGCGAGGAAAAGAAGCAGCAGGCCGAACCTAAGGGCAAGCAGGAATCGGCGCTCAAGCAGTTCTGCGTCGATCTCAATGAGAAGGCCAAATCGGGCAAGGTTGATCCGCTGATCGGGCGTGGCCCAGAAGTGGACCGCACCGTGCAGATTCTGTGCCGCCGCTCGAAGAACAACCCGCTTTATGTCGGCGAACCCGGCGTCGGCAAAACCGCGATTGCCGAAGGGCTTGCCCGCAAGATCATCGAAGGCGATGTGCCCGAAGTCTTGAAGGAAGCCGTCATCTACTCGCTCGACATGGGCGCGCTCTTGGCGGGCACCCGCTATCGCGGCGATTTCGAAGAGCGGCTGAAGGCGGTCGTCAACGAGCTGGAAAAGCTGCCGCACGCCATTCTCTTCATCGACGAGATCCACACCGTCATCGGTGCCGGCGCAACGAGCGGAGGGGCGATGGATGCCTCAAACCTGTTGAAGCCCGCACTGTCGGGCGGCGCGATCCGCTGCATCGGCTCCACAACCTATAAGGAATTTCGCAATCACTTCGAAAAGGATCGCGCGCTGCTGCGCCGTTTCCAGAAGATCGACGTGAACGAACCGACCATTGAGGATACGATCAAGATCCTCACGGGCCTGCGCTCCGCCTTTGAGGATCACCACAAGGTCCGCTACACGCCCGATGCGATCAAGTCCGCCGTCGAGCTGTCGGCACGCTACATCAATGACCGCAAGCTGCCCGACAAAGCTATCGACGTGATCGACGAAGTGGGCGCGATGCAAATGCTGGTGCCCGCCAACAAGCGCAAGAAGACGATCACCTCGAAGGAAATCGAGGCCGTGATCGCCACCATGGCGCGCATCCCGCCGAAATCGGTCTCGACCGACGACAAAAAGACGCTCGAAACCCTCGAAGGGGATCTCAAGCGCGTCGTCTTCGGGCAGGATATGGCGATCGAGGTGCTGGCCAGCGCGATCAAGCTGAGCCGCGCGGGCCTGCGTGATCCCGACAAGCCGATTGGCAATTATCTGTTCACCGGCCCGACGGGCGTCGGCAAGACCGAAGTCGCCCGCCAGCTCGCCTCGATCATGGGTATTCCGCTCCAGCGGTTCGACATGAGCGAATATATGGAGCGCCACTCGGTCAGCCGCCTCATCGGTGCGCCTCCGGGCTATGTCGGCTACGATCAGGGTGGGCTTTTGACCGACGCCATCGACCAGCAGCCGCATTGCGTGCTGCTGCTCGACGAAATCGAAAAGGCGCACCCGGATCTGTTCAACATCCTCTTGCAGGTGATGGATAATGGCCGCCTGACCGACCACCACGGCAAGACGGTGGACTTCCGCAACGTCATTCTCATCATGACGACCAATGCCGGCGCGTCCGACATGGCGAAGGAAGGCATCGGCTTTGGCGACATCAGCCGCGAGGATGCGGGCGAGGACGCCGTGAAGAAGATGTTCACGCCGGAATTCCGCAACCGCCTCGATGCGATCGTGCCCTTCGGCTATCTGCCGCCGCAGGTCGTTGCCCGCGTGGTCGACAAGTTCATCCTCCAGCTCGAACTCCAGCTCGCCGACCGCGACGTGCACATCAAGCTCGACAAGGCGGCGAAGGAATGGCTCACCGAGCGCGGCTATGACAAGCTCTATGGCGCGCGCCCGATGGGCCGCCTCATTCAGGAAAAGATCAAGCAGCCGCTGGCCGAGGAGCTGCTGTTCGGCAAGCTCGTCCATGGTGGCGAGGTCAATGTGCGGATGAAGGACGGCGCGCTCTCGTTCGAGATCACGCCCGCTCCGCCCAAAAAGGGCAAGAAGGGCGGCAAGACAGGGGCCAAAGCGGGGGCGTGACCCCGCCCTCTCCCTGTCCGTCATGCCAGCGCAGGCTGGCATCCCATGCACCCGACTGACGAGGCCCCCGCCTATGCTAGGGTGACGCGAAGGTGAGCCCCCCATCCCGTCATTCCAGCGAAGGCCGGAATCTCCAGCTGCACACCGAAGATGCCAGCCTGCGCTGGCATGACGGCTCGCTACCTCACAGATATTTCTTGAAATGCGCCAGCGTGCGTGACCAAGCGTCGCGCGCGGCCGCTTCATTGTAGCTGGGGCGGTAATCGGCAAGGAAGCCGTGATCGGCCTCGGCATAGAGATGGATAGCAGAAGGCTTATTCGCGGCCTTCAGGGCATCATTCATCGCCTCGACATCGGCGACCGGAATACCCTTGTCGCGCGCGCCATAGAGGCCAAGCACGGGTGCGTTGATCCGCGCGACCTCATCAATGGCATTGTGCGGTTGCAACTCGGTGCCAGTGCCCTTCACCCGGCCATAGCAGGCAACGCCAGCACGAAGCCTGGGGTTGTGCGCGGCATAGAGCCAGGTGATGCGGCCGCCCCAGCAAAAGCCCGTAATGCCCAGCCGTTTGGCATTGCCGCCATCGCCGGGCACGAAGCGCACCAGCGCATCGAGATCGGCCATGACCTGCGCATCGGACACCTTCGACACAATCTCGCTGTAGAGCGTCTTGAAATCGGCGACCTTGGTGGCATCGCCCTGCCGCTGATAGAGATCAGGCGCGATGGCATAATAGCCCGCCTGAGCGAACCGGCGGACAATATCCCTGATCCATTCATGCAGCCCGAAAATCTCCTGCACCACAATGATGACAGGCAGATTCCTGCGCCCCTTGGGCTTGGCGCGATACGCCCCCATTTCAATGTCGCCCGCAGCGAAGCGCACCATGCCCGCGTCCAGCCCCTGATCCGGCGTCGTGATCGCGGTTGCCGAGAGCGGCTGGGCGGCAAGCGCATAGCCCGCTGCGACGACACTGCCCGCCAACGCCTGCCGCCGCGTGACGCCCTTATCGGCAATCCAGCTCTGGTCAGGGGGCAGCGGAACAGCGCGATCATCGGTCATGGCGAATCTCCTCTGCCGATATGCTAGCGCCAGAGGGCCGCCGCACAATCTTCTTGCAGAACGAAAGAATTATTCGTCCATTCCGGCGAAAAGGAGATTCGCAATGTCTGACGGTCTTGTTTTCTACACCAACCCCCAATCGCGCGGGCAGATCATCCGCTGGCTGCTCGAAGAACTGGGTGCGCCTTATGAGACGGTGATCCTTGACTATGGCACCACGATGAAGGCGCCCGACTATCTGGCGATCAACCCCATGGGAAAAGTGCCCGCCATCCGCCACAAGGGGCAGGTCGTCACCGAGTGCGCGGCGATCTGCGCCTATCTGGCCGACGCCTTCCCGGAAAGCGGGCTGCTGCCGGCTCCGCAACATCGCGGCGCCTATTTCCGCTGGATGTTCTTTGCGGCAGGGCCACTGGAAGCAATCTTCACGGCCAAGGCGATTGGGTGGGAAGTCCCCGCAGACAAGCAGGCCATGGCGGGCTTCGGCAGTTTCGACCTTGCCATCGACACGATTGAAAGCGCGGTGAAGGGCAGCACCTTCATCGCCGGAGACAGCTTCAGCGCCGCCGATGTCTATGTGAGTTCGCTTCTGGATTTCATGCTGCGCTTCGGCCTGCTTGCCCCGCGCCCGGCCTTCGACGCCTATCTGGAACCGCTGCGCCAGCGCCCGGCCTATATCCGCGCAAAGGAAATCGACGCGGCGCTTATTGCGGCGAAGGGCTAATCAGGTCGCGCAGAGACTATTGGTCGTGCCTGTCACCCCAGCGCAAGGCTGGGGTCTGAGATTGGAGCCAAGAGATGCCAGCCTGCGCTGGCATGACGGCAAATATTTTCATCCCCCTGCGACACATCTTCAAACAAAAAGGCCCGGCGGATCGCTCCACCGGGCCTTTCCTTTATCAGTTGAACCAGCGCGGATCAGTCGCGGTTGCCCATGAAGCGCAGCAGGAACATGAACATATTGATGAAGTCGAGATACAGCTCAAGCGCACCCATCACCACCGACTTGCCGACCATCTCGGTGCCCGCCACATAGGCATAGACCGATTTGATCTTCTGCGTGTCATAGGCCGTCAGCCCCGCGAACAGAAGCACGCCGATGAAGCTGATGACGAGCGACATCGTGCCCGACTGGAGGAAGATGTTGATGATCGAGGCAACGATCAGGCCCACCAGGCCCATGATGAGGAAGGTGCCAAAGCCCGACAGGTCCTTCTTCGTGGTATAGCCCCACAGGCTCAGGCCCATAAAGGCTGCTGCCGTTGCAAAGAAGGTCTGCGCGATCGACGTGCCGGTATAGACGAGGAAAATCGTCGACATCGACAGGCCCATCACCGTCGCAAAGCCCCAGAAACAGGCTTGCAGCGTGAAGGTCGACATACGGTTGATGCCGAAGTTCATCGCCAGAATGAAAGCCAGCGGCGCAAAGACGATCAGCCATTTGAGCAGGCCGGGGCCGACCATGATGCTCTGTGCGGCACCCGACGAGGCAAATAACAGGGCAACAACGCCCGTCAGCAACACGCCAGAGGCCATATAGTTGTATACGGACAGCATATAGGACCGCAGGCCCGCATCATAGGCCGCGCTGCGCGAACCGACATCAACAGCCGGAGCCGAGCCGACCGTGCGGGGGTCAGACCAGTTAGCCATCTTGAAACACTCCAATATTGAACCGGCAACATAGCCGGATGGATGAAATATCGTGCGATTTTGGAGGATTTCAAGCAAAACACGACAAACCCATATTTGTTTGCTGCCGGTTGCGCGTCTTCTGCACCCATGATGGTGGCCGCAAAGCACAGCGCGGAAACCGCTTTGCCCGGCGGGCAATCTCTGTAATGTCCGCCAAATAGCTTATTAATCGACCGGGGGATCATGGGCAGCACGGCATATCGGACATACGTCCTTGTTCTTCTGATGGTTATTTATGCCTTCAATTTTCTGGACCGGCAGGTCGTCACCATCATCGCGCCCTATCTGAAGGAAGACATGGGCGTATCCGACGCGCAGATCGGCCTGTTGTTCGGCACGGCATTTGCGCTCTTTTATGCCGTGTTCGGCCTGCCGCTCGCCAAGCTTGCCGATGGCTGGAACCGGGTGCGGACGATTTCCATCGGCCTCGGCTTCTGGTCGATGATGACGGCCATTTCGGGCCTCAGCTCTTCCTTCGCGCAACTGGGCGCAGCACGCGTCGGCGTCGGCGTGGGGGAGGCGAGCGCGTCGCCCGCCTCTTATTCGCTGTTGCAGGATTATTTCCCAAAATCAGTGCGCGCCACCATCCTCGCGCTCTATTCTTCGGGCATATATATCGGCGCGGGCGCGGCGCTTATCTTTGGTGGCGAGGTCATCAAATATTGGCACGGCCACTATACCGCAGAGACGGCGCCCTTCGGCCTGTCCGGCTGGCAGGCGACCTATTTCGCCTTTGGTCTTCCCGGCCTCGTGCTTGCGCTTCTCATGTGGTTCACCGTGCGCGAGCCGGTGCGCGGTGCGATTGATGGGATGCCGACACCGGGTGATCCCAATCCCGTCAAATCTGTGCTGGGCGAATTTGCCGCGATGCTGCCGCCCTGGAACTGGAAAGGCTTTGCCGCGCGCGATGCAAGCGGGGGCACATTGCGCCGCAATGTGATCGCGCTGATCGGCGTCATCGCGGCGGCCATTGCCATCATCTGGTTTACCGATGGCCTTTTGAAGCCTGAAAAGCGCGCCGTGATCGCCATGGCTGGCAGCTTTGCCTTCACGACCAACATGGTCCAGTGGATCGCCATTGCCGTGGGCATCTACTGCGTTTCCAGCTGGATCCAGACGATCCGCCTGCGTGATCCGGCAAGCTATGCACTCATGGCCAATAAGGGCTTTATCGGCCTCACCATCGCGGGCGGGCTGATGTCCTATATCAGCTATGGCCTTTCGCCCTTCATCTTCCTCTATGCCAAAAACAGCTTTGGCGTGGGCGCAGAAAGCGGGCTGACGCTGGGCCTCATCACCGCGATCGGCGGCGGGCTTGGCACCACCTTTGGCGGGATGCTGGGTGATTGGCTGCGCAAGCGCCATGCGGCAGGCCGCATGATCGTGATGTTCATCGCCGCCATTGGCTCGGCCATCACCATCATCGGCAGCTACAGCGTTTCAACGCTCCAGCATTTTTACATATTCGCCGCGGCCAACACCTTCCTGCATATCATGTGGCTGGGGCCCTGCGCTGCTACGGTGCAGGATCTCGTCCTGCCCCGGATGCGCGGCACGGCAACGGCGGTGTTCTTCCTCGGCACCACGATTCTCGGCCTTGGGCTTGGACCCTATGTCGTCGGCCTTGTGAGCGATGTGACCGGCAATTTGCGGATGGCGCTGATGGGCACCATCGCCGTGCTGCCCATCATCCTTGGCTGCATCATCATGGCAATGCGCAATGTGCCCGGCCTGGAGAAGACACTCGCGAGCCGGGCCGCCGCTGCGGGAGAAGCCGTTTAACGCGCCTTCAGCACGCCGCACAGCACGCGCTTGCCGCTCTTGCCCGAAGGATCGGTCATCTCGTCATCGGGATCGGCATGGATGACAACGGCCGCCCCATCGGCATCGAGCAGCGGCGCGGCGCCCGCTGAAAGCGCCCCTGCACCAAGCCAGCTCCTGGCTTTGGCCTTGCCATGCGCATCTGCCACCAGGTTAGGCGCATCGCCGCCATGCGGCCCTTGCGGGTTCTTGTGGCCGTGCTGATGCGCGGTCGGGTTCCAGTGGCCGCCCGCACTTGCAAAGTCCGGCGCGTCGCACTTGCCTATAGCGTGGACGTGCAGCCCATGCGCACCGGCGGCAAGCCCCGTGGCTTTCACCACCAGCGATAGACCATCGGCTGATTCGGTGAGGATGGCCCTGCCATGCGACTTACCCGCAGCGTCAACCAGATCGGCCACCGCTCTGGGCTTGGCCTTGCCCATGACGGCGCCGGGCTGGGCCGCCACAAGCAGCGCACACAGCACGAGAAGGGCGGGTTTTGACGATGTCATCATGAGGGCAGTTCCTTGCTTCAAACAATTCGCAGCAAATTCGGCCAGATTTTACCAAAGCTCAAGACCGTCTATGCATGAAGCACAGCAGACGCGACGCGCCGTTGCGAGGGGAACAGGATTATGACGGTTGTTGTCACGGGTGTTGCGGGTTTCATCGGATCGCACGTCGCGCGGGCCCTGCTCGCACGTGGTGTGCGCGTCGTGGGGATCGACAATCTCAACGATTATTATGACGTGCAACTGAAGCGCGACAGGCTGGGCGACATCGCGCATCCGCACTTCGCCTTCCACCAGACCGATTTCGCCGACCATGCCGCGCTGGAAGCAGCGCTGCGCGGCGTTGAGATCGAGACGATCGTCCATCTGGGGGCCCAACCGGGCGTGCGCTATTCGCTCGTCAATCCGCGCGCCTATGTTCAGTCGAACCTGTCAGGGCATCTCAATATGCTCGAAATCGCGCGGCATCACGGTGTGCGACAGATGCTCTACGCGTCGTCCTCTTCGGTCTATGGCATGAACAAGAGCCTGCCCTTCCGCGTGTCGGACCGCGTCGACCATCCGATTTCGCTCTATGCCGCAACCAAAAAGGCGGACGAACTGATGAGCGAAACCTACGCGCATCTCTTCCGTATTCCGCTCACGGGTCTGCGCTTCTTCACGGTCTATGGCCGCTGGGGCCGCCCCGACATGGCGGTGTGGGGTTTTGTCGAGCGCGTGCTCGCCGGCCAGCCGATCACCGTTTACAATCAGGGCCAGATGCGGCGCGATTTCACGCACATCAATGACATTGTCGCGGGCATCCTCGCCGCCATCGACACCCCGGTGATGGACGATGGCGCGGAAAAGGCCGGCGGCAGCATCTCACCGCACCGGCTGTTCAACATCGGCAATAATCAGTCCGAAGAGCTGATGAAGCTGATTTCCGTCATAGAAAACGCGTGCGGCCGCAAGGCGCAGATCGACTTCCAGCCGCTCCAACCCGGCGACGTTCTGGAAACCTATGCCGATATTTCAGCCATCTCGCAGGAGCTGGGCTTTACCCCCTCCACGCCTATCGAGATGGGCGTGCCGGACTTTGTCGATTGGTATCGGAGCTACAAGGGGCTCTAATCGGGCCGGCCGATCGAGCTATAGGCAATGCCATGCGCCCTGGCCTCTTCAGGCTTATAGACGTTGCGCAGATCGACCAGCACCGGCGATGCCATTGACGCGGCAATGCGTCCAAGATCGAGCGCACGGAACACATCCCATTCCGTCACGAGCGCCAGCGCATCGGCGCCTTCCGCAACGGCATAGGGATCTGCCTTGAAATCAACCTCAGGCATGATCGCGCGCGCGGCATCGGCGCCTTCAGGGTCATAAGCGCATATCTTTGCGCCCGCATCATGCAACGCCTGCACGATGGCGATGGAAGGTGCATCGCGCATATCATCGGTATTGGGCTTGAAGGTCACGCCGAGCAGGCCGACGGTCTTGCCGCGCGCATCGCCGCCCATCGCCTGAATGATCTTGCGGCCCATGGCGCGCTTGCGGCTGTCATTGACCTGCACCACCGCCTCCACAATGCGCGAGGGCACATCATGATCTTCAGCGGTCTTGAGCAGCGCCAGCGTATCCTTGGGGAAGCACGAGCCACCATAACCCGGACCGGCGTGGAGAAATTTGGAACCGATGCGGTTGTCGAGCCCGATACCGCGCGCGACATCCTGCACATCAGCACCCACCGCCTCGCACAGATCAGCCATTTCGTTGATGAAGGTGATCTTGGTCGCCAGAAAAGCGTTCGCGGCATATTTGATGAGTTCAGCCGTGCGCCGCGCCGTAAACAGGATCGGCGCCTGATTAAGATAGAGCGGACGGTAAATCTGCTGCATCACGGCCTGCGCGCGCTCATCCGACGTGCCGATGACGATGCGGTCGGGCCGCTTGAAATCAGTGATGGCAGCGCCTTCGCGCAAAAATTCTGGGTTGGAGACGACCGCCACGTCGGCATCGGGCGCAACTTCACGCAAGATGCGCTCTACCTCGTCCCCCGTGCCAACGGGAACGGTGGACTTGGTCACAACGACGAGCGGTCCCGTGATCGCAGCCGCAATATCGCGCGTCGCCTGATAGACATAGGTGAGATCGGCATGGCCATCACCGCGGCGTGAAGGCGTGCCAACCGCAATAAAAACGGCGTCTGCACCGGCAACACCCTCTTTGAGGTCGGTCGTGAACGACAGTCGTCCAGCAGCGACGTTGGAGGCCACAAGTTCTGCGAGCCCTGGCTCAAAGATCGGCATGATCCCGGCGAGAAGCGCATCAATCTTGCGCTGGTCGAGATCGACGCACGTCACGTCATGACCAAAATCTGCAAAGCAAGTCCCGGAAACAAGGCCAACATAGCCCGCACCGATCATCGTGATCTTCATCTGCTGTCATCCACGCACAGGCCGGTCCCCCGGCTTTGGAGTGCCCGTTTAAGGGGGCGGCGCACCCAACTCAACCATCGCCCCCAAAAAGTGTATCGCAAAGAAAAAGGGGCCGGTCTTCCGACCAGCCCCAATTCCGTTTCGATAGCCGAAGCTATCTGGTCGATTACTGACCCGAACCCGGACCGTAGGTGATTTCCACGCGACGGTTCTGGAGTTCGCGCACGCCATCGGCGGTTTCGACGCGCGGTGCGCCTTCACCAAAGGCCTGCGTCGAGATGACGCCACCCGGAATACCCTTGCCTTCAAGATAGGCACGGACCGACGTGTTACGACGCTCGGACAGGCCGAGGTTATACTTGGGCGTGCCCGACTTGTCGGCGTGGCCGGCAAGCATGACCTGCGCATTGCCGCAATCGGCATAGGCCGACACAGCATTGTCGAGGATCGAGGCAGCTTCAGCCGTGACGTCCGACTTGTCCCATTCGAAGAAGACAATGTACGGCCCCGGAGTGCACACCTTTTCCACGACCGGCGGAGGCGGCGGCGGGGGCGGGGGGGGCGGCGGCGGGGGCGGCGGCGGGGGCGGCGGTGCTGCCGGTTCGCCGAAGTTGTAGATCAGGCTGCCGAGCAGCGAGTGCGACCGGTAACGCGTGTTTGACGTGCGGCCGACACGGTCGATCAGATCGACATTGCTCTGGTTGAAGAAGCGATACTTCAGGCCGACATCCCAGTTGCTCTTGCCGAGCGGGGTGCGAACGCCAGCAACGACCTGCCAGGCAAAGCCCGTGTCCGAATCGTTGAGGAAGTCCGGGCCAGCGGGATCGATCGAATAAGCAGCCTTGGTGCGTGCGATACCAGCACCCGCGCCGAGGAAGCCGTTCAGGCCTTCATCATCACCGAAGTCGAGCAGACCGTTGAGCATGAAGCTCAGGTTGCTCGCCGAACCGCCAGCGTTGACATAGCTGCCAGCGCGCGCGGGCGAAGCCGAAACGCCTGCCGGCGTGGTGAGCTGCGACTGCCACGAAGTCAGCGAAGCCTGCTTGTAGCCAACTTCTGCTTCAAGGCGGAAACCGCCGAAGTCGTAACCAACGATGCCATCGACGTCATAGCCCTTGGCGAGGTCGGCATTGCCGTTCGACTGGATACCGTTGATGTCAACGTCCTGATCTTCAACCAGCGACGGACCAGCTTCGACACCGATGTACCATGCATCGTTACGCGCAAGCGCGGGCGAAGCGATCGCCGTCGAAGCAAGCGCTACTGCAAGAGCGAGCTTCCGCATTCTAAATCCCCTTTCTGAATTGTCACTTGGGACAGCGGATAAGTTCCTACCGGATGGATTTCTGCGGTGCAAGGCCACATCGGCCAGAAGTGTTGCGTAAAAGCATCAGTTGGCGCGAAATATTATTACGTCATTTCAGGTCGAGATCAGGCCATGCGCCCGCAACACAACAAGAATTTGCGATAATGCCGTTCGCGCTTCAGCATCTGCAACTGGGCCACCCACAGGTGTGGCAATAGCGGGCTGACGCGCGCCGACAACCTTGTTGCCATCGATTCGCACCGCACCTGCATCAATGTCGCGCGTCCAACTGCCTCCAATATGGCGGAGCAGCGCAGCGGGGGCGCGGCACCAGAGCGCCATACCTTCAAACACCTCGGAAAACCGCCATCCGCTGTCCGTCCATTGCGCCAGCTGCCCATCATGCCCGGCCCAATCGCCCTGGGCCATGCCCGCGACCAGCCAACATTGGCCCGGCGCGGGCGCAACCGGCGGCTGCCCCTGCGCTGGCCCCTCCACCACTGCCTGAACAAGCATATCCGCCCGCATCAACGCTTCATTATGCGTGACTTCCTTCTGGCTCTGCCCGGCCGCCAGCAGCGGGAGGCCAAGCCGCAATGTAACATCATTCACTTCACCACACTCCTTGTGACATGGGTTTACAGCTCAATCACGATGCCCGCAGGCAAAGAGGCGCCAAAGGTGCCCGCCTGCTGCACATCGACGCGCAGATGATTCGCACCCGCTGCGCGCCACGCGGCAAGCTGCGCAGCGGACACGGCAAGACCGGGCTGGGACACCTCCTGCACCTGCGCCGCCCCTGCATCTGGAGACAAGGTGACGCGATAGTCCTCGCGCTCTTCGGCAAGCGGCGCATCAACGGCATCATGCCAGCCCCAGCCATCCCGGCTACGGCGGACCCAGCTGAGAAGAAGGCCGCCATCAAGTTGCGCGCGCGCCACAAGATGCACGGGAGAAAGCGGGCGCAAGGCAAGGCCGGAAACGACACTATCCTTTTGAACGCCCGCCGCATCGCCAAGCCCCATTGCCATCACCGAAACCATGGCCGCGCCCGCTGGCACGGCGAGCGGCGCAACGCTGTCGCGCGCGAGGAGCACAAAATCCTCGCCCGGCGCGTGCCCGGCAATCGCGTGTTCGGTGCCGCGCCGCCCACGCAACAGGTGCGACAGCCGATAACGCACCGGGCCCAGCCGTTCGGCCGCGCCGAATTGCAGAAGCTCCTTGCCCAGCATGGCAAGATTGGCGCCGGCCAGAAGGGCTGCATCGCTTGCCGCGTTGAGCGCCATATCTGCATGGAGCAGATCGACGATCAGGCCATTATGCGCATCAAAGGCAGCCGCGCTCGCCACGCCGGGCGGCGTGATTGCGACACCGATTGTCGCCGGGGCCGCCGTCTCCCCGGCGTCGGTCCATGTCTTGCCGCCATCGATGCTTTGCAGCAGGGCCGCGCGCTTCCACCCCGGCGAAGCGCCCGCCGCCGCCGCGACGACGCTGGGGGCCTGCGCGACACCGGCCTCAAGGGGCGGAAGATCGAGCAGCACAAGCCGCGTCGGCCCATGGATCAGATCGGGCGAGAGCGTGCCGCGCCCGGCATCGGCAACCGCTGGCAGCGGCGCACGATCGATGAGCGGCGCGAGCGTCAGCGTGATGTGCATCGCCGCCCAGCTGAGCGAGTGGATGCGCCAGACCTGCGGCACCCCCTCAATCTGCACCGCTCCGCCCTCCAGCAGATCAAGATGACGCCAAGGCACGCTGATTTCGAGCGTTTCTGCCTCTGCCATGTGCCTGCCGAGCAATTGCCGGGCAAGGCCATATGCGCGCTCTGCCTCCATCGCCGCTGGAACATCGAGCAGGAGCGCGCGGTGCCCTGCAAAACGGTCTGCCCGCTGCAACCCCGGCTGGAGATCCCGCGCGACATCGGCATAGCCCAGTTCAACGCTCGACACCGCACTGCCCCGCGCCGTCCGCGCCCGCCGCAATTGCGCGGTGCTTTGCCGCGCCCCAATCGCCACACCAAGGCTTTGTCGCGGCAGGGGCGTGTGGTGCCCGCGCCTTTCCCCCCCCGCAGGGCAGCCCCCCCCTTCCAGGCGCGGGCGGACACCAACACCCCCACCGGCGCAATCGCCCCC
>CALMVA010000061.1 GCA_937873035.1 uncultured Sphingomonadaceae bacterium | reverse complement strand
GGAACGCTTCACCAGCGGAACACCCAGCACAACTCATTCCCGTCATGCCAGCGCAAGCTGGCATCTCTTGTTCCACAACAGGAGACCCCAGCTTTCGCTGGGGTGATGGTTAGAGGGGAATCTCAGCTAAACTGGCCCTTGAGGTCCAGGAGCGCGATCGCGGCCTTGGCCGCCTCTCCGCCCTTGTCCTTTTGCGCGGGGTCTGCGCGGACGAGCGCCTGAGCCTCATTCTCGACCGTCAGGATGCCATTGCCGATGGGCAGGCCATCCATCGTCAGCGCCATGATGCCGCGCGCGCTTTCGCCGGCGACGATCTCGAAATGATAGGTTTCGCCACGGATGACGACGCCGATGCCGACAAAGCCGTCATAGCGCCCGCTTTCCGCTGCGAGCGCAATCGCACCGGGGATTTCGAGCGCGCCCGGCACGGTGATGACATCGACCTTGTGCCCGGCCTCTTCAAGCGCGGCAGTTGCGCCTGCAACGAGCATATCATTGAGGTGATCGTAGAAACGGGCTTCGACAATCAGGAACTTCGCCATGGGATTACGCCTCCGGGATGGGGCGTTCGCCCACGATGTTGATGCCATAGCCTTCAATGCCGACGACATTGCGGTGCGCGTTGGTCAAAAGGATCATGTCATGGATGCCGAGATCGGCCAGAATCTGCGCACCAATGCCATAGTCGCGCAGATCCATGTCAGTCGGCTTGCCTGCCGCCGCACTAATTTCACGCGTCAGATGTTCGGGTTCGGTCGGCATCAGCAGCACGATGACGCCCGCGCCTGCCGCCCCGATTTCTCCCATGGCGCGCTGAAGCACGCGCTTGCGGGGGCCGGGCGCGCCCAGCACGTCGGAGAAGATCGAAATGCCGTGCATCCGCACCAGCGTCGGCTCTCCGGGCACGACCTTGCCCTTTTGCAGCACGATGTTGACCGAGCCATCCACCTTGTTGCGATAGGTCTTGGCGGTCCATTCTCCGCCATAATCCGAGGTGAAGGGCGCTTCGGACACGCACTCGACCAAATGGTCGTTCTTGCGGCGATATTCGATGAGATCGCGGATCGTGCCCATCTTGAGATTGTGCATCCGCGCGAACGAGACAAGGTCATCCATGCGCGCCATGGTGCCATCATCCTTCATGATCTCGCAGATCACGCCCGAAGGATTCAGCCCGGCAAGGCGCGAAATATCAACGGCGGCTTCGGTATGCCCGGCACGCACGAGAACGCCGCCATTGCGCGCAATGAGCGGGAAGACATGGCCCGGCGTCACAATATCGTCGCGGCCCTTGGAGGCGTCGATGGCCACCGACACGGTGCGCGCACGGTCACCTGCCGAAATGCCCGTGGTCACGCCTTCGCGCGCCTCGATGGAGGTGGTGAAGGCGGTTTCATGGCGCGTGCCATTGGCGCGGCTCATCAGTTCAAGGCCCAGCTCATCGACGCGCTTCCTGGTGAGCGTCAGGCAGATCAGGCCGCGGCCATGCGTTGCCATGAAGTTGATCGCATCGGGCGTCGCCATCTGCGCGGGAATAACAAGATCGCCCTCATTCTCGCGATCTTCATCATCGACGAGGATGAACATACGCCCGTTGCGCGCTTCCTCGATAATCTCTTCAATCGGAACGAGCGCGGGGCTTTCGTCGTTCGAGAAGAGATAGGCCTCCAGCTTGCGCAGCGTTTCCGCCGTGGGGTTCCAGTCAGCCTGATCCAGATCGCGCAGCGTGTTGGCATGAAGGCCGGCGGCGCGGGCGAGACCGGAGCGCGAAAGCCCGCCTTCGGTCACAAGCTTGCGAAGCTTTTCGATGAGTTGCGTAGACATGAGCAGAAGGTAATCACATTATAATGTGATCGTCAACGATTCGTTTCACATTGAACCATTGGTCGTAATGGCACGCAGGAGACCCCAGCCTTCGCTGGGGTGACGCCTTGCCCAAGACCCCTCCCGTCATGCCAGCGCAGGCTGGCATCTCCGGCACGACGCAAGGCCTAGCGCGCCGAGAGCCGCTCCTGCATCCGCGCAAGATAGCGGGCGAGCACGTCGATCTCGATATTGACCGCGTGCCCGACGGCAAGATCGCCCAGCGCCGTCACGTCCCAAGTGTGCGGAATGATGTTGAGACCAAAGGTTGCGGTGCCATCTTCATTGTCGGCGACGCTGTTGACCGTCAGCGACACGCCATCCACCGTGACCGAGCCCTTGGCGGCGATGAAGGGCGCAATCGCCGCGCCAACCGTTACCGACACGCGGTGCGAATCACCCTCCGGCTCAATCGCCGTCACTTCGCCCACGCCATCGACATGGCCGGTGACGATATGTCCGCCCAGTTCATCGCCAATCTTGAGCGCACGCTCCAGATTGAGACGACGGCCTTCGGCCCACATACCCGACGCGGTCTTGGAGACGGTTTCTGCCGAAGCGTCGATGGCGAACCAGTCTGCGCCCTTGTCCACGACTGTGAGGCATACGCCCGAACAGGCGATCGATGCGCCCAGATCAACGCCCGCCATGTCATAGCCGCAACGGATGACAAGGCGCAGGTCGCCGCGCTGCTCTGCCCTGGTGATGGTGCCGATGTCGGTGATGATGCCAGTAAACATGAATTCCGCCTCTTTTCAGGTGCGCTCGTAAACTTCGAGTTGGTCCTTGCCAAGCGCGCGCGCATCGACCTGACGCCAAAGGCCGTGTGCATCACCCAGCCGGTCGAGGCCAATATCGCCAAGGCACGCCTTGCCCGCGCCGATGATGATGGGCGCGCGGTAGAGCATCAGCCGGTCCACAAGCCCCGCCTTGAGGAAGGCCGCCGCAGTTTGCGCGCCGCCCTCCACCATCAGATAGTGCACATCAGCAAGCCCTGCGATGTCGGCGGGGGTCGCAATCGCCGTCCAGCCGTCAGGCGCTGCGCCGCGCGTCAACAGCAGGCGTTGCGGGGAAAGTTCACCCAAACCGGGAAGCCGCGCATCAAGCCGGGGAGCATCCGCATCATATGTCCCGCGCCCAACAAGAATGGCATTGCTGCGCGCCCGCTCCAGATGGCCATGGCGGCGGGCGACCTCTCCGGTAATCCATTTGCTCTCGCCATCGGCACGCGCGACGCACCCATCGAGCGAGGTGGCGAGCTTCAACGTCACGAGCGGGCGGCCATGGCGGCGCTGCATCAGCCAACCCGCCATCGCCCGGCGAGCTTCTGTCTCGCAAAGGCCGGTGTCGACCGTGATGCCCGCGCCCTGCAATCGGGCGATGCCCTCGCCATTGGTGCGCGGATCGGGATCGGTCAGCGCGATGACGACACGCGCCACCCCGGCCGAAATCAAGCTGTCCGCACAGGCCGGGCCACGCGCGCTCTGGTGCGCGCACGGCTCAAGCGTGACATAGGCCGTAGCACCGCGCGCAGCTTCGCCCGCCTCCACCAGCGCCATCGCTTCGGCATGGGGACGCCCGCCGGGCTGGGTCCAGCCGCGCCCGACGATGACGCCCTGCTGCACCAGGATGCAGCCGACATTGGGGTTGGGAACCGTTCGTGCACGCCCGCGCTGTGACAGCGCGAGCGCCGCCGCCATCACGCGCCGGTCAAACGTCGCGCTCACAGGCCCAGATCATCCAGCTTCTTGTCGATTTCCTTGAAGGGCTTGCGGTTCGCTTCAAGAATCTTCTGCCGCGCGGCCTCGTCCGCCTTGCGCTTGGCGGTATCGCGCTTCTGCTCGGCGATGATCTCTGCATCACTGCGATTGGGGTCGAGCTTCTGGACGTAGATGATCTCCGGTGCCTTATACTCCATCGGCACCTGATCGAGGTAGAAGAGGCCGAGGAAGAACACCGGAATCGTGATCGCCAGCCCTGCAAAGCCGATCTTGTGCGGCGAGCGCGTGGCGAGGAATGACTTGAGGTCACGCCACGCGGCCTTGGGACTGACAGGGCGGGGAAAGACACGCATGGCGCCCAGATAGGGCTTTGCGCGTGCGCTTGCTACCCCCACCCTGCCTTGCCCTATCGCGGCATCACGAAGCGCACCGTCATTTCGCGCCAGCCCTCAACCGCGCGGCCATCTTCGGTTGCGGGGCGGAAGCGCCATTTGCGCAAGGCCTGTTCGCGCGTGGCATCGTAGAAAAGCGGATCATCAGCGCGCACCAGTTCCACCGCCCGCACCCGGCCATCGACCCCTACGAGCACGCGGACGACCGCTACGCCCTCAACCCCTTCCGCCTGCAAGCTGCGCGGATAAGGCGGCTGGGCGGCAGCACCCGAAATCATCACCGCACCCGCGCGCACCGGCACACGGACAGGATCAGCGATAATATCGGGCTTCACCGGCGGATCGACTGTCACCGGCTCCTTGTCGAGCGGAACCAGATCAAGCGTGTTGGTCGTCACCGGCCCGGCACCGCTGCCGCGCGGGGGAACGGTGACTTTGGTTTCGGTCTGTTTGGCGGGCTTCTGCTCCAGCGGCTTGGGCGGCGGCGCAGGCTCGCTCGTGTCGATGAGCGTGAATGGCCCATCGGGCAAGCTCTCGATAATCTCCGGCGCCATCGTGGCAAGGCCCGCGATCATCACGCCACTCACCAGCAACGCGCCGCCAAGGCCAACAGGGTTCACACGGATATGAGTGTTGGTGTCGGTATAGGACATGGCATCCTCCTCCTGAGCGGGGAGGGGTTAGCCCTTTCCCCGTGAATAAGATGTTACAACATTACATTTGCAAGGCAAGAGGGATTTTTGGCGCGTTGTTTATGGCGAAGGGGCAGGCTTACGCTCCTTCCGTTCGGACTGAGCTTGTCGAAGTCCTGCTCTTCGCCTGTGTGCCAAAGCGAAAAGGACTGGACTTCGACAAGCTCAGCCCGAACGGTGTCGGGGTGGTTTGGCGTCAGTCAGCACCCGCCTTGAGCCGCGCCACAGCACGATCCCGGCCGATGAGCGGCAGCAGCGCTTTCATGTCCGGGCCATGCTCCTGCCCCGTCAGCGCCATGCGCAGAGGCAAGAAGAGCGCCTTGCCCTTGCGCCCGGTGGTAGCCTTGAGCGCATCGGTCAGCGCGTGCCAGGCATCGCCCGACCAGTCGATGCTGGCGGCGACCGCAGCGGCCTCTGCCAGATAGGGCTTATCCTCATCCGCCACCGAAGCCGCAACATTACCCGTCACGACCGACCACCACGCGGCAACATCTGCCAACGTCGTGATATTGGGGCGGATCGCGGCCCAGGCGGCTTCGTCCACGCCCTCCGGCAGGCGCGTGGCGACAGCGGCATAGTCCGTCTGGTGGAGAATCTTGGCGTTGATCTGCGCCAGTTCGTCCTCGTCAAAGCGCGCCGGCGCACGGCCGAAATGGGTGAAGTCGATGGTGGCGATGAGCGGCGCGGCCTCGGTCACGGGCTCGACAGGCTCGCTTGTCCCCAGCCGCGCCAAGAGCGCGATCAGCGCCATCGGCTCGATGCCGCGTTCCCGAAAAGCATCCATGCCCAGCGCGCCGAGACGCTTGGAGAGCTTGCCTTCGCTCCCCGTCAGCAGCGCCTCATGCGCGAATTGCGGGCGGGCAGCCCCCAGCGCGTCAAACATCTGGAGCTGCGTTGCCGTGTTGGTCACATGGTCTTCGCCGCGCACCACGTGCGTCACGCCCATATCAATGTCATCAATTGCCGAGGGCAGCATATAGAGCCACGATCCATCGGCCCGGCGGATGACGGGATCAGACATCAGCCTGGGATCAAAATGCTGGTCGCCGCGCACAAGATCGGCCCATTCGATCACGGCATCATGATCGAGCCGGAAGCGCCAGTGCGGCGCGCGGCCTTCGGGCGGCGGCGCATCAGCGGCTTTGCGCTCGTAAACCGGCGGCAGCCCGCGACCGAGCAGCACCTTGCGCCGCAGATCAAGCTCTTCGGGCGTTTCATAACAGGCATAGACGCGGCCCGCCGCCTTCAGTTCCTCAAAGCGGCGCTCGTAGAGATCGAACCGGGCGGACTGGCGTTCCTCGCCATCCCAATCCAGCCCCAGCCATTTGAGATCGGCGCGGATGCCATCAACATAGTCCTCTTTCGAGCGTTCAAGATCGGTATCGTCGATGCGCAGCAGGAAACGCCCGCCATGCTTCTTCGCCCACATCCAGTTGTGGATCGCGGTGCGGACATTGCCGACATGAAGGCTGCCGGTGGGGGACGGCGCAAAACGGGTAACAACAGTCATGGGTCAGGCGGCTTTCAGGCGTTCAACATGGGGCTGGGCATGGGCAAGCGCCTGCGCCAGATCGTAATTAGACTGGAGGCCGATCCAGAAGCGCGCGGTGCTCGCGCCAGCCAGTTCGAGCCGGATGGCGAGATCGGCACTGATGCCCGCACGACCATTGACGACGCGCGACAGCGCCACGCGCGACATACCAAGCTTCTGCGCCGCTTCGGTGATGCCAAGACCAAGCGGCTCCAGCACATCATGCCGCAGCGTCAGGCCAGGATGGGAAGGGGATTTCATCATGCGCTCATTCCTAGTGATAATCCTGATAATCAACCAGCTCGACATCGGCACCGACAAACCGGAAGGTAACCCGCCAGTTGCCATTGACCCAGATCGACCAGTGCCCGGCAAGGTCGCCCTTGAGCGGATGTAGCCGATAAGCAGGCAAAGAGAGATCATCCGGCCCCGCCGCAACATCAAGCGCCGCGAGGATGCGCTTCAACTTGTCCTTATGATCGGGATTCACGCCCCGCGCGGAGTCCTGCTCATAGAGAAGCCGCATACCCTTGTGGCGAAAGCCGACAATCATAGCCCATTATATCGCGTATCGATACGCGATGCAACCGTGACTACCCCGTCCTGAAAGCGTTGGTGATCGGGTAGCGGCGGTCGCGGCCGAAATTGCGTTTGCCGAGCTTGACGCCGGGCGGGGCCTGACGGCGCTTATATTCGGCAAGGCACAAGAGCCGCTCGATACGCGCCACAATATCACGATCATACCCGCGCGCCGCCACGTCATCGACCGACAATTCTTCTTCCACCAGCCCCATCAGGATAGCGTCGAGCACGGGATAATCGGGCAGCGAATCCGAATCCTTCTGGTCCGGGCGCAGTTCGGCGCTGGGCGGCTTGG
>CALMVA010000060.1 GCA_937873035.1 uncultured Sphingomonadaceae bacterium | reverse complement strand
TCGAACTCGACCGCTCGGACCGCACTTATGGTGACGCCAAGGAGCGGCTGACGCACTATCGCGAATTCGTCATCCCCATGTCGGAAGACGCCATTCGCGGGCAGGCATCGCGCTGCATGAACTGCGGCATTCCGTACTGCCACAATGGTTGTCCGGTGAACAACATCATCCCGGACTGGAACCATCTGGTGTATGAAGGCGACTGGCGCAATGCGCTGGAAGTCCTCCATTCGACCAATAATTTCCCCGAATTCACGGGCCGCATCTGCCCCGCTCCGTGCGAGGCGAGCTGCACGCTCAACATCGACGACGCGCCCGTCACGATCAAGTCGATCGAATGTCAGATCGTTGATCGCGGCTGGAACGAAGGCTGGATCACACCGCTTGTGCCATCGAAGAAAACCGGCAAGTCGGTGGCCGTTATCGGCTCCGGCCCGGCAGGCATGGCGTGCGCGCAGCAATTGGCGCGCGCGGGCCACAGCGTGACCGTGTTCGAAAAGAACGACCGCGTTGGCGGGCTGCTGCGCTATGGCATCCCCGACTTCAAGATGGAAAAGCACCTCATCAACCGGCGTGCGGTGCAGATGGAGGCCGAGGGCGTCGAGTTCCGCACCTCGATGGAAGTCGGCGTGCAGGTGTCGTTTGAAAGCCTGCAACAGAATTACGACGCCGTCGTAATGGCGGGTGGCGCGGAAGAAGGCCGCCGCCTTGACATTCCCGGTGCCGAAATGGCGGGCGTGCGCCTCGCGATGGAATTCCTGACGCAGCAAAACAAGCGCAATGCGGGCGATGACGAACTGCGTGCAGCCCCCCGCGGCACGCTGACGGCGACCGGCAAGCACGTTGTCGTCATCGGCGGCGGCGATACCGGGTCGGACTGCGTGGGCACGTCCAACCGTCAGGGCGCGGCCTCGGTGACGCAGATCGAAATCATGCCCAAGCCGCCGGTGAAGGAAGACAAGGCGCTCAACTGGCCCAACTGGCCATTGAAGCTGCGCACCTCGTCCAGCCATGATGAAGGCTGCGAGCGCGACTGGGCGATCCTCACCAAGCGCGTCGTCGGCTCCAACGGCAATATCGAGGGCCTCGAATGCGTCCGCGTCGACTGGGTCGATGGCAAGATGGTCGAAGTGGCGGGCAGCGAATTCACGCTCAAGGCCGATCTCATCCTGCTCGCCATGGGCTTTACCGGGCCGCGCAAGGCCGGGATGGTTGAACAGTCCGAAGTCTCGCTTGATCCGCGCGGCAATGTGCAGGCCGATACCGAAGGCTATGAAACGAGCCGTGACGGCGTGTTCGCCTGTGGCGATATGCGCCGCGGCCAGAGCCTTGTCGTCTGGGCGATCCGCGAAGGCCGCCAGTGCGCCCGCGCGGTTGACCTCCATTTGATGGGGGCCAGCGAGCTGCCGCGCTAAGGCGCCTTACCGATTCAAAGAGCTTTCCAGGGAGAGGAAAGGGGGGCGGTGCACCTGGGTGCCCGCCCCTAATCGTTTCTGGCTCCCAACCTCACCGGCTCTTGATGAAGGCCCGAATGTCCTGCGACAGCTTGGCGCGGTCCTGATCGCGCACATACATCATGTGGCCCGCATCATAATAATGGAACTGGATGCGCTCGCGCGGGAAGTCCGCACGGGTCAGCGCATATTCCGCCGCGAAAAAGGGCGTCGCAAAGTCATACCAGCCCTGCCCCACAAAGATGCGCAAACCGGAATTTTCGCGCAGCGCGGTCGAGATATAGGGCGCGACGTTCATATAGGTGTCGCTGTCCCGACCCTCGTTCAAGCGCCAGTCCCACTTGCCGACGCCGCCGATCGTCACATAGCTGCGGTCGGTCTTGTAGCCCAGATCACCGCGCGCATAGGCGTTGATCGCGGCGGTATAGCCGCCATCAATGCCGTAAAAGCTCGGATCATTATCCGGCTCGGAGCCTGCATTGTCGGCATCCTTGCCGGTGTAGCGCGAATCAAGGCGGCCCACCGTCAGCCCGCGATCACGCAGCAGTTCCTTGTAGAAACGGCCCGGCGTGACGCGCAGATTGGCGCGCTCCAGAAAACCCTCGTCCAGCCCGGTCAGCCGCGACAATTCCTTGCGGATGGCGGCGTGTTCTTCCGCGCCCAGCGCATTGCCCTTGAGCAAGGCGGCCAGATACGGCCCGGAGGCCCAGGCGCGCGCTTCCGCCGCAATGCCGGCAGCGCCGCCGGGGTGGCTGACCTTGCCATGGAAGAGCGCGGTCGTCGCGTAAGACGGCACGTTGAGCGCATAGCCGATCTCATTGCCATTGGTGTCTGCACCCGCGCCAAAATCGAGCACGGTGGAAATCAGGATGACGCCGTTCAACGACACATCATTATACTGGCCTTCAAGCTGGTTGAGCACCGCGGCCGAGCGCGTGGTGCCATAGCTTTCCCCGCCTAAAAACTTAGGCGCATTCCAGCGGCCATGCTCGTTGAGCCACAGCCGGATGAACTGCGCGACCGACTTTGCATCCTGCGTCACGCCCCAATAATCCTGCGGGTCCACGCCCGGCAGCGCATAGGAAAAGCCGGTGCCGACGGGATCGATAAAGACGATGTCGGTCGTATCGAGCAGACTGTCCGGGTTGGCGACGAGCGGATAGGGCGGCGCGCCATCATCCTTCGCGTCAGACGGAATGGCGACGCGCACCGGGCCAAAGGCGCCCATGTGCAGCCACACCGAGCCGGAGCCGGGGCCGCCATTGAACAGGAACGTCACAGGGCGGTTGGGGTCTTTCCCATCCTTGATGTAGCTCGTCGAGAAAATCGCGGCGCGCGGCTTGCCATCGGGTCCGGGGAGGAAGGTCTCCCCCGTGATCGCGGTGTAGCTGATCTTCTGGCCGTTGAAGGTGCCGCTATGCTTCGTCACCGAGCGATTGGGGACGGGCGCAGCGGCGGCAGAGGCGTCTGCCGCCTTCTTCTCCTCGACCTTGGCGTCGGTCGCGGCCATCGCCGGTGCGACAAGCGCGCCCGCCAGCAAGGCGACCGCCGAAAGGCCTGAAATCAACCTGAAAGAACTGCGCATCCCTGCATCCCCCTGCGAAAGTGAAGGCGGCACGATAGCGCCTTGCAACAGGGCGTAAAGTTCCTCCGTCGAACGCGGTCGACGGTTGGTCCGCAAGCGCGCCTCTGGAACTGGAAGTGGAGGAAGTTGAGGCCCCTGCAGCCCGGATTTGCGTCCCCAAGGGAGTCAGAGCGCGTCGCACGGCCCCGATGATCCACGCGACCAAAAAGGGCAAGACGCCCCCGATGCGCACTGCAACAAACCCATCACCCTCGTGCCCTCCCCCGGCACCTCGACGCGATGAGGCAAAGTCCGCCATGGCAGAGAGGACCATCAGGAGCCGGAGTGCGTTGCGCTGCATCATCATTCACCTTCCGCATCATTGGGGGGCGATGACGCTGGCGCAGCAGGGGGGCTGTAGGAAAGTTGTTTTTTTGGGGGGGGATGCCATCGAGTTGCACCTATGTTCAGTTGACAGCATCTAATTTTTCGATATTTCGATATTTATAGAATCATAGGAATTAGACAATGATCGCGACCTCCGTCATCCGCGCGCTCGGCGCGCTCGCGCAGGAACACAGGCTGGCAGCTTTCCGGCTGCTGGTTCAGGCGGGGCCGGAGGGAATGGCGGCGGGGGCGCTTGCGGATGCGCTGGATGTTCCGGCCTCTTCCATGAGCTTTCATCTCGCGCAGCTCGCAAATGCCGGGCTGGTCTCCCCAAAGCGGCAAAGCCGCTCGATCATCTATTCTGCGGACTATGCCGCGATGAACGGTCTGATGGGCTATCTCACGGAAAACTGCTGCGGAGGAGTTGCGTGCACGCCCGTAACATCCTGCGCGCGCCCTATTACTGTTGCAAAGGATGTCGCATGAAACGCTTTCACGTCCATGTCGGTGTTGCAGATCTCGATGCCTCGATTGCCTTTTATTCGGGCCTGTTCGGCAGTGCCCCTTCGGTGACCAAGCCAGACTATGCCAAGTGGATGCTGGAAGACCCGCGCATCAACTTTGCGATCTCGCAGAAATGCGGCGCCGACAAGGGTGTGGAGCATCTTGGCCTTCAGGTGGAAGGCGAAGCCGAGCTGGCCGAAGTTTATGGGCGCCTCAAGGCTGCCAACGGCCCCGTGATGGAAGAGGGGGTGACAACCTGCTGCTACGCAAAGTCTGAAAAGAGCTGGATCGCGGACCCCGATGGCGTGGTGTGGGAAGCCTTCCTGACGAACAGCGACAGCACAGTCTATGGCGACAGCCCGGACTTTGCGGGGCTGGCTTCAGACAATGCGGCGACCAATGCCTGCTGCGCGCCCAAGGTTGCCGCCGCTGCCAGAACATCCTGCTGCTGAGATCATCATGGCAGACAAGATCTACAATGTGCTGTTCTTGTGCACCGGCAATTCCGCGCGCTCGATCCTGGCGGAAGCCATCCTTCAGAAGGATGGCGCAGGGCGGTTTCGAAGCTTTAGCGCGGGCAGCTTTCCCAAGGGGCAGGTGCACCCGATGGCGCTTGAGGTGCTGAAGGCTTATGGTTTCCCCGATAAGGGCTTCCGCTCGAAAAGCTGGGACGCGTTCAGCGGGCCGGATGCCCCGCAGATCGACTTCATTTTCACGGTCTGTGACAATGCGGCGGGCGAGGTCTGTCCCGTCTGGCCCGGACATCCGACGACAGCACATTGGGGCATTGAAGACCCCGCCGCTGTTGAAGGCGCCGGGCAGCGTGATGCGTTTCTGGAGGCGCTGCGCCTTTTGCGGCGACGGATCGAGCTGTTCCTGGCCTTGCCCATCGCCTCGCTTGACGAACTGGCGCTGAAGGCGCGGCTCCGGCAAATCGGTGAGCAAGACGGAGCCAGCGCGGGGGCACAGGGGGCGGCTGCGGCATGACACACGGATTGGCGATGGACGCCCCAAGCGTTTTGCCTCGGCCCCGCCTCGGCCTTCTGGACCGCTATCTGACGATCTGGATTTTCAGCGCAATGGCGTTTGGCATCGCGCTGGGCTCCCTCGTCCCGGCCGTTCCGGCAACGCTCAACGCCATGTCGGTCGGCTCCACCAGCCTGCCGATTGCGATCGGCTTGATCCTGATGATGTTCCCGCCGCTCGCCAAGGTCCGGTATGAAGAGCTTGGGCAGGTGTTCCGCGACGGCAGGATACTCGCGCTTTCCTTTGCGCTGTGCTGGATCGTCGCGCCTGCGTTCATGTTCGCGCTGGCAGCACTGCTGCTCCCGGATAAGCCCGAATATTTCACTGGCCTCATCCTGATCGGCATCGCACCATGCATCGCCATGGTGCTGGTGTGGAACCAGCTTGCAAAGGGCAGCGCGGAATATGTGACAGGCTTGGTCGCGTTCAATTCGCTGTTCCAGATCATATTCTACGTGCCCTACGCTTGGTTCTACCTGACCGTATTGCCGCCCGTGTTCGGGCTGGAGGCGCACGTCGTCGATATTGACTTCTCAACCATCGCAAAGGCGGTGCTGACCTATCTTGGCGTGCCATTCCTCGCCGGGTTTCTTGTCCGCCAGACGCTCGTCAAGGCGCGCGGGCGCGACTGGTATGAAACGCGCTTCCTGCCGCTTGTCAGCCCGATGACGCTGGTCGCGCTGTTGTTCACCATCATTGCCATGTTCAGCCTGAAAGGGGGCGAAATCCTTGCCCTGCCGATGGACGCCGTGCGCATCGGCGTGCCACTGGCCCTGTTCTTCGTGGTCATGTTCGTCCTTGCCTTTGCAGGCGGTCGAGCCATGGGCGCAGACTATCCGCGCACGGCGGCGCTTTCATTCACGGCAGCATCGAACAATTTCGAACTGGCGATCGCTGTGGCCATTGCAGCCTTCGGCCTCGCATCGCCCGTCGCTTTTGCCGCTGTGATCGGCCCTCTTATCGAGGTTCCCGCCTTGATCGCACTGGTCAACCTCGCTTTGTGGTTTGAGCATCGCTGGTTCGGGCGATCCGACCAGAAGACATAGCGCGCTGAACGCGCAATGCGGGTTGGCAGAAAGCCCCCCTACCCCGCATTATCGAACTTACGCACCTCAACGCGTGCTTCATCGAACCCATCGAGCCCCCCTCCCTGTCACCCATCAAACGCAAGTGTCACGTGACACTTGACGATTTCTGCCTGATCGCCTAGTGTTCCCCCATGGAAATCGAGAGCATCCGGCACAAGGCTCTTCGGCGCTTCTTTGAAGCGGGGAATGCGAAGGGGCTGGTTGGGGATGTGGAGCGGTTGCGCAAGATGCTCGCTTTCATCGATGCGGCCGAAACCCTCGATGAACTTTCAACGCCTCCCAATTTCGGCCTTCACGAATTGGCGGGCGACCGCAGGGGCGTCTGGTCGATGACGGTGACGCGAAACTGGCGGATGACGTTTGGCGTGAATGACAATGGCGCGCTGATTGATCTGGATTTGGAGGACTATCATGGCACTTAGGATGCACCCTTCGCTCGCCGTCCATGTTGGCGACTGGCTGAAGACTGAAATCGTGGAGCCAGCACAGGTCAGTGTTACCGCGCTGGCGGCGCATTTTGGCGTCTCGCGGCAGGCCTTGAGCACGCTGCTCAATGGCAATTCCGCGCTCTCCGCCGATATGGCAATCCGGTTCGAGAAAGCCTTTGGGGTAAAAGCCGACACGCTGCTGCGGATGCAGACGACCTATGATCTGGCGCAAGCCCGCGAGCATGAGGGCAAGATCAAGGTCGAACGGTTCGCAAAGGCAGCCTGACCGGCTGAGAGGCAGGAGCGCTACGCCCCCCCTCTACCCCGCGTTATCAAACTTCCGCACCTCAACGCGGGCTTCATCGAACCCATCGAGCAGTCGCGCGTTGATGCCCATTTTGCCGAAATCTTCGCCCAGCGTTTCCCAGTGCGTGCCGCAGCCGCAGACGGGGCAGTGGTGGATGCCGATCATCCGGTCTCCCCAGATATAGGCTTTCGTCTCGCCGGAGACGGTCACCTGATCGGGCGGGTAATAGGCCACGCGCCAGGCGAGCCTGCGGCAGAGCGAGCAATTGCAATCCGCCACCCACTCCGGCGCGGTTGGCACCGTGATACGCACATTGCCGCAGTGGCAGCTTCCCTCAACACTCATGGCGGGAGGTTATCGCAGGCGCGTGGGGCCTGCAATGTGGGGGGTGCGGGGTGGCTCTTTGAGCATTGGGCCATTCACCTTCTCTCCCCTCCGCTTGGACTGAGCCTGTCGAAGTCCTGTCCTTCTGGACAGTGCGGCCCACAGAGAAGGACAGCCCTTCGACAAGCTCAGGGCAAACGGTGGAGATTGGTGGCGCGAGGCCCACAATGTGGGGGCCTGCAACGTGCGCCCGCCCCCTCAATCGGGGATCAGCACCATCTTGAGCGCGCCGGACTCGCGCGCTTCGAACAGGCGATAGGCTTCTGCGCCGTCGCTCAACGGCATCCGGTGGCTGATATATTTCTCGGGCTTGAGGCGGCCGGACTGGACGAGCGGGAAGAGCGCGGGCAGCTCTTCCGGCACGGAGCAGGTGCCCGTGCGGAAGGTGAGGCCTGCGGCAAAGGCGCGTTCCAGCGGGAAGGCGAAGCGGCGCGATTGCTGCACGCCGATAACCGACACGGTGCCGCGCGGGCGCACGAGGCGGAGCGCGAAATCCACCGTCGCGTCGCTGCCGACGACTTCCACCACGCAATCAAGCTTGCGGCCCCTGGTATCGGCCTTGATGCGCTCCATCGCTTCATCGGGGTGCAGCGCAATCGCGCCCGCCGCTTCGGCGAGCGCGCGGCGCTCTGCAATCGGGTCAATCGCATAAACGATATGCGCGCCCATCACCAAGGCGCTGTCCACCGCCATCAGGCCGATGGGGCCAAGGCCGATCACCGCGACGCTGGCGCCGGGGACAATATCTGCATTGCGCGCGCCATACCATGCGGTGGCAAGCGCATCGGTCATCATCAGCGCCTGATCCATGCTGACGCCTTCGGGCACGCGCACGGCGTTCACGTCCGCCGCAGGCACGCGCACGGCGTCTGCCTGTGATCCCTGAAGCCGCGCGGACAGGCCATAGCAGGAGCCCATGCCAAACTCGCACAGGTTGACGACGCCTGCGAGGCAGGCTCGGCACGCGCCGCAGCCGACCGCGGCGGGGATCATCACCTTGTCGCCGACCTTGAGCCGATGGACGCCGCTGCCGGTTTCCACCACCTCGCCCACCGCCTCATGCCCCACGCAAAATCCGACATCTTCGGAAAAGCCGTGACCATGATAAATGTGCAGGTCTGACCCGCAGATCGAGCAGGCGTCCACCTTCACCACGGCATCGCGCGTGGACTGCGGAGCGGGATCGTCCATCGTTTCATAGCGGACGTCGCGCGCGCCATAATAACGCAGTGCCTTCACGCCAGACCCTCCAGTCGATAGAATTTTGCCGCCGTGCCGCCAAAGAGCGCGGCCTTTTCCGATGAGGATGCGCCCGCTGCGATGCGCTTGAACGCGTTCCACAGCGTCGCGTAATCCGCGCCCCAGCGATCTACCGGGAAGTTGCTTTCAAACATACACCGCGCCGCGCCAAAGGCCTCGATGCAGCCATGGATATAAGGCGCCCAGGCGGCGGCGAGCGTTGCGGAGGACGGGCGCACATCCGGCCCCAGGCCTTCAAAACCGGGGAAGGGCATCCCCAGTCCGCCAAGCTTCATGAAGACATTGGGGCAATCGGCCAGCGCCTTGATGCTGGCGGCCCAGTTGGCGAAGCGCGCTTCGCGCTTGCCCGCATAAACACCCAGCCCCAGCGGCGTGCCGACATGGTCGATGACCATCGGCAGATCGGGGAAGGCCCGTGCAAGCTCCACCACTTCGCCCAGTTGCGGCTCGACCACCCAGACATCGAGCGAGAGGTTGCGCGGGCCGAAATGCGCCAGCGCCCGGCGCACCTGCGGGTCTGCACAGAGATGCGGCGCTGCGTGCGCGAGCGGGCCGAGCACGGCGGGGTCATCATCCTGCGCCATCATGTGGCGGATGCCGCGAAAACGCCCGCCGCCTGCCGCAATATGCGCATCGAGCACTTCGGCCACGCCATCGCCCAGCCCAAGGTCCACATGGCCGACAATCCCCGCGCACGCCTTGACCGGCCCATAGGTGCCGCTTGCCGCCATCGCCGCGACGCCGTTCACAAATTCCGTCTCGCCCACCGGCTGCATCGCTGCGAGCCCGTCAGCGCGGTAAAAGGCGCCGCACTGGACATAGACCGTGCCGATAACATTATGCCCGCCCATCGCATCGGCGAGCAGCTCATCGAGCAGATAGCGCGGCGACTGGCGCAGGATCGCCTCAAAGGGATGCGACATCTCAGCCGGCAGATGCGGCACCCGCCCGCTCCAGTCCCACAGATGATGGTGCGGATCGATGATCGGCAATTGCGGATCGAGTATCTCTTCGGTCATATCGCGCGCTCCCGCCCTTCCCAAAATGGCTCGCGCAGCTTGCGCTTGAAGATCTTGCCCGAATCCTCGCGCGGCAGGCTGTCTGCAAAGTCGATGCGGCGCGGCACCTTGTAGCTGGTCAGCACCCTTTTTAGCTCCGCCTTCAGCGCGTCTGCGGTGAGCGCCGCGCCCGGCATCGGCTGGACGACCGCCATCACGCTTTCGCCAAACTCCTCATCGGGAATGCCGAACACCGCGCAATCCGCAACCCCCGGCAGTTTGTGCAGCTCCGCCTCGATTTCCGCCGGGTAGATGTTCGCCCCGCCAGAGATAATCATGTCGTTCTTGCGGTCGCACAGATAGAGGAAGCCATCGGCATCGAAATAGCCGACATCACCCGGCGTGATGAGGCCGTATTTCTCCATCGAGGCGCGCTTTTCGGGCGCGTTCTGATAGGTAAAGTCGGTGCCGTGGCGGCCCCGGCCCATCACTTCGCCCACCGTGCCGGGCGGCACGTCATTTCCGTCCTCGTCCACCACGCGCAGCGTCACGCCCGGCATCACGCGACCGACAGAGCCGGGATGCGCCAGCCACTCGGTCGCCGAAAGATTGGTGACATTGCCCATTTCGGTCGAGCCATAATATTCCCAGATCACCGGCCCCCACCATTCGATCATCGCACGCTTGACGGGTGGCGGGCAGGGGGCGGCGGCGTGCGTCACATATTCGAGGCTCGACAGATCATATTTGCGCTTCACCGCGTCGGGCAGGCGCAAGAGCCGGTTGAACATGATCGGCACCATGTTGAGATGCGTGATCCGCTCGCGCTCGATCAACGCCAGCAGCTCTTCCGCATCAAAGCGCGGCGCGATGACAACGTTGGCGCCAACGCGGATCGAGAAGGCCGAATGGGCATTGGGCGCGGAGTGGTAAACGGGGCCGATGACGGCGGTGGTGATCGTCGCGGGATCACGCTCGCCCGCCAGCACCTGGGCATAGCCATAGGACCAGCCGAGCATGAAGTTCACCGCCTCGGCCTGTTCGGGCGAAAAGGCATCGCGCTTCACGCCCTTGGGTCGCCCGGTCGTGCCTGAGGTGTAGATGATGGAGCTGGGCGCAGGCTCCGCCGCGCGCGCCAACGGGGCGGCAGCATCAAGCAGATCGTGCCAGAGCGGATAGCCGGAAGGCGGCGGCACATCCGCCAGACCATAGGCCTCGCGGATTTCAGGCGGGGTGGCCACAACCACGACCGGCAGATCTTCTGGAATGGCCTCGGCAATGGGGGCGAGAAGATCGGCATGGATGATGAGCAGCTTCACGCCGCTATCGCGCAGCAGATAGCCCGCCTCATCGGGCGTATAATGCCAGTTGACCGGCACCGGAAAGACGCCAAGCATCCCCGCCCCGAACACCGCCTCAAAATAGGCGATCTCGTTGCGGAGATAGAGCGCGACACCATCGCCCTTGGCGATCCCGAAACCTTCGATCACCGTAGCCGCCCGCGCGGCGCGCGCGTTGAACGCGGCTGCATCAAGTGTGCGGCGTCCGCTCTTTATCCAGCCCATGGCATCCTCCCGGCGCGATCAGCGCGCGTTGCTGGCGCAATACTCCTTGATCTTCTGCTTGCCGAGCTGGCTCATATGCACTTCATCCGGCCCATCGGCGATGCGCACAAAGCGGTTCAGGGTAAAGAAGCGCGCAATCGGCGTATCATCGCTCACGCCCATGCCGCCATGCACCTGAATGGCACGATCACACACGGTCTGCGCCATTTGCGGGGCGACAACCTTGATGGCGGCGATGAGATCCTTCGCCACCTTGTTGCCATAGCGGTCCATCGCGTCGGCGGCCTTCAGCGTCAGCAGCCGCGCCATTTCAATCTCGCAGAAGCTGCGGGCAATATCCTGACGAATGCTTGACTGGTCGGAGAGCTTCTTGCCGAAGGCGGTGCGGTCTTCGGCACGGCGCGCCATGATTTCAAGCGCGCGCTGCGCCTGACCGATGGAGCGCATACAATGGTGGATGCGCCCCGGCCCAAGGCGGCCCTGCGCAATCTCGAACCCGCGGCCTTCACCAAGGATGAGGTTTTCCTTCGGCACGCGGACATTGTCGAAGCGCAGTTCGCACTCACCGCCCGGCGAATTGTGCGAGCCGAACACCGTGAGGTGCCGCACAATGGTGATGCCCGGCGTGTTGGGCTCGACAAGGATTTGCGAATGTTGCGCATGGCGCGGCGCGTTGAAATCGGTCTTGCCCATCACGATCCAGATGTCGCAGCGCGGGTGCATGGCGTTCGAGATCCACCATTTGCGGCCGTTGAGCACATAATGATCGCCGTCGGGTGTGATCGACAGCTCAAGATTGGTCGCGTCGGACGAGGCGACCTGCGGCTCGGTCATCACATAGGCAGAGCGGATCGTGCCATCGAGCAGCGGCTTGAGCCATTTTTCCTGCTGTTCGGGCGAACCGAATTTGGCGAGCACTTCCATATTGCCGGTATCGGGGGCGGAGCAGTTGAGCACCTGGCTTGACCATGGCACACGGCCCAGCAACTCGGCAATCGGCGCATATTCAAGGTTGGTGAGGCCGGGGCTGAATTCGCCATATTCATGGGGGAGGAAGAGGTTCCACAGCCCAAGCGCCTTTGCCTTGGCCTTCAGATCTTCCATGCCGGGCCATTCCTGCCAGAGCGTGGCGGGGTCATTCACCCAATCATGATAAGACTGCTCATTGGGATAAATGTGCTCGTCCATGAAGGCCTCGACCTGCGCCAGCAGCGCCTTCACCTTGTCTGTGTGCTCGAAAATCATGGCCGCCTCTCCTGCGATCTCGTCAATTAAGTCATTTGGATAATGCATTTGACTTGGATGACCGTCAATGCGATTCCCGCATTTATGTCGCGCCTTGAATCCAAACCGCCAAGCTTGGCCGTGACGCGGTTGAAGTCCGTTGCGTGCCGCCTTTTTGCGGAACGCGGGGTGGATGGCGTGACGGTGCGCCAGATTGCCGAAGCGGCAGGCCAGAAGAACCATGCCGCCGTCGGCTATCATTTCGGGTCAAAGGAGGCGCTGATCCGCGAACTCGTGATCGATGGCGCGGGTGCGATCGACGTGGTGCGCAACCAATGGCTTGATGCATTGGAGGCCAAGGGCGGTCCTGAAAATGTGCGCGAGGTGATCGAAGGGCTGATCCGCACCTCCACCCACACCGATGGCATTAGCGGGCTGGAAAGCTATAACCGCTTTGTCGTGATGCTGGCGATGACGCACCGACGCTTCTTCATGGATGCGCTCGGCGGGCGGTGGAATTCCGGCTATCTGCGCTGTCTCGATCATCTGCGGCGGCTGATGCCGCTGATGCCCACCGCGCTCAAAAACCAGCGGCTCATCTTCATGGGGGCCAGCCTTGGTTCGGTGCTGGCCGCGCGCGAGGCCGAACTGTCAGACCAGAGCCGCGACCACCCCACTTGGGGTGCAGACGCCACGCTCAACCATTTCGCGCTCACGCTCACAGCCATGCTCGAAGCCACGCCCGAACATGGCGATGCCCCACCGGGCAAAGGCCCCGCACTCAGGGTCTATGGGCATATTGCGGTCAGCTAGGCACATAGCGCCGTTGGGGCTGAGCTTGTCGGGGCCGCAGGCAACCGAAGGACAATCGCCGCCTTTGTCTGTGGACCGCAGCGCCCGAAAGGCAGCCCTTCGACAAGCTCAGGGCGAACGGGCTTGGTGGTGCAAATTTGCAGTGTCTTGCCCTAGAGCGCGTTTGATTTTGATTGAATCAAAACCGCGCTCCAGATCATGGGTTGTCCGTGATTTCCGAGCCGTTCGATGTTTCCATCTCACTCGAAATCACTCTAGGTCACAAGCAACCCGGCACCCACAACGCCGTTGGGGCTGAGCTTGTCGAAGCCCTGCCCTTCGCCTTTGGCACACCGGTTAATGCTGTGCACCACCGCGCCGCGCCCGGCTCAGGAGAAATCACCATGCTCCTCGCTCAATCCACCGGGATATTTTCGTAATAGGGAATCAGCACATCACTGCTGCCGTCTTCCACCTGCCCCAGCATACTCACCGTGACGGGATGGACGACATCGGCATCGGTCATGATCTCGATGAAAGACGGGCCATCATGGTCGAGCGCGCGGCGCATGGCGGGCGCGATGTCCGCATAACGCGTCACGCGCTCGCT
The DNA here is from genome assembly GCA_937873035.1 of uncultured Sphingomonadaceae bacterium. GTDB lineage: Bacteria > Pseudomonadota > Alphaproteobacteria > Sphingomonadales > Sphingomonadaceae > Aquisediminimonas. The sequence goes on along the minus strand of CALMVA010000060.1, from coordinate 3,612 downwards.
ATGGCAGCCAAAGGCGCGCGCGACATCGGCATAATTGGTCCCCGCGATCTTGGAGATAAGGCTGTAATTCTCACCGAACATGATCTGCTGGCCGTGGATCGACATCCCCCAGACTTCATTGTTGAGCACGACATTGACGATAGGCAGGCGGTGCCGCACCATCGTGTCAAACTCCTGAATGTGAAAGCCCAGCGCGCCATCTCCGGTCAGATGCACAACGCGCCGCCCCGGTTCTGCCAGTTGCGCGCCGACGGCAAAGCCCGGCCCGATGCCAAGGCATCCAAGATAGCCATGTGAAAGCACACTCGCCGGGCGGTTGACCTGTGCAACGGCCCCGCCCCAGGACGCGGCCTCGCCGCCATCAAACACATAAGCCGCATCCGGCCCCATGGCCGCAGCGACGGCGGCGGCAGCGTGGAAGGGGTGGATGCCCTTATCCGTCTCGACTTCGGGAAACAGCGTGGCGAACAGGCCAGCGGCAGAGACGGCCCTGCCCGTCCAGTCTGCAAGACCGCCGGGCGCGCGCCCGGCAAGTGCTGCCTGAAGTGCCCGCACCGCAAGCGCGGCATCGGCCTGAATGGCGCACTGGACATCGCGGATGCGGCCAATTTCGCTCGCATCGCTGTGGATTTGCGCCAGTTGCGCTGCATGGGGAACAATCGCGCCAGAGCGCCCGCCGAGCAGCAGCCCCATTTTTCCGCCCAGCAGAATGACAAGATCGGGCGCGTCGACGCCGATCATAGGGAGCATCGCCAGATTGCCCGCCGTACCGCCATCGCAGGGGTGACCAATCGGCAGAACCCCGCTCGCCAGCGATTTGGTGAACACCGGGATCGGCACGCTCGCGGTCAGATCACGCAGCGCCTGCGCGGTTGCCTCATTCGCCGCTTCGCTACCCGCGATGATGACGGGGCGTTTGGCGGCGAGCAGCATATCGGCCAGTTGCGCGGCTTCTTCCGGCGCGGGCGCGGGGCGCGGGCGAACGTTAACGCCCGCAGGCGGCGTCGCACGATCAGCAGGCACGCTCATGTGCAGAATATCAATCGGCACTTCAAGCAGCACCGCGCCGCGCGTGCCCGTCATCGCCTTGCGGATAGCCATCGCGGTCAGATCGGCAATCCGCTCGGTAGATGGGATGCTGAGCGCCCATTTGGCGCAGGGCCGCGCCATCGCAATCTGGTCAATCCCGCCCTGCAAGGGGTTCGTCTCTACCTCGCGCAGCGGCGGCGCACCGATGATGAAGAGCACGGGTGAGCTATCCAGCCGCGCATTGGCAATTGCGGTGATCGCGTTGGTGAAGCCGGGGCCCGCCGTGATGATGCACACGCCAAGCTCGCCCGTGACGCGGGCATAGGCGTCTGCGGCATGGCCTGCGGCCGATTCGTGGCGAAAATCAGTAAGGGCAATATCTTCCTCAAGGCACCCCTTGAGCAATGCTTCCAGATGGCCACCATGCAGCGCAAAGGCCCGCTTGACGCCTGCTGCCTTCAACGTGCGCGCAAGGATCTGCCCGCCCACCAGCTTTTCGGTTCCAGCCATATCACTCTCCGTCGGGCGGGTGTCGCCACTAAATTATAGTGCACTATAATAACGTATGTCCGGCAAAAGAAAAGAGTGTGATTGGCGCACCCGCCCGCCACCGCAAACGCGTTGAAAAATGGCAAAGGGAAGAGAATGGCGCACCTTGGAGGAGAAAGTTCGAAACTTCTCTTCAAGGTGTTAGCAGAGTGGAACCACGCTCTCAGCCATACGTCAATCGCTTCTGATACGCCTCCGGCCAATGGCAATGCGCCTCGCGCCTCGATCAAATCATCAAAATCAAAACCTGTGGAATCGCCGTCCGATAATATCATTGGCGTCGATCTTTCGGTGCGGCGTCCACCGCGTCCGACAGATCGCGCGCCTAAGGTGCGGCCAACGGAAGATGGAATGGAGGTCGGTCATGGTTGATCGCCGTCCACCTCCTTTCTCGTTGCGATTGACGTTCGAAGAACGCGCAAAGATTGAAACCGACGCCGCCGGTATGTCACTCGGCGGCTATATCCGTTCGCGCCTACTTGATCCCGATTGGATTGCTCCGCGTCGTCGGGGCAAATTTCCGGTAAAAGACCATCGCGCGCTCGCGCAGCTCTTGGCGATGCTCGGTCAATCGCGATTGGCGAACAATGTGAACCAACTTGCCAAAGCCGCAAACACGGGCAGCCTTCCTGTCACTCCTGAGACAGAGGAAGCGCTGCTCACCGCAGTTCATGAAGTCACGCGAATGCGGCAACTTTTGATCGAGGCTCTCGATCTGGATGCGCGGCTATGATCTTCAAAGCCTCCAAGCGCAGCGGTGGTCGTCAGCTCGGCGCGCATTTGCTGAAAGCCGAAGAGAATGAGCATGTCGAAATTCATGAAGTGTCGGGGTTTATCTCCGACACGGTAATGGGCGCGATGAATGAGGCCTATGCGGCGGCACGCGGGACGAAGTGCCAGCGTTATCTGTTTTCAATGTCACTCAGTCCGCCCGCGCACGAATCCGTGCGCGTCGAGACATTCGAGAAAGCCATTTCGGATATCGAAGAGCGACTCGGCCTCACCGGCCAGCCGCGCGTGATCGTCTTCCATGAAAAGGAAGGCCGTCGCCATTGTCACGCCGTCTGGTCGCGCATCAACGCAGAGACCATGACGGCGATTGATATGCCGTTCTTCAAGAACAAGCTGCAAGCCCTCGCCAAGGACATCTATCTCGAAAATGGCTGGGCTATGCCGAAGGGCTTCGCCAATCCGCGCCTGCGCGATGCGCGCAATTTCTCATTGGACGAATGGCAGCAAGCCAAACGCGCGGGCGTCGATCCTCGCGAATTGAAATCAGCAATTCTCGATTGCTGGCAACAAGCGGACAATGCCAAAAGTTTCGCGGCGGCGCTCGAAGAGCGCGGCCTCTTTCTTGCGCGCGGTGATCAACGCAGCTTCGTCGCCGTCACCATTGACGGTGATGTCCATTCAATCACGCGCATTCTGCCTGACCGCAAACGCGATATCATCTCGCGCCTCGGTGATCCCGCTGCCCTTCCATCGGTCAGCGACACCAGACAAAAGATTGCCGAACAAATCGCCCCGCGCCTCACCCGCTACATTGGAGAAGCCAAACGCATCGCCCACCACAATATGCTACCACTGATAGCCAAGCGCGAAGCGCTCAAGGTTCAGCATCAAGCTGAACGCCAAGCCTTCGATACCAAACTCGAAACCCGCTGGAACGAAGAGCAACGCATTCGCTCATCACGCCTGCGCAAAGGTATTGCCGGTGCATGGGATTTTCTGACGGGGAAATATTTCAAAACCCGCAAGCAGAATGAAATAGAATCCAAATTTGCGCGGGAGCGCGACAGCCATGAGCGGCACGCTCTGATCCATGCGCAGCACAAGGATCGCCAAGCCCTTCAAGAATTGATCAAAGAGAACCGCCGCAAGGAAGCTGAACGTATCCTCAGTCTGTATCGGGACGCTGCCAAGTTCCGCCGGACGCGCGAAGGCGAAGCCGAGCGCGACCGCAATGGTCGCACGCGTGATGCGCGTTCACTTTCGCCAAAGCCACGTGATCGCGGTTTGGATTTGGGATGATCC
>CALMVA010000059.1 GCA_937873035.1 uncultured Sphingomonadaceae bacterium | reverse complement strand
GCGCTGGTGCTGTGGGAAGGCCAGTTTGGCGATTTCGCCAACGGTGCGCAGGTCATGATCGACCAGTTTATCGCGGCGGGTGAATCCAAGTGGCTGCGCGCCAACGGCCTCGTTATGCTGTTGCCGCACGGCTATGAAGGGCAGGGGCCGGAGCACAGCTCTGCACGTCTTGAACGTTATCTCCAGCTGTGCGCGGAAGATAATATTCAGGTTGCCAACTGCACGACGCCTGCCAACTATTACCATATCTTGCGCCGCCAGATGCACCGGCAGTTCCGCAAACCGCTGGTCATCATGACGCCCAAGTCGCTGCTGCGTCACAAGATGGCTGTCTCGAAGGTCGAAGACTTCCTCGATCAGAGCCACTTCATGCGCATCCTGTCTGACCCGTGGGCGCCTGCCGACAAGGATGTGAAGCGCCTCGTTCTGTGTTCGGGCAAGGTCGCCTATGACCTGATGGAAGCGCGCAATGCGGCGGGTGACAAGAATACCGCCATCGTCCGCATCGAGCAGCTTTATCCGTTCCCGTCAGAGCCGCTTGTCGCGCGCCTGAAGCGGATGAGCAATCTTGAGGAAGTCGTATGGGCGCAGGAAGAGCCGAAGAATAACGGCTCGTGGTTCTTTGTTGAGCCGTTCATCGAGGAATGTCTTGAGCAGGCCAATATCGGCCCGGCGCGCGCGCGCTATGCGGGCCGCAAGGCAAGTGCTGCAACCGCGACTGGCCTCATGAAGCGCCATCAGGCCGAACAGGCCGCTCTCATCTCCCATGCGCTGGGCCATAGCGTCCGCGCCGAAATCAGACGCCAGCGGAAAGGCTGATTATGTCGACAGAAGTTGTTGTTCCGACCTTGGGCGAATCGATCACCGAAGCGACGTTGGGCCAGTGGCTCAAGCAGCCCGGTGAAGCGGTTTCCGCTGACGAGCCGATTGCCAGCCTTGAAACGGACAAGGTCGCCGTGGAAGTTACGGCACCCGTTGCAGGCGTGATGGGCGCGCATATCGTATCTGAAGGCGCGACCGTGAACGTGGGCGCTGTCCTCGGCTCGATCGAGGCCGGATCAGGTGCGTCCGCCGCAAAGCCTGCCGCTGCGCCGGCCCCTGCGACCGTGGTTGCTGACGAGAGCGCCGACCTTACGCTTTCGCCCTCCGTTCGTCGCCTGATCCTTGAGCATGGGCTGGACCCGACAAAGATCAAGGGAACCGGAAAGGATGGCCGCCTGACCAAGGACGATGTGACCGCGGCTGTTGCCGCAGGCACCGCGACCGCCAAGGTTGAAGCAGCGCCCGCCCCTACCGCGCCTGCGAACATTGTCGCCCCGGCTTCGGGCCGTGCGGAAGAACGCGTCCGCATGACGCGCCTGCGTCAGACGGTCGCCAAGCGCCTGAAGGAAGCGCAGAATACTGCGGCGATGCTGACGACATTCAACGATGTCGACATGACCGCCGTTATGGAAGCGCGGAACAAGTATAAGGATCTCTTTGAGAAGAAGCATGGCGTGCGGCTGGGCTTCATGGGCTTCTTCACCAAGGCTGTGTGCATGGCGCTGAGGGACATTCCCGCCGTCAACGCGAGCATCGAGGGTGATGAGATCGTCTATCGCAATTATGCTGACATATCGGTTGCGGTTTCGGCACCCAATGGCCTTGTCGTGCCGGTCATTCGTGATGCCAATGATATGTCGGTTGCCCAGATCGAGCGCACCATTGGCGATTTCGGCAAGCGCGCCAAGGATGGCACGCTGACGATGGACGATATGAAGGGCGGCACCTTCACCATTTCCAATGGCGGCGTGTTCGGTTCGCTCATGTCGACACCGATCATCAATCCGCCGCAGTCGGCCGTGCTTGGTCTGCACCGCATCGAAGACCGCCCGGTCGTTCGTGATGGTCAGGTTGTCGTGCGTCCGATGATGTATCTGGCGCTCAGCTATGACCATCGCCTCATCGATGGCCGTGAAGCCGTTACCTTCCTCGTCGCAGTGAAGAACGCCATCGAAGACCCGACCCGTCTCCTGATCGATCTCTAGGATTATCGTCACCCCAGCGAAGGCTGGGGTCTCCCATGACGAGAGATGCCAGCCCTTGCTGACATGACGTGAAAGGAAGCATGAAGATGACCGATACCCAGTATGACCTTATCGTCATCGGCGCTGGCCCCGGTGGCTATGTCGCGGCGATCCGTGCGGCGCAATTGGGCCTCAAGACGGCGTGTGTTGAAAGCCGCGAAACGCTGGGCGGAACCTGCCTCAACGTTGGCTGCATCCCTTCCAAGGCGTTGCTCCACGCATCCGAGCTTTATGAGGAAGCACATTCGGGCACGCTCGCCAAGTTCGGCATCAGCTTCAAGGATGTGAAGGTCGATGTTGCGGCCATGCAGGCCGAAAAGATCAAGGCAGTCGGTGAACTGACCGGGGGCATCGAGTTTTTGTTCAAGAAAAACAAGGTCGATTGGCTCAAGGGCCATGCCAAGTTTACCGCTACGAACAGCATTGACGTCAATGGGCAGAGCTATTCCGCCAAGAAGATCATGATCGCGACCGGATCGTCGGTGACGCCGCTTCCCGGTGTCGAGATCGACCAGAAGGTGGTCGTTGACAGCACGGGCGCGCTCGCGCTTCCCAAGGTGCCGAAGCATCTCGTCGTCATTGGCGGCGGCGTGATTGGCCTTGAGCTGGGCAGCGTGTGGCGCCGCCTGGGAGCCGAAGTGACCGTAGTTGAATATCTCGATCAGTTGCTGCCCGGCATGGACGGTGAAGTCCGCAAGGAAGCGGGCAGGATCTTCAAGAAGCAGGGTTTTGCGCTCAAGCTTTCCACCAAGGTCACGGGTGTTGCCGTGAAGGGTGGCAAGGCCAGTGTTTCGATTGAACCGGCAGCAGGCGGGACCGCCGAAACGCTTGAGGCAGATTGCGTGCTGGTCGCCATTGGTCGCCGCCCCAATACCGAAGGACTTGGCCTTGAGGCGGTGGGCGTTGAAACCAACGCTCGCGGGCAGATTGAAGTCGGGCATGACTTCCAGACCAAGGTTCCCGGCATCTACGCCATTGGCGACGTGACCCCTGGCCCGATGCTCGCGCACAAGGCCGAGGATGAAGGCATCGCGGCCGCCGAGTTCTGCGCCGGGATGACTGGCATCGTAAACCATGATGTCATCCCCGGCGTCGTCTATACGATGCCTGAGTTTGCGAGCGTCGGCCTGACCGAAGAACAGGCGAAGGCGCGCGGCGAGGTGAAGGTCGGCAAGTTCCCGATGATGGCCAACAGCCGCGCCAAAACCAACCGCGACACCGATGGCTTTGTGAAGGTTGTGGCGGATGCCAAGACCGACCGCGTGCTTGGTGTGCATATCGTTGCTTCGCTCGCCGGCACGATGATCGCACAGGCAGCGCAAGCCATGGAATTCGGTGCGACGAGCGAGGATATTGCCTATACCTGCCACGCACACCCGACCCATTCGGAGGCGCTTAAGGAAGCGGCGATGGCCGTGACCGGCAAGCCGATTCATATCTAGCAGGATGCGCCCGCGCCGCGCCCTATATCAGGTTCATCTGTGGCTCGGCTGGCTCATCGCCATTCCCTTCCTTTTCTGGACGGTGAGCGGCCTGTGGATGGTCGCGCGACCGATTGAGGAAGTGCGTGGTGCCCATTTGCGCGCGGAGCCGCTGCCGCTTGTGCTGACGGGCAAAGTGGTCGCGCCCGCGACAGATGGCCGTAAAATCCTCACAGCAAGGCTCGAACAGCGCCCCTGGGGCGCGCAATGGACCATCGATTATGTCGATGGCGGCGTAGGCCGGTTTGATCCGCTGACAGGACAATATCTGAAGCGCCTGACGCTCCATGAGGCGCGGCAGGTGGCAGAAGCAAGCTATGCGGGCAAAGCATCGCTTGCGGCACTCCATTTTGTTGCCGCAGATCGGAACCCGCTTGAATTACGGCGCAACCGGCCTGCGTGGGAGGCTGATTTCAGCGATGGTGCGCATCTCTATCTGGATGCCGATAGCGGCGCGCTTCTCGCCGTGCGCACGGAGCAGTGGCGGTTCTATGATTTCATGTGGGGCCTGCACATTCTGGATCCCAAAATGCGCGAGGATACGCACCATCCATTGCTGATTGTCGCGGCGACCCTTGCCGGCGTGGCGACGCTCGTCGGCCTTGTGTTGCTGCCAATGGCAACGCGGCTCCGGCGTCGTAAGGCGAGTGCGGAATGATTCAGCTTCCTGTCTGGCTCGATCTGTTTGGCATTGCCGTATTCGCAGCCTCTGGCGCGCTGGCGGCGGCACAGCGTCGGCAAACGCTGGTCACCTTCTCTTTTTTTGCCATTGTGACGGGTGTGGGCGGCGGCACGGTGCGTGATCTGCTGATCGGCGCGCCGGTATTCTGGGTGCAGGATTGGCGGGTTCCCGCCATCTGCCTGGCAATGGTGCTGCTGATCTGGGTCACGCCGGGGCGCTTGTGGCAGGGCAGGGCGCTTGACTGGTTCGACGCCGTGGGGTTAGCCGTCTATGCGGTTTTTGGCGCCTCCAAGACGCTCGCCATGGGCATAGCGCCGATCACCGCCATTCTCATGGGCGTCATTACGGCGTGCGTTGGCGGCATCATCCGCGATGTTCTGGCAGGCGAACCATCAATTCTGCTTCGGCCAGAAATTTATGTGACCGCAGCAGCGTTGGCGGCGGGCACATTCGTTCTGCTATGGTGGGCGGGAGTGCCGCTGTTGCTCGCCGCGGGGGCGGGAACGCTCGCAGGGTTTATGCTGCGAGCGTTCGCCATTGTGCGGGGCTGGGCCATTCCGCACTATAAGGGCTAGAATAGGCCGTTAGAGAATGAAGTGATCGCCAGCGCCACGCACGGTAATGTCACCAATTGATACGCCCCAAGGCTGGTTGATGACGTGGATGATCGCATCGGCAATATGCTCCGGCGCAAGGCTCGCATAGTCGATATTGGCCGGGTCAAGCCGCTCCGCAGGGAAGATGCCTTCGGCCATTTGCCCAACCATTTCCATGAACTGCGGAGCGTTCTGGCCGAGGATGCCAATGCTGGCACCCTGGTTGATGATTGTGCCCGACAGGCCTGTCGCGGGAACGCCCGTTGGCTTCACTGTCGTCACCTTGATCTTGCCGCGCGATTCAACGCGCAGGCTTTCTGACAGGAAACTGACGGCGGCCTTGGTCGCACCATAGATGCCCGCGCCCGCAACCGGGAAATTGCCATAGATGCTGGCGACGTTGACCACCTGACCACGCCCTTGCTCGATCATCTGGTCATGCACAGCGACAATGCCGTGCATGATGCCCTTGAGGTTGATGTCGATGCAGCGGTTCCATGCATCAAGCGCGGCCTCATGATCTGCCCAGAAGGCCAGCGGCATGATGCCCGCATTATTGACCATCACGTCGATCGCGCCGAACTCGGCCACGGTCGAGGTGGCAAGGCCCTTCATCTGGCCGATGTCGCGAACATCAACGCCTGCCGAACGCGCAATGCCGCCGCTGGCACGGACACCGGCTGCAACGGCTTCGGCGGCTGCCGGATCAATATCGGCACAAGTAATCTTGCCGCCAAGGGCCGCCGCTTTTTCCGAAACGAGCTTGCCAAAGCCGCCGCCCGCGCCGGTGATGATAATCGACTTGCCTTCGATGTGATTGGTCATCGCAACATTCTCTCCTAATTATGGTTGGCCTGATTATGGTTGGGTTGCAGGCCGCGTCAGGCGCGGATGACACCCACAGTGCTGAATGACTTGAGGTCCGCAGGTGGATTGGCAGGTTCTGAAAGTTCGCGCTGCCACAGGCCAATGTCGCTCCACTGACCATTTTTGTAACAGACTTCCCGATAGGCCCCAGCTCTGCGGAAGCCGACCGACTCGTAAAGCTGGATGAGCTTGTCGTTGGGTGTCATCAGCGTGCAGATGGCCTGCGTGAAATTCTGTTCCGACAGCGTCGCAACCAGGCTTGCGAGCAAGCTGCGACGCACGCCCTTGCCCTCAAGCTCACCCGCAGCATAAACCGCCACTTCAACGCCAAAGCGATGTGTTTCACCGGGGCGGAATGGCTTGGCATAGGCATAGCCCAAAATGACATCGCCTTCGACCGCAACAATCCATGGATAGACATTCTTGCTGCCTTCGATGCGTGTGCGCATCTGGCGAGCGTTGGGCGCATCGCTTTCAAATGATACCGCGTTGGTCGCCACATAGGGCGCGTAGATGGCGGCGATGGCAGAAGCGTCGTCTGGCGTGGCGGCGCGAAGTTCGATCATGAAAACACCTTGTTGATAAGAGATTTGAAAAGGCTGTCCCGCGCTTCGGGACGCGGCACGGCGGGGCAGGAAAGGCAGCGGACTTGAACGGCAGGCCCGGACAGAACCGACAGACCATCGGCCAGCCCGGTTGCCAGTGTTGCTTGTTGCCGCGCTATGAGCATCGACCACGGGTCTGCCGCCATATGGGCAGGCGCGTCACCCGACAACCAGCCCTGCGCCATCAGCTCAAACCAGTTGGGAATATGTTCGAGATAGAAGGGCGTGGCGGATTTTGGGTCGAGCTTTGCGCGGCGCGCGGCCTCGGCGATGGCATCGTCAAGCGAACCAAAAGCGTCGATGAGGCCAATCTGACGGGCGGTTCCGCCATCCCACACGCGGCCTTGGGCAATTTCCTGCACACGGGCGAGGGGGAGCTTGCGTTCGCTGGCGACCAGCTTTGTGAAGCGCGCATAAATATCGTCGATGCCGCCTTGCATCAGCCTGTCGGTCACGTCGTTGGTGCCGCGCAAGATGTCTGGCTGGCCAGAAAGTGGTGTGGTCTGCACGCCATCAGCCGAAACGCCGGCCTTGGCGAGTGTGTTTTCAAATGTCGGGATAATGCCGAACACGCCAATAGAGCCAGTGATCGTTGCGGGTTCGGCAAACACCTTGTCGCCGACGGTGGATACCCAATAGCCGCCCGACGCCGCGACATTGCCCATGGAGACGACAACGGGAAGCCCCTGTTTTTTTGCTTCAAGAATCGCCTGCCGCATCTTCTCGGAGGCGATGGCTGACCCGCCGGGGCTGTCGATGCGGACGACGAGCGCCTTTAGATTGCCCTGCGCCAGCCCATCGAGCACAAGCCGCGAAATGGTTTCTCCACCCGCAGTGCCTGCCGGTGCCTCGCCGTCAACAATGTCGCCCGCAATTGTGACAATGCCGATCTCCCCGTGGCTGGGGGCCGGGTGTGCCTCGATATAGTCGGCAAATTCGGTCGCACGGAAAGTGTCGGCGGGAGCATCGCTGTCTGTGCCCGCAATCTCGCCAATGCGTCTTGCCCAAGCGAGCCGATCTCCCAATTTATCGACAAGGCCGTTGGCGCGTGCGCCCTGCGCCATGCTGCCTCCGGCAATCGCTGCTGCTGGATCAGCAATATAGGCGTCGATCCTGGCCTTGGGTCGCGCTGCCCCCACATCGGCTTTCCAGGCCGAGAAAATCGCATCAGCCAGTTCTTGCCCGGCCTGTTTGGCTTCGGGCGATTGCTCTGTGCGGATATAGGGCTCAACAAATGATTTGAACTTGCCGACACGATAGACGTGCACATTCACGCCAAGCTTGTCGATCAACCCCTTATAATAGGGCTGTGCTCCACCCGGCCCGGCAATGAAGGCCATGCCCATTGGGTCTAGCCAGATTTCGCTGGCATGGGCGGCGAGCTGATAGCTGTCGTCTGAATAACCCGTGGCGTAGGCGATGATTGGCTTGCCTGCCTTGCGCACCTTGTCCAGCGCTTCACCAACGCGCTGGAGCGCGACATGGCCACCGCCCCAGAAACTGTCGAGATCGAGCGCGATCACCTTAACCCGCTTGTCGGTTGCAGCATATTCAAGACCATGAACAACATCGCGCAGCCGGTGCTGGCGGGCAGGGGCGCTAGAGCCGGTGAGCAATTCTTGCGGGCTCGTCGATTCCGGTTGCTCGACAATTGTGCCATCAAGCGAGACCAGCAAAGCGCCTTCACGCATCGCACCGGCATTGGGGTTTCCAGAGAGGAAAGTGTAAAGCGCGCCGAAGAACAGCAACATGGCGATGAGGACCAGCCCATCCTTGATGCCAACCAGCAGGCGCCATGCCTTGCCCAGAAAAATCATGCGAACTCCACCAAATGAGATGTATTGGAGCTAGCGGTTCAGGCAGAAGCTGTAAATCAGCCTTGGACGACAAGGCTTATGCAAACTTAACCAGTTCCGGCTAGGCAGGGATGATGGATCAAACGCAACCCCGCCCGTCAGGCCCAAAGCCGCCGCGCCCCGCTTCTGCGGTTTCGACGGGGACCGGCATGGCGGGGCTGGCCGGTTTGATTATCTGGGTATCTGTTTCACGCACCTATGGCATGGATGGGAGTTGGTCTGCGCTTGCCAATGTGGCGGCGTGCGGTCTGCCGATGGTGCTCTGGTCGCTCTTGGTGGACAAGGTTCACTTGCGCGTATCAACGGGCCTTGATTGGGCCCAGCCACGGCTGCTCAGGCAGAGCGTGGATGTCTCGCTGGTCAAGCTTGCCGGGCTGTGGGCGACATGGGCTGTGATTGCAGGTGTTTATGCGCTTGGCCGCTGGTATTGGCGCGGGAATTATCTGTTTGCGATGGAGCTGTTTGAAGCGGCTGTGCCATTCCTTCTCGTGGCGTCCATCCCTTATGTTCTGTGGCTTGATCGCTATCTGAAGGAGCCGCGCGACGGCGCTTGGCACTTTGGCACATGGCTGATTGGCCAGCCGGGTTGGAAGGGGAGTGAAATCGCTCACCACGCCCGCGCATGGGCGGTGAAAGGCTTTTTTCTCGCCTTCATGATTTCAATTGTGCCCGGCGGTTTTGGAGAGGTTGTGCGCCGTCCGGCAGCAGAAATTCTCGCCAACCCCATATCCGTCGCAAGTTGGCTCATCTCGTTGATGTTCGTCATTGATGTGGCCTTTGCAACGGTCGGTTATCTGCTGACGATGAAGCCGCTTGATGCGCATATCCGCACGGCAAACCCCTATATGCAGGGCTGGGTGGCCGCGCTCATATGTTATCCACCGTTCGTGCTGATGGGGGAAAGCGGCGTTCTCTACTATCAAACCGCGACCTATGGGGACTCTGGCTGGATGCGCTGGTTTGAGGGCTATCCGCTACTCCTATCCATATGGGGCGCGATACTGGTCGCCCTGACTGCGCTTTATGCGTGGGCGACAGTCGCCTTTGGACTGCGTTTTTCAAACCTCACTGATCGCGGGATTTTGACCCATGGGCCTTATGCCTTATCGAAGCATCCAGCCTATCTCGCCAAGAACAGCTTTTGGTGGCTGGCGACGCTGCCTTTTCTTGTGACCAACGGAAACACCGTGGATGCTGTGCGCAACACAGTGACGCTGGCGCTGGTCAGCGGCGTATATTTTTGGCGCGCACGCACTGAAGAGCGGCATTTGTCGGCTGACCCGGATTATCGCGCCTATGCCGCGTGGATGGAGGCTTATGGGCCGGTCCCGCGTCTTATCCGCGCGATAACGGGTCGCCCGGCGAAATCATGGCCAGCGCCCGCGCCGGATAGCACTCAGGTCTGATTTCCGTGCGGTCTGCTGTTCAACAGAAAACATTCAGGCTAGTCGTGTTGGAAAGCGGCTGAGAAAATATTAGCGATAGCCGCCACTTTGTGGGGGACCCTGTGTCGCAATATCAACCCGCCGTCGCTGATCTTTTTGGCGAGCTTTATGAGCACGACCCCGGCCCGAAGCGTGGCTGGGCGGCGCTTGTCCCAGGGCTTTTCGTCACGGGCGTTGCGGCGCTTGCGGCAGCTTATCTCTCGGAACATTATGGCGCGCCGCTCATGCTGATGGGGCTGCTCATCGGCCTGGCGTTCAACTTTGCCAATGCCGATGCACGCCTTCACCCCGGCCTTAATTTCGCTTCGCGTAGCCTGCTGCGCTGGGGAATCATGCTGGTGGGCGCACAGATCACCTTTGCGCAGATCGCCTCGCTGGGTTGGTCGAGCTTTATCGCGATCGCGCTGATATTGTCGGCCGTTACGCTTGCCGGACTGGGCGTGGCGCGGCTTTTCGGGTTGCCGAGTGGGCTCGGTATTCTGGCAGGCGGTTCCGTTGCTATTTGTGGAGCATCTGCGGCGCTCGCACTCTCCACGCTGCTGGGAGAAAAGCGGTCGAGCCAGGCGCAGTTGACGCTTGTGCTTGTCTGCGTGTCGGCGGCGAGCGCCTTTGCAATGTCGAGCTATCCCGCGCTTGCATCGACCCTGCACTTGTCAGACCGGCAGGCGGGCTTCCTGATCGGTGCGTCAATTCATGATGTCGCGCAGGCCTTGGGGGCAGGCTACAGCTTCTCAAACGAAGCGGGAGAGACCGCAACCATTGTCAAGTTGACGCGCGTTGCTTTGCTTGCGCCGACACTGGCTGTGATCGCGCTTGTGCTGCAACGTGGAGGCGGCGCGAAAGCGGGGCCGATCACTGTGCCGTGGTTCGTCCTCGGCTTTCTCGGCGTCGCGGCGGTGAACAGCTTTTTTGCCATTCCGCCTGCGGTTGTCGATCTTTCGCACAGGGGCGCGAGTGCGCTTTTGCTGTTGGCGGTTGTAGCAACCGGCATCAAATCACCCATGCAATTGTTGATGCAACAAGGCTGGCGCAGTTCCATGCCCGTGGTCGGCGCGACGGTGATTTCGTTCCTGCTGTCGTTACTTGTCGCGATGCTGCTGGTTTAGGGCGTCGCAACCGGCGGCGCTTGAGGCGCGGCTTGGGCAGGCGCCGACGTTGCCGCACGTGGTTTCATGCACTGCGAATTATCCGGGCGGGGAAAAAGGTCGCAATTCCACAACGCCTTGTCCAAACCGCTGGAGCGGTTACGCAGATAGCTGAATGACAGGCTTGCGAGTTGCTCCTCAGTCACGGGCATTTTGGAGGGCGCGCGGCGCGCATCGGTCCAGACAAGCACCTTGCAATAGGGGCGGACCGAACAGGAGCTAAGCACCAGCCCCAGCATCATGCCGGAATCTGTGCTTTTTGGCACGACGAATATGAGGAAGTCACCAGCCGGGCTCTGCACGCGCGGCGTAAAGCCATACGCATTGGGGGGAACGGCAGTTGTCGCAGTGGCGCCGTCGACAGGTGTCGAACCAGGCAAAGCTGCGGCTGGATCGAGCGGCAGCGCATCGGGCAAAACCGTATCCCCGGCGAGCATTTGGGCATGGGCGGGCGAAAGAAGTGCAAGCTTGCGCACGAGTGGCTCGGCCCCTGCATATCGCCCACGAAACGCGGGCGGCGTGCCCCACCAGCCGGCCCAGCGGAAAAAGAGGTGCGTCGCTTCCTTGTGAACCTTGTCGAGCTTGGAGCTCCATGCGGGTAACACCCAATCGGTATGATAATGTGTCGCCGTGCCGACCGGCTTGAACACTTCGCCATTGAGCATGATGCGCGCCAGTCCGCGCATATTGGCCCACGCCCCGGATGAAGGGACCCGCGCCATCGCGCCGTCGCACGAGAAGGTGAACTGGCAGCCTGTGGTTCGCTCAGACCCTTGGAACACGACGCCGCAGACCGTTTTGGGAAAGGCGGGATGACGCACGCGGTTGAGCACGACCTGCGCTACGGCCTTTTTTCCGGCCAGTGTCTCGGCACCCGCTTCATACCAGATGGCAGAGGCAAGGCAGTCCGTTGCGCGGGAAATGTCGATCGGGCTGCCGCTGATGTGAAATGGCCGGGCAGGGGGCACGGGCTCGCTGGTGAAGGGCGTTGCGGCATTGACCTTGCGGGCAACGTCTTGCGGCACCTTCTGAAGCTCCAGCGGCTCAACAACCGGCACGTCCGCGCGCACGGTTATGGAATAATCATCGACGGCGCTTTGGCTCCAGCCATCAACCGACTTGCGCAACGGGCCATCGCTCAGCGCCCACCATGCGATGGCGATGATGCCAATAAGCACCACAAGCACGATGGGCAGCGGACGCACACCCTTGGTGTCCGCTTCCACAATCGCGTCCTGCGTCAGGTGCAGAATATCTTCAGCGTACATTCCCGCGCCCCTGTTGCGAGAAATCAGGCCTCAGGCAGGAAGTCTGGCACGGAGAGATAACGCTCGCCCGTATCATAGTTGAAGCCGAGCACACGTGCATCCTTGGGGAGATCGGGCAGCTTCTGCGCAATCGCAGCAAGTGTCGCGCCGGATGAAATGCCCACGAGCATACCTTCCTCGGTTGCTGCACGGCGCGCCATGGTCTTGGCGTCTGCCGGGTCGACTTGAATCACGCCATCGAGCAGATCAGTATGAAGGTTCGCCGGGATGAAGCCCGCGCCAATCCCCTGAATGGGATGCGGGGCAGGGCTGCCGCCTGAAATGACCGGCGAGAGTGTCGGCTCCACTGCAAAGACCTTGAGATTGGGCCAGTGCTTTTTCAGGAACTGCGCGGTGCCCGTAATATGCCCACCCGTGCCAACGCCTGTAACGATGGCATCCAGTGGCGTATCGGAGAAGTCAGCAAGGATTTCCGGCCCGGTCGTGCGCGTGTGCACGTCGATATTGGCCGGATTTTCAAATTGCTGCGGCATCCACGCGCCGGGCGTGGACTGGACGATCTCCAGCGCGCGTTCGATTGCGCCCTTCATGCCCTTTTCGCGCGGTGTAAGGTCAAAGCTTGCGCCATAAGCGAGCATCAGGCGTCGACGCTCGACCGACATACTTTCAGGCATGACAAGGATGAGCTTGTAGCCTTTTACCGCAGCGACCATCGCGAGACCGATGCCGGTGTTGCCACTGGTCGGTTCAACAATCGTGCCGCCCGGCTTCAACGCGCCGGACCGCTCGGCATCCTCGATCATCGCAAGGCCGATACGATCTTTGATCGACCCGCCGGGGTTGCCTCGCTCCGACTTGATCCAGACCTCCCGGTCAGGGAAAAGGCGTGAAACGCGGATGTGCGGCGTGCCACCAATGGTGTCGAGGATCGAAGCGGCTCTCATTATGTGTTCTTCCTGAATTGCGGTTCGAAAGTTCTGGCGTTCTTAAGCTCTGGAAACAACCAGGCCCAGATGCCTGTGATGAGGATAGCCCCAACGCCGCCAAAAACAACAGCGCCAACAGGCCCAAGCAAGGCAGAGGCGAGACCGGACTGGAGTTCTCCCAGTTCGTTGGAGCCTGAAATCGCAAGCGTGGAGACAGCCGAAACGCGCCCGCGCATCTCATCCGGCGTATTGAGTTGCACCAGCGAGGAACGGACATAGACCGACAGCATATCGGCGCCGCCCAACACTGCGAGCATCGAGAGCGAGAGCCAGAAGTGCGTTGAAAAGCCAAAGCCAATCGTCGCCAGACCGAAGACGACCACCGCCCAGAGCATCTTTACCCCCACATTGTGTTTGAGCGGGCGGATTGAGAACCAGAGGGCCATCAGTGCTGCGCCAACCGCAGGGGCTGCACGAAGCCAGCCAAGCCCCTGCGGGCCGACCTCAAGAATGTCTCGCGCATAAACCGGCAGCAATGCAGTTGCGCCTGCCAGCAGAACAGCGAAAAGGTCCAGCGTGATTGCGCCGAGCAGAAAGCGCTCATTCCACGTGTATTTCAGCCCATCAATCATCTGGCGTAGCGGATGCGCGGCGCCTTTGATGGTGGTTTTGGCAAAGGGCTTGATCGACCCGACGGCAAACATCGCAACAAGCAGTTCTGCCGCCGAAACCCAATAGGCCATTGCCGGGTGTGCCGCATAGAGAAACCCGCCGATGGCGGGCCCCGCAACAGAGCCGGTCTGCCATGCGATGGAGTTGAGCGCGATGGCACGCGGCAGAACGTCTGCGGGAACAATATTGGCGACGATGGACGACATGGACGGGCCCGAAAAGACGCGCGCAACACCGTGCAGCGCCGCCATCAGGAAAAGCAGCGGCAAGGTGAGTGTGTCCGTGGTGGTCAGCACGCCCAGCGTCAGCGCGACGCTGGCATCGATGCAGTTGGCGAACATCGCAACTCGCCGCCGGTCATAGCGGTCGGCCACCCATCCCGCGAGCGGCGTCAGCACGGCCAGCGGCACAAACTGTGCCAGCCCCAGCAGTCCCAGCTGGAAAGACGCCTCCTTGATGCTCATGCCATAATCGGTGCGAGCAAGATCGTAAGCCTGATAGCCGAGCACCACGACCATGCCGATGGTCGCCAGAACAGCCGAGAAGCGGGCGAGCCAGAACAGGCGGTAGTCGCGCAGCGCGAGCGGGTGGGGTGGGGAGGCGGTTGTCATATTCACCTCTCCATCCTTGGCGCGGCGCGTGCTCTGGTGCAACCTTTCGCCATCATCCGAGTCGGATAGAAATTCTTTTTCAAGGGGAGCTCCCATGACGTCGCACCGCACGCGCTTGCTTCTTGCTGTCGCGCTTTTATCGCTTGCAATTTCGGGCTGCGCGAAAACGCCAGAGGCTGCGCCGCCGCAACCCGTTGCCGAGGCCGCGCCTCCTGTTGCGCCAGTGCCGCGCCCTTGGGCCGCCTTCACCCACCGCTTTCTGGAGGATTATTTCCTTCTCAACCCGGCTTTTGCGGTCTATCAGGGGCGGCATGAATATGATGGTGTGTTTGCCGATCTCAGCCCGGCAGGCCTCAAGGCGCGTGGTGACTTCCTGAAGGGGGCAATCACGCAGGCGCAAGCGATGGACCCGTCCACATTGACTGCGGACGAACGTTTTGAGCGGGATTACCTCATTCACGTCGCGCGCAAGGATTTGTTCTGGCTTGAAGATGCCGATGCGCCGCATCGCAACGTCACATGGTATTTTGACAATGGGCTTGATCCCAATGTTTATATCGCGCGCCCTTATGCCGATGCGGAAACGCGCATGAGGGCGTTCATCAAATATGCACGCGGAATTCCAGCAGCGGTCGCTCAAATCCGTGCGAACCTCAACACGCCGATGCCGATCAGCTTCGTCAACTATGGCATCCCCGGTTTCCGGGGCTTTGCTGACTATTATACGACTGACGCCAAGGCTGCCTTTGCGAGCGTGAAGGATGTTGCCCTGCAGACCGAGTTTGATGCGGCCGCAAAGGATGCATCTGCCGCCATGAACGGCATGGCGGCTTGGCTGGAAAGCCAAAGGAAGACCGCGACAACGGGCTTTGCACTGGGCGCGAACCGCTTCGCGCGGATGCTTTCGGCCACTGAAGGTGTCGATGTTTCGCTGGATGAACTGGAAGCGGTCGGGCGGGCCGACCTTAAGCGTAATCAGGCAGCCCTCAAGACGGAATGTGCAGCTTATTCACCGGGCACGAGCCTTGGCGCCTGCATGGACAAGATGAATTCGAAAAAGTCAGACAAGGGGCCTGTCGCGGAAGCGCGTGAGCAGCTGCCGATGCTGCGGCAGTTCATCCTCGATCACGACATCGTCTCGATCCCCGGCACCGAACAGGCGCAGGTGGAGGAATCCCCGCCCTATAACCGTCAGAACTCCGCCTATATCGATATTCCGGGACCTTATGAGAAAGGCTTGCCGTCCGTCTATTACATCTCGCCGCCAGACCCCTCCTGGGATGCCAAGACGCGCGATGCATATGTGCCGGGCTCAAAGGATTTGCTCTTCACTTCGACGCACGAGGTGTGGCCGGGCCATTTCCTCAACTTCCTTCATGCCAATCGCTCTAAATCAATCTTCGGGCGCGTTTTTGTGGGCTATGCCTTTGCCGAAGGCTGGGCGCATTATACCGAAGAAATGATGTGGGATGCCGGGCTTGGGGCTGGGGATCGGGAAACGCATATCGGCCAGCTCTCGAACGCGCTGCTGCGCGATTGCCGCTATCTTTCCGCCATCGGGATGCACGCCCGCGGCATGACGCAGGATCAGTCTCGCCAGATGTTCATCAAGGAATGTTATCAGGATGAAGGCAATGCCCGCCAGCAATCGGCGCGCGGCACCTATGATCCGGCCTATCTCAATTACACCATGGGCAAGCTGATGATCCGTAAGTTGCGCGACGACTGGACTGGCGGTGATCGGACCAAGTGGAAGGCGTTTCATGACACCTTCCTCGGCTTTGGTGGCCCCCCGATCCCGATGGTGCGCGGTGCAATGATGGGCGCTGAAGCCAAGGCGGCGTTCTGACAATTTGATGTGAAGGATGTGATGATATGAAGAAGCCGCTGCTTGCCCTGCTGGCCATTGCTGCGCCTGTCGAAGCCCGTGCAGAGAATATCGTTCTGTCTAACGATGATGGCCTCACCAGCAACGTGAAGGCCTTGTATGAAGAGCTTAAAGCGCAAGGCCATGACGTCATCGTGTCCGTGCCGTGCAGCGGCCAAAGCGGCATGGGGGCGGCCATCCGTTTTATGCGCCCGCTTGGTCCGCTTGCCGCAGATTGCCTCAACGGGGCGGCCAAGGCAGGCGAACCCGGCGCCGGGCCGATGACGCGTCCGGGCTTTGGCAAGGATTGGTATTATGTGGATGGCACACCTGTCATGGCATTGCTTTACGGGCTGGACGTGGTCGCACAGGCCCGCTGGGGCAAGGCTCCCGATCTTGTCTTGTCCGGCCCCAATGAGGGGCAGAATGTCGGCAGTATCGTCATCTCGTCGGGCACGGTGAGCGTGGCGCAATATGGCGCGATCCGAGGTATTCCGTCGATTGCCTTGAGCGGCGGCATGAATACCGCCGACAACAAGGATCTCGCCAACCCAGCGTCGGTGACCATCGCCAAGCTCTCGGCAGATTTCATAGGCGCGCTGAAAAAAGGGGCGTCGGGAAAACCCATTCTGCCGGTTGGCGTCTCACTCAATGTGAACTTTCCCGACAAATTGGATGGCGCGAAATGGCGCCGGGCGCGGATCGGCAGCTACAGCGCCTATGGTGTGCGCTTTGTCAGCAGCCTCGGAAAATCCGGCCTGCCGGGCATCGCGCTGGACCTGATCACGAGCAATCCTGAAAAAGCGCAGCGCGGCGATGAATCCGCAATTGTCGCGCGTGACATCAGCGTAAGCGTGATGCAGGTGGGCTATGACGCTCAGCCTGCCGCTCAAAAACTGCTCAGCAAATCCCTTCGCGGTATCGTAAAGGACTAGGCGGCTGTCGCGTCGATCAGGCAAGCAAGGAGCGGACGACGAACCTGCGGACGAATTCTCGCATTGCAGGCTCGTCCATATCCTCGCTCGCATGGCGCAGCAGAAGCAGCGACTGCACCATGGAAATCCAGGTGACAGTCTGCTCCACATCAAGATCGGCAGCCAGATGGCCGTCGGTCAGCCCACGCTTCAGAAAGCTGGTCCAGCGATCTCGCACCCACACATGAACCTTGCCGCCCTCTGATTGTGATCGCACCCAGGTGTCTCGGTCCTGCATGAATCTTTGAATGTAAGGATTGTCGTGGGCCAGTAGAACGCCTTGCAGGATGGCCTCTGCAAGCTGGTCTGCATAGCCAAGGTTGCGGTCGACGCGCGTGTAAAGGCGCTCCTGCAAGATTTGCATCTCCTCCAGGCAAACGCTGTCAACAATGTCAGCCTTATCATTGAAATGCTTATAGATTACCGGACGCGTGTAGCCCGCCGCGTCGGCGATGTCGGTGATGGTTGCCTTGTCGATTCCCAGCCTCGCAAAGCAATCGCGCGCGCCGTTGACGATGCGCTGCGGTGCCTTTGGGCGTGACGAATGTGACGTTAATTGAGGCATATTCGATTTCACCTTGACATCATGCATATTAAAAAATTAACAGATCGTAGATTTTGTAAACAAGCGACGATATTGAATCGTTCTAGCAGGAGAGATGGCCCATGAACATCATGATGGATGGCGTCTATGAGCGCCTTGTGAAGCATCTGCGTGATGGCACCACCGACATGGCGGATGCCCCGCTGAATGTTCCCATCGCCAACTTTACCTGCCCGGATCACCTGCAAAAGGAGTTGGCGGTTTTCCGCAACCAACCACTGGTTGTTGCAATGAGTTCTGAAGTTCCAGAAGCTGGTAGCTTCGTGACCCGTGACCTTCTTGGCGTCCCACTTCTTGTCGTGCGCCAAAAGGATGGCGCCATCTCGGCCTATCGCAATATGTGCACCCACCGTGGCGGCAAGGTGGAGCTTTCTGAAAGTGGGAAGAAGCCATTTTTCGTCTGCTCCTACCATGGGTGGAGTTTCGACGGGGCCGGTGCCTTGCGCGGCGTTCCGTTTGAGGAGCAGCTGGGTGAAATAGACAAGTCGTGCCGCAGCCTCCATGGCGTTCCAGCGCAGGAACGCCATGGCATGATATGGGTTGATTTTTCGGCGCGTAAAGATCCAGATATTGGGGCGTTTTTGGGCGATGCCGACGCTCGCCTCGCAAGCTATGGCGCGGACCGGACGGTCGTCTACATGGAAAAGAAGCTCGATGCGCCGATGAACTGGAAGCTGGTGATGGACGGCGCAATTGACGTTCTGCACCCGCAATTCCTTCACCCGCGCGGCGTTGGCAAGCGGATCGAGACCGGGTCCGCCTTGTGGGAAGACTTCGGTCGGCATGGCCGCTCATGGTCTGCCTATAAGCGCCTGTCGGATAAGGTTCGGGCCGGGACCGAAACCGAGGAAGATCGCCGCTATATGTCTGGCAATTTCGTGATTTTCCCAAATGCCAGCATGATCCCCACGCCGACGCATCTGGAATATTGGAATGTGTGGCCCCACCTGACGGACCCAGCCAAATGCCACGTCCACATCCGTTTCCTGATCGACCGCGATCTGCTGGACGAGGAGCGCGCGGCCAAGATCGACAAGAGTTGGGAAATCCTTGAACAAGCGGCTTTTGAAGAAGATTTTCCGATGGAGGAAACCATTCAGGCAAACGCCAACGCGCATCCGGTTGGTGATTTTCTCTATGGCCGCATAGAGGCACCCTGCCAGCATCTTCACCGCCAGCTCGCGCGCGAGATGGATGCGCTTCCGGCATGAGCGGTTATGACTTTCTGAACGGTGTGCGTGTGCTGGAAGTGGCCGCACTCGGCCCGTCCAGCCTTGGCGGCTATCTTGCCGATATGGGCGCTGAAGTCGTGAAGGTGGAAGACGCTGGTGGCGATGGCGTTCGTTATGCCGGCAATCCGGCCATGGGTTCACCCAATGGAGAGAGCCTGCTCCATCTCCGTTGGAACCGTGGCAAGCGCAGCATTGGCGTCAACCTCAAATCTGATGCGGGCAAGGCGCTCTTTCGTGAGATGGCGGCAAAGGCGGATGTCGTTATTGAAGGTATGCGCGCGGGCATATTGGATCGGCTGGGTCTGGGATTTGAAGAGCTTAAGGCGCTCAATCCTGCAATTGTGTTCTGCTCGGTATCCGGCCTTGGACGCTATGGGCCATATGCTGAAATGGGATCGCACGGGCCCAGTTTCGATGCTTTTGGCGCGCTCTCATCGATCAATCCCTATGCCTTGACCAAGGAAGAGCGCGTGAAAAGCGCGGCAACGCCTGTGGGGATGCACGCCATGGGGCTATATGCCGCCGTTGGAACGCTGTCTGCACTCGTCCGCGCACGGGCGACGGGAGAGGGCGCGCTGGTAGAGGTCGCGGCGGCCGATTGTTCGGCGCACTGGCTGCCCGACGTTGTGGATGCAGCCCTCAATCCCGGCCAATGTTTTGATCGACCGGGCTTTCTTGGGGGCAAGGGCAAGCAGGCCAACTGGCCGCGGCTCAATCGCTATGACTGTGCGGACGGGCGGGGCATATTTTTTCAGGCGCTCAGCCCCAAATTTTGGGACCGCTTCTGCAAGGCGGTGAACCGCCCTGATCTCGCGGCGGCATATGAGGCCGGGCGCGACGTGAATGATGCCGATGAGGCTGTCTATGCAGAACTTGTTGCTCTGTTCGCAACAAAGCCATTTGCCGCGTGGATGGCGCTGTTTGGCGAGCATGATGTTCCGGCAGGCGCTGCCAATAGCCGTGAAACGCTGGTGACCGATCCGCACTTTTTGGCGCGGCACAATGTTTATGAGGTTGATTTGCCGGGGGCGGGGGGACTTCGCCTCACGGGCACGCCGATCAAAACGCCCGATCAGCCTTTCGCGCCGTCGCTTGCGCCAAAGGCTGCACAGGACACCGCTGCTATTCTCGCAGACTGGCTGGGCATGACCAAAGAAGGCGCCGCGCATCTGCGTGACGACGGCGCCCTGACTTGAGGAGAGAGCATGAATATCGCGGAGCTTGTGCGCTATTGGGCGCGGTGGCGGCCTGACCACAGCGCTATAATTCACAATGACGAGCATATGAACTGGGCCGAGCTTGACGCCCGGTCTGATGCAATTGCGCGCGGTTTGCGCGCAGCGGGCGTGCACAAGGGAGATCGCGTCGGCCTGCTCATGTCGAACAGGGTAGAAGCACCGCTTGTCACCATCGCGTGCCTCAAGCTTGGCGGCATCTTCGTGCCGCTCAATTTCCGCCTTACAGCGGTTGAATTGCTTCCCCTGCTGGAAGACGCGGATTGCGCGGTTGTTGTCACCGAGGCCGCCCATATTGCCCAGCTGGAACTGGCGAGCGGCACGCTTGCGTTTTCAATTTTCACCGTGAATGGTGGAGATGCGCAGTCGTTTGATGATTTGCTGGTCGACACTGGCGCTGTCCCCAGCGAGGACATTGCCCTTAATGACCCGGCCTTCATCTGCTACACGTCCGGCACCACGGGGCAGCAAAAGGGTGCGCTACTGACGCACGCCAGCGCGATGTATCCCGGTATGGCCAAAAACCTGGCGGAGGGCTTAACCTGGCGCGACAAGATTCTGGTCGCTGTGCCCTTTGTTTTTACCGGCGCGCTGATTTCCTGCTTCATCCAGTTCACCATCAATGCCGGCGGCACGATGGTGCTGGAGTCCGATTTCAACATCGACCGCTATCTCCATGTGATCCAGAAGCACAGGGTGAGCGTTGCAACCACGGTGCCGGTGATATGGGAGCGGCTGATGCGCTCGCCAGAATTTGAGAAGGCAGACCTTTCTTCCATGATTTCTGCCGCTGCCGGCGGCGCGCCTGTGAGCATCGATCTCATTGAGGCGTATCGGGCCAAGGGCATCGCGATGATCCAGTCATACGGACTGACGGAGGCCTCTGGTCTTGTCGGCACGATGCACAGCGAAGATGCCATGAAGCGGATCGGCTGGGCGGGGCGCGCCATCATGGGGACCGAGTTTCGCATCGCCGATAATGCGTGCAACAGCCT
Source organism: uncultured Sphingomonadaceae bacterium (assembly GCA_937873035.1). Lineage (GTDB taxonomy): Bacteria > Pseudomonadota > Alphaproteobacteria > Sphingomonadales > Sphingomonadaceae > Aquisediminimonas. The sequence continues at coordinate 777 of CALMVA010000059.1, read as the reverse complement.
TCCGCTGGGAGAGGTGGGTGAAATCCTGGTCAAGGGGCCTCACGTCATGCGCGAATATTGGCGCAAGCCCGATGTGACGGCGGCGACAATCGTCGATGGCTGGTTGCGCACCGGAGATGTCGGCATGATGGACGAGGGCGGCTTCATCCGCATCATGGACCGCGCCAAGGATATGCTGATCTCCGGCGGCATCAACGTCTATCCCGCCGAGATTGAAAAGGCGCTTTCCGGTATTCCGGGCATCGGCGAACTGGCCGTGATCGGTGTGCCCGACAAGGATTGGGGAGAGGTGCCCATGATCGTTGCGCATGGGGTGAATGATCGCGCGGCCGCTGTATCTGGCATCGAAGCGGAAGGCAGCGCGACGCTTGCGAAGTTCAAGCGTCCCAAATCGATTGTCTTCCTGAATGATCCGCTGCCGCGCACGCTTTCTGGCAAGGTTTCCAAGCCCGCCTTGCGCTCAATGTTCCCACAGGTGCCCGATGATGCAGCGCGGCTTTTCGGCTCTTGAGCCGGATGCGGGCATATGGATGCAGCAAGTAGCTGCTTGGGGCCTGATCGATTGATGTGGAAGCCTATGGTGCTTCCGCATCAATCGCCAATCAGGCTTTCATCCTTGTTTCGACACCTTGATCGTTTTCGCGCACGACGAAGATCGGCGACTGCGCGAGATCAATGAATTTCTGTTCGTCTGCCAGAAGATCCTTGCCTGCCTGCACAATCGCATCGGGCGCATTGTCATGCGGATAGAGAACCTCGGCTGAGTCGAACCAGAGT
>CALMVA010000058.1 GCA_937873035.1 uncultured Sphingomonadaceae bacterium | reverse complement strand
GTCGAAGCGCGGTTCTTTCTGGGCATCGGGATCGCCGGATTTGGCACCGGACATCGGGCACGGACTTGGGTGCACAGCGAAGGGCGGGCCTTCGACAAGCTCAGGCCAAGCGGGTTTGCGGTTTTTGGCGCTTCTTCCGACCGGGATTCAGGCGCCGGACTTTTTCCCACATACCGTTGGGCCTGAGCTTGTCGAAGGCCTGTCCTTGCCTCATTCTCCGCCGATGACTTTCTGGGCCTATATGCTGCATTGCCGGGGCGGGATGTTCTATGTGGGGCAGACCGATAATCTGGAGCGCAGGCTTGCCGAGCATCAGTCGGGCCTGATTGCGGGCGTGACGCGGGAAAAGCAGCCTGTGGAGCTTGTCTGGAGTGCGGAATTCCCCTCGCGCATTGAGGCGCTGGAGGCAGAGCGTCGTTTGAAAGGCTGGAGCCGGGCAAAGAAGATGGCGCTCATCCGGGGTGATTGGGACCGGATTTCCATATTGGCAAAGGGGCGCTCCGGTGCCGAGTGGGAACGGGAATAACGCGGACCTCCCACCCCCAGCGTTTGCGCTGAGCTTGTCGAAGCGCGGTTCTTTCTGGGTATCGGGATCGCCGGATTTGGCACCGGACATCAGGCACGGGCTTGGGATAGACCATTCATCTTCTCCCGAACAAAAAAGCCCCGGCCTTTCGGCCAGGGCTTTCCTGTTTTGGTGCGGTATCGCGCTTAGGCGAAGAGCTTGGCCCAGGCGCGCTTTTCGCGGGTTTTCCAGTGGCCGCGATGATAGGCGTCCGAGGCGAGGAGCGGCATGACCGAGCCTGCTTCGGCAAAGACCATCTGTTCGATGCCCGTGTTCACCTTGCCCCAGCTTGCGGCTTCCTGCAGCGTCGAGGACGAGCAGGCGCCGTCGCGCACGTCGGCGACGGTGATCTGCACCGCATATTTGTGGACGGCCACGTCTTCATGGCCGAGGATTTCGGCGCAGACGACAGTGTCCTGAATGAAGTTCTTGGGCACGCCGCCACCGACCATGAGCAGGCCTGATTCACCCGCCTTGATCTTGATGTCGGTCAGTTCGCGGAAGTCCGCGACCGCGTCGATCATCATATAGGGCTTGCCCGCCTTCATCTGGTCAACCTGATGCTTGACGAGGCCGAAGCCTGCCGAGCTGTCGACAAAGGCGGGGCAGAAGATCGGCACGTCATGCTCATAGGCAAGCTTGACGAGGCTGTTTTCCTTCTTGCCATGCTCGGAGAGATAGCGGCCCATTTCACGGATGAAGGCGCGGCTCGAATAGGCCTTGGGCTCCAGCTCGTTCGCGATCTTGTTGATCGTGAAGTCGCAGTCCTGAAGCTGCTCTTCGTCGATATAGGTATCGTAGATGCGGTCGATATAGAGCGAGCGCAGCGTATCATCATCGGGGATTTCGAGCGCCTGATAATGCTTGTGGCCAAGGCCTTCGAAGAAATCCATGTCGACGATGGTTGCGCCCGTGGCGACGACGGCATCGACCATGTTGTTGCGCAGCAGCTCTGCATAAAGGTCCATGCAGCCGCCCGCCGAGGTGGACCCGGCGATGACGAGGAAGATGGTGCAATCCTTGTCGGCGAGCATCTGGTTGTAGATGCCCGTGGCGCGCGCGAGATCGCGGCTGGTGAAGCTCATCTTGCCCATCTGGTCGATGATCGGGCGGGCGTCGAAGCTCTTGATGTCGATATGCTCGACCGTGGTCGAAAGCAGTTCCGCCTTGCGCTGGGCGTTAAGCTGGGGGCTGGTCATGATCTTGCCTGTCTCCAATTAAATTAGGGCGTCACCCCGGCGCAGGCCGGGGTCTCGACAAGGAGATGCCAGCCTGCGCTGGCATGACGGAATGATGAGTCTGCGTTACAGCTTTGCGACGTTGGCCGAAAGCTCCTGATCGCCTTCGTCGGTATAGAGCGAGGCCATTGGCTCGTCGGTCACGTCATGCGTCGCGCCGTTGGTGAAGCCGTTAAAGCCGGTCCGCATCGCGCAGCCATAAGCGCCGAGCATCCCGATTTCGATATAGTCGCCTGCCTGCACGTCCGCCGGAAGCATGAACGGGCCTGCCATATGGTCCATGTCATCACAGGTCGGGCCGTAGAAGCTGAACGCCATGTCGCGGGTTTCAGAAGGCGTGTCGCGCAACAGCGCAACGGGGAAGCGCCAGCCGACATGGGCGGCATCGAACAGCGCGCCATAAGCGCCGTCGTTGATATACAGCTCATCGCCGCGGCGCTTTTCGACGCGCACGATGAGCGAGGAATATTCCGCGCACAGCGCACGGCCCGGCTCGCACCAGAGTTCTGACGAATAGCTGACGGGCAGGTCTTCATAGGCGCGCTGGATGGCGGCGAAATAAGCTTCGAGCGGCGGCGGCTCCATGCCGGGATAGCTGCTGGGGAAGCCCCCGCCCACGTCGATCACGTCCACGGTGACGCCGGAGGCGACAATGGCGTCGCGCACCCGCTCCATCGCTTCGGTATAGGCAGAGGGCGTCATCGCCTGGCTGCCGACATGGAAGCAGATGCCAAGCGCATCGGCGACTTGACGTGTGGCGATCAGCAGCTGCTTCGTCTCGGCCGGATCGGCGCCGAATTTGGAGGCGAGGCTCAGCTTGCTGTGCTCGGATGAGACGCGCAGGCGCACGCACAGCGTGAGGTCGCTCGCATTGCCCGTTGCGCGGACGATCTTTTCAAGCTCTTCCAGCGTATCGAGCGAGAAGGTGCGCACGCCATGGTTGAAATAGGCGTCGCGGATCGCTTCTTCCGCCTTCACCGGATGCATGAAGCACAAGGTGGCGTCCGGCGCGCTTTCCCGCACCAGACGAACCTCGGCAATCGAGGCGACGTCGAAATGCGTAATGCCGCTCTCCCACAGCAGCGCAATCAGCCGGGGGGAGGGGTTGGCCTTCACGGCATAGAGCGACCGGCCCGGAAACTTCTCGACAAAGAAGCGGGCGGCGCGCTCAGCGGCGTGCGGACGCGTGAGCGTAACCGGCTGAACCGGGCGTTGTTTCGCGATGGCGGCCCCGCTGGCGAGGCCGGTGGGGGTGGACGCTAACCCCAGCGCGCTATGATGCTTGTGCAACTCAAGGGACCTCCAAAAGGTAGTTCAAAACAACAAAGGCTGCCTTGCGGTTATTGGAAGTCCCCATGGGGCAGCGGAGGGCGCATATATGGATTGCGTGGGCGCGTGTAAAGCATGAGAAGTAGCAAAATTTACCAAGGAATTTGCAGCGTGAAAAATGAGAGAAAACCGTCGCTTGCGGGCGTGGAACGCGCCTATGCCAAAGTGCGTGCGGTGGTGCCGGAAACGCCGCTCTTGCCGATGGCGCTGGGCGACTCGAAAATCTGGTGCAAATGCGAGTCGGAGCAACCCATGCGCGCTTTCAAGCTGCGCGGGGCGTGGCACCGGTTGAGCGATCTTTCGCCGGAGGAACGCGCGCGCGGCGTCGTTGCGTTTTCAAGCGGAAATCACGCGCAGGGCGTGGCCTGGGCGGCGGCGCGTCTGGGGATGCCCGCGCTTATCGTGATGCCCGCGGATTCGCCGCAGGTGAAGCTTGATGGCACGCGCGCTTTGGGGGCAGAGGTCGTGCTGTATGATCGCATGGCCGAAAGCCGCGAGGAAATTGCGGCGCGGATCGCTTCAGAGCGTGGCGCAACGCTCGTGCCGAGCTTTGATGATCCATGGGTGGTCGAGGGGCAGGGAAGCGCGGGGCTGGAGGCCGTGGCGCAACTGGCGGCGCTGGGGGAAGGCGCGCCCGATCTGGTCGTGATGCCCTGTGGCGGGGGCGGGCTGGCGGCGGGGCTTGCGCTGGCCTTGCCCGAAGCGCGCGTCGTCATTGTCGAGCCGGAGGGCTGGGACGATATGGGCAATTCGCTGCGCTGTGGCGAGATTGTGCCCGTTGGCCCCAATCCGCCGCCGACCTCGTGCGATGCCATCCAGACCTTGCGTGTCGCGCCGATCACATTCGATGTTCTGAAGGCGCGTGGGGCAACGGGCGTGAGCGTGAGCGAGGAAGAGACATTTGCCGCCATGCGCCATGCGCGGCGTGAGCTGGGCGTGATGATCGAGCCGGGCGGCGCGGTGGCGCTTGCAGCGATGCTCGCAGGCAAGATCGCGCCCGGCGCGCGGACGCTAGTGCTGCTTTCGGGCGGCAATGTTGATCCGGCATTGTTTGATCGGGTGATGGCGGGCTAGAGCGGCGCCATGTCCGACGCCATTCTCTCGCTCGCCGTTATTGCCTCCGCAGCCCTTGTCTGGGGCGGCATCCGCCTCATCCGCGCGAAGAACGAGACGAAGAAGGGCTGGCTGATGATTACAGCGGCGGCGGTGATGTTCGGCAATGTGCTGATCGTCGCCTGGCCCTAGGCGCGCTTACGCCCCCTTCATCACACCGTCACCCCAGCGCAGGCTGGGGTCTCATGGGTGGGGCACGGAGATGCCAGCCTGCGCTGGCATGACGGTGGAGCGGTTAGGCGGCTCGCTGCGATTATGGTCGAAATTCTGCGCGCCTCTTTCACCGCGTCACCCCAGCGCAGGCTGGGGTCTGGTGGGTAGGGGCACGGAGATGCCAGCCTGCGCTGGCATGACGGTTGAAGCGGTTGGGCAGCTCGCGGCTAACATGGTCGAAATTCTGCGCGTCTCTTTCACCGCGTCACCCCAGCGCAGGCTGGGGTCTCATGGGTGGGGCACGGAGATGCCAGCCTGCGCTGGTATGACGGTGGGGAAGGACAGTCTTAAGTCGCGGTCCCGCCCACGGTCAGGCCTTCCACGAGCAGGGTCGGCTGGCCGACGCCTGCGGGCACGCTCTGCCCGCCCTTGCCGCAAATGCCGACACCTTCGTCCAGCTCCAGATCATTGCCGATGCCGGTCACCTTGGTCAGCACGGTCGGGCCATCGCCGATGAGCGTCGCGCCTTTCACCGGCGCGCCGATTTTTCCGTCCTTTACCAGATAGGCCTCGGTGCAGCTGAACACGAACTTGCCCGACACGATGTCAACCTGCCCGCCGCCGAAGCTCTTGGCGAAAATGCCGTTCTTCACGCGTGAGAGCAGCTCGGCGGGGTCGTCATGCCCGGCCTTCATATAGGTGTTGGTCATGCGCGGCATGGGGGCGTGCGCATAGGATTCGCGGCGGCCATTGCCCGTGGGCGCGACGCCCATCAGACGGGCATTGAGCCGGTCCTGCATATAGCCTTTGAGGATGCCGTCTTCGATGAGCACGGTTTCGCCCGTGGGGGTGCCTTCATCATCGATGGAGAGCGAGCCGCGCCGGTTTTCGAGCGCGCCATTATCGACCACGGTCACGCCCGAAGCGGCCACGCGCTCGCCGATGCGGCCGGAAAAGACGCTGGTGCCCTTGCGGTTGAAATCACCTTCCAGCCCATGGCCCACGGCTTCATGGAGCAGTACGCCCGGCCAGCCGGGGCCGACCAGAACGGTCATTTCGCCTGCGGGCGCATCCACGCTTTCCAGATTGACGAGCGCCTGCTTCAACGCCTCGTCGATGCAGCGGTTCCACGTTTCGGGGGCGAACAGCTTGTCATAAAGATAGCGCCCGCCAAGGCCGAAATAGCCGCTTTCGCGTCGGCCATTTTCTTCCGCGACGATGCTGACATTGAGCCGCACGAGCGGGCGGACGTCGGTTGCGACAAAGCCGTCGGCACGCACGATTTCAACGACGCTCCAGCTTCCGGCAAGGCTCACCGTCACCTGCGCCACGCGCGGATCGCGCGCGCGGGCGGCGGCGTCGATCTGCTGGCAGAGCGCGACCTTGTCGGCAAAGGGGATGAGTCCCATCGGATCGCCATCGGTGTAGAGATGCCGGTTGTTCTGGCGCGGAGCAGCGGCCATCGCGCCCTTGGCGGGATCAAGCAGCGTCAGCGTCTCGCCCCCGCGGCGGATTGCGGCCTCGCTGATTTCATTGGCATGGGCAAAGCCCGTCATCTCGCCCGAAACGCCGCGCAGACCAAAGCCCGCATCGGTCGAATAATCCGCCGTCTTCAGGCGGCCATCGTCAAAACCGAAGGCCTCCGAGGCGCGATATTGCAGATAAAGTTCGCCATCATCGCAGCGTTCGAGCAACTGGCGCGTCACGCGCTGGGCAATGTCGGGGTCAAGTTGGCCAGCGTGATAGAGAAAGCGGCGCGGATCGGTTTCGAAGGTCATAGCCTGCGATATAGGAAGGACAGGCCGCGATGAACAGGGCGCTATTGATAGATCGCCGTCAGCGTGAACGTGCCTTCGTAAATGCCCGGCGCTTGCGATGCGCCCACGCGTAGCGTGGCGCCCACCGGCAGGCTGAACGCGCCATCGTTGGAAACGATGCGCCAGCGCCCGCTATTGCCAAGGTCATTAAGGCCGCCAGAGATGGAGGCGCCAAGCACGAAATTATCTGCCTGCATCGTCTGCGTGCCGCCAACGCGCGTCAGCGTGACGGATGGTGCGCCGAAGGAGAAGACAACAATCTGGTTGCGCGTGCCCTGCCCGGAAAAGCCGCCCGCGCTTGATGCGCCGCCTGCCAGCGCGGCACCGCCGCCTGCCGTTCGCGCACCAGTGACCGAAACGGTGACGGTGCCGGGCGTCGATGCGCTTGCCATCACTTCACCAAAGTCGAGATCAGCCGTTTTCACGAGCGAGAGGCGGGGCACGATGGCCACGCGCAACGTGCCGGTTGTTGTCTGCGCATAAGCCTGCGCGCTCGCAACAAGGGCGAGCGTAGCGGCAAAACCGCGTGCAAATGGTAGCCGAAACGACATCATCATAACTGTGTATAACGGCATTTGATGCACAACCCTTTAACCAATCATGGTTAACCAGGCGTTAGAGTGATTTCGAGTGAGATGGAAACATCGAACGGCTCGGAAATCACGGATAATCCATGATCTGGAGCGCGGTTTTGATTCAATCAAAACCAAACGCGCTCTAGGCTTCAGCCGTGGTCGGCGGGGCCGTGCGTCAGCACGAAACGCTTGTCGCAATAGCCGCAATCGACATAGCCCTTTTCGTCAATTTCCAGCCAGACGCGCGGATGGCCGAGTGCTGCACCACCGGGAATATCGGTAGCGCCGTCGCACGATACGCGATGGGAAGTGACACGAACGGTTTCTTGGGCCTTTGTCATGGCCGCGCGATAGCAATCCGCCGCGCGCGATGCAATGCGCCTTGCCGTGCCGATTATTGGTAGATGAGCGTCAGCCGGAAGGTGCCGGTATAATTGCCGGGTGCCTGGTTTGCGCCCACGCGCAGCCGCGCCCCAAGGCCGAACTGGAAGATGCCGGTGGATGAGCTGATGCGGTAAAGCGTCGGGACGGTCGTCAAATTGGTCACGGGCGTGCTGCTTACGGTGAAGGTATCGACTATCATCGTCTGGGTGCCGCCGGCGCGCGTCAGCGTGATCGAGTTGGCGTTGATCGACAGCAGCAAATTCTGGTTGGCCGCCCCGCGCCCGCCAAATTGTGCCGGCTGCGATGCGCTGCCAACCAGCGTCACCGGCCCCGTGGTCGTGCGTCCGCCGCCCGGTGCGACCGTTACGGTCGATGCAGCGCCACCGGGGATCATCGCGCCAAATTCCAGATCGTCGATCTTGATGAAGGAGAGGTTGCGCAGCACAACAATTTCAGAGCGGCCATTCGCCTGCCCGGCACGCGCGGTGCCGGGCAGGGCGAGGCCCCCCAAAATCATCGAAGCTGCAAGAAATAACCGAATCGGATTTACCCCTGATCTCTGTTCCCCGCTGCATCTCTGGGGGTTGAGCGGTAAACAAACCGGAAAGACCCTGAAAATATCTGCAAATTCGCTCAGAAATCGCCAGAATGGCTTCATATATGTCGGCTTATCCGGCGCTGCATGAAGTTGCGTGCCGCCGCGACAGACCACTTTCTCACACGCCGCCCACGCGCTACAGCTTTGCGCATGACGCAAGCAGCAATCGTGATCGACAAGGTTGAAAAGACCTATGCGGGGGGCAAGCAGGCCCTGAAGGGTGTTTCCTTCGAGGTGCCACGCGGCTCGATATTCGGGCTGCTCGGCCCCAATGGCGCGGGCAAATCGACGCTCATCAATATCCTTGCGGGTCTTGTGACCAAGACGGCGGGCCATGCCAGCATCTGGGGCTTCGATATTGACGCGCATCCGCGCAACGCGAAAAACTCGATTGGCATCGTGCCGCAGGAGATTGTGTTCGATCCCTTCTTCACGCCGTTTGAGACGCTGGAGAATGTCGCGGGGCTTTATGGCGTGAAGAAAGGCGAGCGCCGCTCGATGGAATTGCTCAAGGCCGTCCATCTCGATGACAAGGCGCACGCTTATGCGCGCACGCTTTCCGGCGGCATGAAGCGGCGGCTTCTGGTTGCCAAGGCCATGGTCCATTCCCCGCCGATCCTCGTGCTCGATGAGCCGACGGCGGGGGTCGATATTGAACTGCGCCAGCAGCTCTGGGCCTATGTGCGCGAATTGAATCGCCAGGGCGTCACCATCGTGCTGACCACGCACTATCTCGAAGAGGCGGAGGAACTGTGCGAGCGCATCGCCATCATCAATCATGGTGAGCTGATCGCCAACAAGCCGACGCGCGAACTCGTCAACATGGCGCAGGAAAAGGCCGTGGAAGTCACCGTCGACAAGGATGTGGACGCGCCGCCGCGCTCGCCCTTGTTCCAGAAGATCGAGGTCAAGGCCGGGCGCGTGCTTTCCATCACCTATTCCAAGGCGCACGCCAATGCCGGTGACGTGCTGGGTGCGGTGCAGGCGGCGGGCTATGGCATTGTTGACGTGTCAACGCGCGAGGCCGATCTGGAGCACGTCTTCCTCAATCTGACGCGGGCGGCATAGGCCGGGCCGGTTGAGTTCGGAGCAGCCCCTCCCCCAACCCCTCCCGCAAGCCGGAGGGGAGAAGGTGTGTGGCGCGCTTTGAGCTTGTCTCCCCTCCCGCTTGCGGGAGGGGCCGGGGGAGGGCAAATCCACTCCAATGAAGTCCCCAGTGTTCCGGCCCAGAAACACCGAGCGCGCCCGGCAATTGCGGGCGGCGCTCTCTCCAGCCGAGCGACGACTCTGGTCATATCTCAGCCGTCGCCAGCTTGACGGGCATCATTTCACCAAGCAATTTCAGATCGGGCGCTATTACGCGGACTTTGCTTGCCGAAAGCAGCGATTGGTTGTCGAACTGGACGGTCCCTCGCATGATATGCGCCAGAAGGAAGATGCCGCGCGTGATGGCGCCATGCAGGATGAGGGATACAGGGTGCTGCGTTTCCGAAACGAAGACGTGATGGAGAATGCTGAGGGCGTTCTGGGAATGATCCGGGTGGCGCTGGATCACCAGCCCTCCCCCGGCCCCTCCCGCACGCGGGAGGGGAGCATTTGGGCATGAATGTTGACGTTCTCATCATCGGCTCAGGCGCGGCCGGGCTTACGGCAGCACTGCAACTGGCGCAGGACAAGAAGGTCGCGGTGCTTGCCAAGGGCGCGATTTCGGACGGTGCGACGAGCTGGGCGCAGGGCGGCATTGCGGCGGTCCTTGAAACCACCGACACGTTTGAAAGCCATGTCGAAGATACGATGGTGGCGGGCGCGGGGCTCAACAACCGCGCGACCGTGGAATATGTTGTGGAACACGCGCCAGAGGCGATCCGGCGGCTGGCGGACCTTGGCGTGCCCTTTGATCTGGGGGCAGACAAGCACTGGCATCTGACGCGCGAGGGCGGCCATTCGCACCGGCGCATCGTCCATGTGCATGATGCAACAGGACTTGCCGTGCAGCAGGCGCTGGAACAGGCGGTGCGCGATCATCCCAACATCACGCTCGTGCCGGATCGGGTGGCGATTGACCTTATCATGGGCCGCCATCAGGCGCGTTTTTCAACCAGCGGACGCATCCACGGCGCCTATGCGCTCAACCGCAAGACCGGCAAGGTCGAGACCTTCACCGCGCGCGCCACGATTTTGGCGAGCGGCGGCGCGGGGCGCACCTATCTTTATTCCACAGCCCCCAGAGGGGCGACGGGCGATGGCATTGCGATGGCGTGGCGCGCGGGGTGCCGCGTCTCGAACATGGAGATGATGCAGTTCCACCCGACCTGCCTTTACAATCTGGAGGTCAAGAACTTCCTGATTACCGAGGCCGTGCGCGGTGAGGGCGGGCATCTGCTGATCCCGACGACAGGCGAACGCTTCATGCCGCGCTTTGACGAGCGCGCAGAACTTGCCCCGCGCGACGTGGTGGCGCGCGCCATCGACCATGAGATCAAGCGACTGGGGCTGGATTTCGTCCATCTCGACATCAGCCACAAGGACCCGGATTTCGTGAAGGGCCACTTCCCCAATATCTACGAAAAGCTGCTGGGGCTGGGCATCGACATCACCAAAGAGCCGATCCCGGTGGTGCCCGCCCAGCATTATACCTGTGGCGGCGTGATGGTGGACCTTGACGGTCGAACCGATGCGCCGGGGCTTTATGCTGCGGGTGAAGTGACGCAATCGGGGCTGCATGGCGCCAACCGCCTTGCCTCCAACTCGCTGCTCGAATGTCTCGTGTTCGGCGATGCCTGCGCGCGCGACATTGACGCCAATTGGGAGAGCCTGCCGCCGCCACCGCCCATCCGTCCATGGGATGCGAGCCGCGTGACCGACAGTGACGAGGAAGTCGTCATCCAGCAATGCTGGCGCGAAATCCGCCATTTCATGTGGAATTTCGTCGGCATCGTGCGCACCACCAAAAGGCTGGAGCGCGCCAAGCACCGCATTGATCTGCTGCGGCAGGAAGTGGAGGATTATTACAGCCACTTCCGCGTGACGCCCGACCTCATCGAACTGCGCAACCTTGTGGAAGTGGCAGATCTCATCATCCGCTCCGCGCTCCGCCGCAAGGAAAGCCGCGGACTGCATTATACGCTCGATTACCCCAAGATGCTGCCGGTGGCGGAGGATACGGTGCTGGTGCCGTAACGGCACCAATCCGCCGCGCCCATCCCGCCCGACCCGTCATGCCAGCGCAGGCTGGCATCTCGTGCACCCTGCCTTCGAGACCCCAGCCTTCGCTGGGGTGACGCGAATGGGAGGGTCAGCATGGGAGCACCGGCCCGACCCGTCATGCCAGCGCAAGCTGGCATCTTGTGCACCCTGCCTTCGAGACCCCAGCCTTCGCTGGGGTGACGCGAATGGGAGGGGCAGCATGGGAGCACCGGCCCGACCCGTCATGCCAGCGCAGGCTGGCATCTTGTGCACCCGGCCTTCGAGACCCCAGCCTTCGCTGGGGTGACGCGAATGGGAGGGTCAGCATGGGAGCACCCGCCCGACCCGTCATGCCAGCGTAGGCTGGCATCTCGTGCACCCTGCCTGCAAGACCCCAGCCTTCGCTGGGGTGGCGATGGAGGGATGAACCCTCCGGTTGATTGATTCCGGCGCACAGGGCATAGGCTGCCGCCATGACCCAGATGTTCAAGATCAGCCTTCCCGATGGTTCGGTGCGCGAAGTGGCCGCCGGTTCGAGCCCTGCCGATGTTGCGGCGGCCATCGGCCCCGGCCTTGCCAAGGCGGCGATTGCCGCGCGCGTAAATGGTGAGCTGCGCGATATTGGTCGTCCATTCGAAGGCGATAGCGCGCTCGCGCTCGTGACCGCGAAGGACGAGGTGGATGCGCTTGACCTTGCCCGGCATGACTTTGCGCATATTCTGGCAGAAGCCGTGCAGGCGCTTTTTCCCGGCACGCAGATCACCTTTGGTCCATCGACCGATGATGGCTTTTATTACGACTTTGCGCCGCAGCGCCCGATCACAGAGGATGATCTCCCCGCCATCGAAGCGAAGATGCGCGAGATTATCGCCGCCGATAAACCGCTGCGCCGTGAAGTCTGGTCGCGTGCCGATCTCATCGCGCGCTGGGCCGCTGAGGGCGAAAGCTTCAAGGCCGAATGGGCGGCTGAACTGCCCGAAGGCGAAGAACTTTCGGTTTACTGGTCGGGAAGCGACTGGATGGATATGTGCCGCGGGCCGCACCTTGCCTCCACCGGCAAGCTTGATCCGGCGGCGTTCAAGCTGACGCGCGTGTCGGGCGCTTATTGGCGCGGCGATCAGAAGAACGCGCAGCTCAGCCGTGTCTATGGCACCGGCTGGCTCAACAAGAAGCAACTCGATGCGCATCTGACGCGGCTGGAGGAAGCGGCGAAGCGCGACCACCGCCGTCTGGGCGCGGAGATGGACCTGTTCCACCTCCAGGCCGAAGCGCATGGCAGCGTGTTCTGGCATCCCAATGGGTTCAAGGTCTGGCGCGAGCTTGAGGCCTATATGCGCCGCGCCATCGACGCTTCGGGCTATAAGGAAGTGAAGACGCCGCAGGTGATGGACGCGCGCCAATGGGAGCAATCGGGCCATTGGGGCAAATATCGCGAGAATATGTTCGTCATCCCCGATGAAGTGCCCAATACCGAGGATGAAGGCCCCGTGATTTCGGGCGAGGCCGACTGGATGGCGCTAAAGCCGATGAACTGCCCGGCGCACGTCCTCATCTTCCGGCAAGGCATCAAGAGCTATCGCGATCTGCCGCTGCGTATCTATGAAAATGGCTGCTGTCACAGGAACGAGCCGCACGGCGCGCTCCATGGGCTGATGCGCGTCCGCCAGTTCACGCAGGACGATGCGCACATCTTCTGCCGTGAAGACCAGATCGTCGCCGAAGTGCAGGATTTCTGCGCGCTGGCAGACCGGATCTACAAGGATTTCGGCTTCACCTATTCGATCAAGCTCGCGCTGCGCCCCGAAAAACGCTTTGGCAGCGATGCCGATTGGGACAAGGCAGAGAATGAACTGCGCGACGCCGTGGCCCGCGCAGGGCTGGCGACGCCAGACTATGGCTGGGAAGAACTGCCCGGCGAAGGCGCTTTCTACGCGCCCAAGCTCGAATGGCATCTGACCGACGCAATTGGTCGCACCTGGCAGGTGGGCACGATCCAGTCGGACCGGGTTCTGCCCGAACGTCTCGATGCGACCTATGTGGGCGAGGATGGCGAGCGCCACCGCCCGGTGATGCTCCACCGCGCAATCTTCGGCTCTTATGAACGCTTCATCGGCATCCTCATCGAGCATTTCGCGGGCCGCTTCCCGGTCTGGCTGGCGCCGGTGCAGGCCGTTGTCGCGACCATCGTGTCGGATGCCGATGGCTATGCGCAGCAGGTGGCTGAAAAGCTGGCCGCAGCAGGCATCCGCGTCGAGACCGATCTCAGGAACGAGAAGATCAACTACAAGGTGCGCGAGCACAGCCTGGCGAAGGTGCCGCATTTGCTGGTCGTCGGGATGCGCGAGGCGGAAGAAGGCAAGGTCGCCATCCGCACGCTGGGGTCAGACGGCCAGCGCATCATGACGCTTGATGAGGCGATTGCGCTGCTCAAGGCGGAAGCGGCGGCGCCCGATTTGCGGTAGCCCGGAAGCTCCACCCTTCGGCAGGCACACCCAAGTCCCTCAACGTCACCCCAGCGCAGGCCGGGGTCTCACCGGTCGGGTGCGCGGGATGCCAGCCTGCGCTGGCATGACGGTTGGAGGTGGGGAAGGCAGTCGCCTGTTATCGTCACCCCAGCGAAGGCTGGGGTCTCGCCGGTTGAGTGCACGAGATGCAAGCCTGCGCTGGCATGACGGGAAATCTGCACACCCTGTGCGGAATGGGGCGCGTGTCCAAACCCCAAGCCCGTTTGGCCTGAGCTTGTCGAAGGCCCGTCCTTCTCTGTTTGCCAAAGTCCGCTCAACCTGCGCTGCAACACGCTCGACAATTCCGATGCAAAAGTACCGCGCTTCGACAGGCTCAGCGCGAGCGGAAAGTGGGGCTATAATGTCAGAGCAGCGGAGTTGCCTTCCGCCTCCGCCAACGCCGCAAGAAAGGCCGGGCCGTCGCTGATCTTCAGCCGGATGACGCGCACCGGACGGCGGAATAGCCCCAATATGTGCGCGTCCACCGGCATATGCAGGCGCAACTCCACATTGGGGGCAGAGAGAAGATTGCCATTGAGCGTCTGCTTGCGGTCGGCAGTCGTGCCGACCGGCGTGCCTGCCTGCACCACATTCCCGATATCGATCTGGCAGCGGAACAATATGCCTACCCGAATGTCGATCTCGCCGCTGTTATGCAGCGTGACGGGCTGGCGCGAGAGCGAGCGCACGATGCCGATGGCGTAAAGGATCGTCACATCGGCAAGCAGTGCGACCACCCACAGCCAAATATGCGCGAGTGCGCCGACGAGCAGGTGGAGCGCCAGCGATTCCACGAGTGCGACGACAACAAACGCCCAGGCGAGTTGCGTCGCATCGCGGCTCATCCAGAATTTTCGCTCGCCATGTGCCTCGATGCGATTTGGCGCGGGCGGCGCGAGCGCGAAGCGGATGACGCGCAATTCGCTTTTTGCGAGCCGGACAGGGCCGCTTCGCAGGAAAGAGGCGCGCACATTCCGCAATTGATCGGCCAATGACTGGTCCGCCGGACACATGATGACGAAGATGCTCGCCCCGATCACCATGGCAGCAAGCGAGATCGCCAGTTGCACGTCGTCAATGTGCGCCCCGCCCCACATATAGGCCCGCAGCGCCAGCGCGACGCCCGATATGCCGAAGAGAATGAGGAAGCGCCCTGCCAGGCCGCTCGCTGTTGGGCGGTTGGCGGCAAGCAGCGTTCCGCCTGCCGCGATCACGCTCTGGGCCAGCAGCGCCCGCGCGGTGCGCACGGGTCTGGTCCAGACAAGCAGGCCCGAAGCCGCAAGTGTGAGCAGCAGCAGGGCAAGCTTGCGGATCATCTGCGCCGCCCTATGCCGCCGCCAGATGGAGGCAGGGGCGTGGCGCATCCTTGGGGCGGGCGTCGCGCGGCTTGTCCTTGCGGGGCGTGCGCTGCTGCGGCTGCCCATCGGCGAAGCGGCGCGGCGCGGCGCTGGCGTTGGCGCTGGCAAAGGTCGGCCGACAATCGGCTGTGCGGAGGTTTGACTCTTCCGAAGCTGCAAAAGCAGGGCTTGTCAGAAGAGCAAGCCCCAGAATGAAGTGGCGCGTCATGCGATAAGCTCCCTGTTGCGCGCAAGGATGCGCCGATGACGCGCCAAGGGCAAGGGGGCTGGGTAGTCGGACATCCTCTCTTCCGTTTGGGCTGAGCCTGTCGGGGCAAACGGTGAGGGGATCTGGCTGTAAGAGAAGCCAGTGCCGCTCTATCGCCCCGTTCAGCCCCCTATTGCGCGGTCCAGCCGCCATCGACGACCATGTTGCTGCCGGTAACGGCGCTTGCCTCGTCGCGGCACAGGAACAGCGCCATCGCGGCGATCTGATCGGGCATCACGAACTGCTTTTGCGGGATTGCACCGAGCAGCACATCGTTGATGACCTGTTCGCGCGTCAGCCCGCGCGTCTTCATCGTATCGGGGATCTGGTTTTCGACAAGCGGCGTCCAGACATAGCCCGGTGAGATGCAATTCACCGTGATGCCCTTTTGCGCGACTTCGAGCGCCGCCGTTTTGGTCAGCCCCATCAGCCCGTGCTTGGCGGCATTATAGGCCGATTTGTTGGGGCTTGCGACGATCGAGTGCGCCGAGGCTGTTGAGATGATGCGGCCCCAGCCCTTTTTCTTCATGTGCGGTAGCGCCGCGCGCATCGCGAGGAAGGGGGCAGACAGCAGCAGCGCGATCAGCTGGTCCCATTTTTCGAGCGGAAATTCATCGACCGGCGCAACGTGCTGGACGCCTGCATTGTTGATGAGAATGTCCGGCCCGCCGAGCTTTTCGTGGCACTCTTCCACCATCATGGCGATCTCTTCGGGCTTGGTCATGTCCGCGCCGGACCAGAGCGCCCTGGCGCCGCTCAGCTTTTCCAGCTCCTGCCGCTGTGCCTCGATGGCGGCGGGGTCGCCAAAGCCATTGAGCATCACGGCAGCGCCTTCGCGTGCAAGAGCTGTCGCGCAAGCTGCGCCGATTCCCGATGTGGAGCCTGTGATGAGCGCGGTTTTGCCTTTGAGGATCATGTGAGACTCCAACTGGTTGAGAGCGCCGGATTGCAACAGCGCAGCGGGCGGTGCAATGTCTTTCACGGATATGCCGAGGAGTGCGTTATGCGGCTGGACGATATTGATACATCGGGTGTGGACGTAGAGGACCAGCGCGGTTCGGGCGGGGGACGCGGCTTCCCCATGGGCGGCGGTATGTTGTCGTTGGGTGGCGGGCGCATGGGCTGCGGCACGATCGTGCTTATCCTGCTGCTGTTTCTCGTCGGCCCCAAGCTGGGCATCGACCCATGGCAGATCATCGGTGGCGGTGGGGGCGGCGCGCCTGTGGGGCAGACGCCGCAAGCCGCGCCCGCCGGGCCGGAAGGCGGTCTGAAGTGCGAGGCCAATGCGGCGTCCAAATTCAGCTGTCAGGTGCTCGCCTCTGCCAACACGACATGGGAAGCGGCTTTTGCGCCGGGGAAATATCGTGAGCCGAAGCTCGTCTTTTACACGCGCAACGGCCAGTCTGGCTGTGGTGCCGCACAATCGGCGATGGGGCCGTTCTACTGCCCGGCGGATCAGGGCATCTATCTTGATACCGATTTCTACAATGAGCTTTCAGAGCGTTTTGGCGCAGCGGGCGATTTTGCGCAGGCCTATGTCATTGCGCATGAAATGGGGCACCATATCCAGTATCTGACAGGCATTGCCGATCAGGTGCGCGCGCAGCAGCAAAAGCTGAGCGAGGCGAATGGCAACAAGCTTCAAGTCGCGATGGAATTGCAGGCGGATTGCTATGCAGGCGTCTGGGCGGCGAAGAACAAGGACCGGATGGACCCCGGCGATGTGGAAGAGGGCCTGCGGGCCGCACACCAGATTGGCGACGATGTGCTGCAACAGGCAGCGCAGGGCAGGGTCGTGCCCGAAGCCTTCACGCATGGCTCGGCGGCAGACCGCATGGCGTGGCTCAAGCGCGGGCTGGAAACGGGCGATCCCGACCAGTGCGATCCCTTCCAGACGGTGCGCCTGAACCAGTGAGGACGAGCGGGTGAGAATAGGGATTGTCGCGCCCTCCTGCCGTCTTGAAGAGGTGGTGGCGGGGCGCCTGCCGGGGCTGGCGCGCGAGGCCTTGGGGGCGGATGCGCCGGAGTTCATCATCCACCCGCAATGTTTTTTGACCGAAGGCCATTTCGCCGGGCCGGATGCCGCACGCGCCGATGCCTTTGTCGAGCTGGCGAACGACCCGTCGATTGACGCGATCTGGTTTGCGCGCGGCGGCTATGGCGCGTGCCGCATAGCCGAAAATGCATTGTCGCGGCTGACGTCCGCAGCGGGTGACAAGCGGTATCTGGGGTATAGCGATGGCGGCTTTCTGCTGGCCGGGCTTTATGCGCGCGGCATCGGGCAGGTCGCGCACGGGCCAATGCCCAGCGACATGAAGCGCGACGGCGGCGAAGCAGCTGTGCTGCGCGGGCTTGACTGGCTGCGCGATCCCTCAACGGTGCAGCAGTCCGGCCAGAAGCGTGCTGCCTTCAACCTCACGGTGCTCAGCCAGCTGCTCGGCACGCCGCTCCAGCCCGATCTTTCAGGCCATGTGCTGATGATCGAAGAGGTCGGCGAATATATGTATCGCATCGACCGCAGCCTGTTCCACCTTACCTCAAACCCCGGCATCCGCCAGGTAGCGGGCCTGATGCTGGGGCGTTGTTCGGACATTCCTGAGAATGATCCCGATTTCGTGCTCAATGAGGAAGAGGTGTGCCGCCACTGGTGCGCCCAGGCGGGGATCAGCTATCTGGGCCGGGCCGACATCGGCCATGATGCCGATAACAAGGTTGTGCCCTTCGGGTAAGGATTTGGCCCGATAGGGTTCTCTCAATCTGGCCCCTCCACCGTTTGGGCTGAGCTTGTCGAAGCCCTGTCCTTTCGCTTTGGCGTACAGGTGAAGGACAGCCCTTCGACAAGCTCAGGGCGAGCGGATTTTCTGAGGTGGTTGGAAAAATGAACCGGGGCAGCGAGCCACACGCCCGCCGCCCCGATCCCCAAAGGCTTATTTGAACTTGATGGCGATGTAGCGGGCCGGATTGTTGCCGCGCTGGATGTAGAGCAGCACATTGGCCCGGCCGGCGCGCTTGGCTTCTGCTGCCACGCGGTTGAGGTCGGCTGCCGTCAGCGTCGGCTGCTGGTTGGCCGAGAGGATGATGTCCCCCCGCCGCAGCCCCTTGCCACCGGCATCGCTTGAGGGATCGACCGCGCCGATCACGATGCCGCGCGGCACGTTGGTGAGGCCAAGCTGGCGCGCGATTTCGGGCGTCAGATCCTGCACGGCAAGGCCGAGCGATTCCTTGGCGGCGTTCTGCGTCGTTTCGTCGTCTTCGGGGTCCAGCCCCGGCGCGCCGCCATTGAGCGTGGCGAGCTTGTCTTCCGAGGGGCGTTCGCCAAGCACAGCGGTAAACGTCTGGCGCTTGCCGCCACGGATCACCTCAATCGGCACGCGCGCGCCAACGGGCTGGTTGGCGATGAGGAAGGACAGCGTCTGATCGGGCGTCACTTCGCGTCCACCCACGGTGACGACCACATCGCCTTCGCGGATGCCCGCCTTGGCCGCGGCTTCATTCGGCTCGACGCGGGCGATGAGTTCACCCCGGTTCTTCTGGAGGCCAAGCGCATCTGCCGCACCTTCATCAAGCGGCTGGATGCCGACGCCCAGATAGCCGCGCTTCACGCGTCCGCCCGCCTTCAGCGTTTCGACAACGGGGGCGGCGACTTCCGCCGGAATGGCAAAGCCGATGCCGATATTGCCGCCCGTAGGCGAGAAGATGGCGGTGTTGATGCCGATGACATTGCCGCTCATGTCGAACATCGGTCCGCCTGAATTGCCCTGATTGATCGACGCGTCGGACTGGATGTAGCGATCCGAAGGCCCGCCATTGATGTTGCGGTGGAGCGCCGAGACGATACCTGCCGTCACCGTGCCGCCAAGGCCATAGGGGTTGCCGATGGCGACCACCCAGTCGCCCACGCGGGCGCGGGCGCTGTCGCCGAATTTCACATAAGGGAAGTTCTTGCCCTCGATCTTGAGGACGGCGAGGTCCGATGTCGGATCACGACCGATGAGCTTCGCGGGATATTCGGTGCGGTCGGGGAACGTCACTGTGATCGAGCTGACGGCGGCGCCGCGTTGCCCCGGCGAGACGACGTGGTTGTTGGTGACAATATAGCCGTCCGACGAGATGAGGAAGCCGGAGCCGAGCGACTGCGCCTCGCGCGTCACCGGCTGGCCGCCCTGCTGGCCGCCGAACAGATCACCAAAGGGGGTGCCTTCAAACGGATTGTTGGATACCTGCACCTTTTGCGTGGTCGAGATGTTGACCACGGCGGGCTGGAGCCGCGCTGCCAGATCAGCAAAGCTCATCGGCGCGCCGGGGCGCGGCGCGGAGGTCGCGGTGCCCGAAATGGCTTCGCTCTGTGCCTGCTGGGAAGCGGCCGGAGATTGCAGCGCAAGCGTGGCAGCCGTGCCGCCCAGAAGCATCGCCGCAGTCATGGCATAAGCGTAACGCACTATGGAATTCCTCCTATGATTTTCGCGTAACTCACAACATCCCATGGGCGGGATGCCGTGCGCGGGATGAACCGGAATTGAACGGAAATTTTCCGTTCAGCCCCCGCTTACTTCCCCCCGCGAAACTCCCTGAGATAGTCATTGCCGGGTGACAGGATCAGGTTTGTCGTGCCTGCCGGCTTGGTCCCATCGACGCCAAAGGTCGTCTTGTAGGACTGCATCGCCCGGTAGAAATCGTAGAACTCAGGGTCTTTGCCAAAGGCTGCGGCATAGATTTTCGCAGCATCAGCATCGGCGGTTGCGCGGATGACCTGCGCCTGCTTCCAGCCTTCGGCGCGCTTGGTCGCGGCTTCCTGCTGGCGTGCGGTGCGCATCCGTTCAAAGGCGGATTCGAGCGTTGCGCCCTTGGGCAGGTCTGCCCGCTTGATGCGCACGTCGATGACTTCGGCGCCATATTGATGCGCCTCGCGGTTGAGGCCGATGCGGATATTTTCCATCACCTTGCCGCGCTCCGGGCTGAGCAGGGCTGCAAATGGCTCCTTGCCAAGCTCGTTGCGCAGGGCAGAGCCAAGCAGCGGACGCAGGGCATCGCCCAGCCGCTCTTCGGTGCGCGCGGTTTTATACATTTTGAGCGGGTCGATGATGCGGTAGCGCGCAAAGGCATCGACCTGAAGGCGCAGCTGATCGGTCGAGAGCACTTCCTGCTCGTCCATGTCGATCGACTGGACGCGCTTGTCGAGCCACTGGATCTGCTCGGCAAAGGGCACGCGCAGGATGACGCCAGCGCCTGTGGAGCCGAATTGCTCGCCCGGCTTATAGGCGTTGATGATGCGCACCGGCTGGCCGAAGCGCACGACCACGCCCTGCCGCGTTTCGGGCACGAAGGAGATTGTCGCCCCCAAGAGGACGAGGACGGCAATGGCAAGGAAGGCAAGCCCGGCCGGGTTGCGAAGAAGGCGGTCCATCAGCGGGCTCCTCCCTGCGGGGCGGGTGTTGCATCGGGCAGTTTGCGCGCCGTGCCGTTGAGCGGAAGATAGGGCATCACACCGGGTGTTTCGACGATCGTCTTGTCGAGCTTGCCCAACACCTGCTCCATCGTTTCATAATACATACGTCGCCGCGTGACGCCGGGGGCGAGCCTATATTGCTCATACACCTTGTCGAACGACGCGGCCTCGCCCTGCGCCTTTTGCAGCACCTGCTGCTGATAGGTGTTCGCCTGGTTGAGCATCGACTGCGCTTCCTGCTGCGCGGCGGTGACATCCTTGAAGGCGTCGATCACTTCATTGGGCGGGTCGGCACGCTTGATGGCAACGCCCTCGATCCGCACGCCAGAGCGGTAGGACGCAAGAATGGCGCGCATCCGCCGCTCGACATCGGCTTCGATCATGCCGCGCTTGGCACCAATCGCGCCAATCAGGTCAACGCGCGACAGTGAGGCGCGCATCGCGCTTTCGGCGACTTCCTTGATCGTCTCTTCAGGGTCGGTGAGCTGGAACTGGAACAGCTCCGGGTCGGCGATTGACCAGCGGACTGAATAATCAAGGTCGATGATGTTCTGATCGCCCGTCAGGATGAAGTTCTGCGTGCCGCCAGTGGCCGGAATGTCGGTCGTGCGGATTTCAGCGACGTTGAGCTTGCGGACCTTTTCGATCGGCGCGGGGAGTGTGAGCCCGATGCCCGAATCAAGCGTGCGTGAATATGCGCCAAAGGTCGTTACCACGCCGCGTTCCTGCGGGGCGATGGAGTGGAAGCTGGTGAAGAGGATCCACAGGCCAATCACGATGGCACCGCCAAGCCGGATCATCGGCCACGGTGTGCCACCGCCGCCGCCACCGCCAAATTGATCGCGCATCCGGCGCGCGAGTTCGTCCAGTGCGGACGGGCCTTTGGGTCCACCGGGGCGTCCGCCGCCGGGGGGAAGGTTCCATGGATTGCGGGGACCGCCGCCATCTCCGCCGGAGCCGCCTCCACCAGATCCGCTGCCACCACGGTTGCCCCAAGGGCCGCCCGCATCCGCCTTCAGCACGTCTGCGCGTGCCTTTCCGCCAGTTTTTCCGCTCATGACGATGCATATAGGGGGGCAATTTCACGAAAAACAGTGGCGCGGATGAATTCGCACCTTAAATCGCCGTCATGTCCGACATTGAATCGATCAAGCAGCTTCTCGACGCCATCCCCGATCCGCTCGGCAAGGGGGGGCTTATCGTCTCCGGCCGCGCCGCAGCACCTCGGCTTGCCGATGGGCGGGCAGGGCTTATTCTCGATGTGACCGGCCTTTCAGTCACCGCGCGCGATGCGCTGTGCGCCGAGGTGGAGGCGCGCCTCAAAACGCTTCCCGGTGTTCGCGAAGTGCGCATTGCGATGACGAGCGAAAAGCCCGTGCGGATGCTCATCGCGGTGGCCAGCGGCAAGGGCGGCGTCGGCAAGTCGACTGTTTCGACCAATCTTGCCGTGGCGCTCGCCAAAGCGGGCGTGCGCACGGGCCTTGTCGATGCCGATATTTACGGTCCCTCGCAGCCGCGCCTCACCGCAAGCGAAGGCAAGAAACCCGTTGCGGAAGGGCAAAAGCTTATCCCCGTTGAAACGCCTTTTGGTGTTCCGCTCCTCTCCATGGGCCATCTCGTCAAGCCGGGGCAGGCGATTGCGTGGCGCGGGCCGATGGCGGGCAATGCGCTGAGCCAGCTGATCGACGCCGAATGGGCGAACACGCAGATACTGGTGGCAGATATGCCGCCGGGCACGGGCGATGTGCAGCTCTCGATGGTGCAAAAGCACAAGCCCGCAGGCGCCGTCATCGTTTCGACCCCGCAAGACCTTGCGCTGATTGATGCCGAGCGCGCGATTGATCTGTTCAACACGGCCGATGTGCCGATCATCGGCATCATCGAGAATATGGCGGGCTATGCCTGTCCGCATTGCGGTGAAGTCTCCGATCCCTTTGGCGCGGGCGGCGCGGAAGCGGCGGCCAAGGCGATGGGCGTTCCTTTCCTTGGGCGGATTCCGCTTGATATGGCCATCCGCAAGGCGTCTGATGCGGGCACGCCGCCTGCGGCCGGAAACAGCCCGCAGGCGCGCGCCTTTGAAGAGATCGCAGCAAAAGTCGCTGCCTGGATTTCGCAACACGGAGGCTGACATGGCCCTGACGCAAGATGAAGACATTGCCCGCCTGCTCGGTGAAACGCGCACCATCGCGCTTGTGGGGGCTTCGGACAATCCGGCCCGCGCCAGCAATGAGGTGATGCACTTCCTGCAAGGGCGCGGCTATCGCGTCATCCCCGTCAATCCCGGCATGGCGGGCAAGACGATCCATGGCGCAGAGGTAAAGGCCTCGCTCGCCGATATTGGCGAGACGATTGATCTGGTGGACATCTTCCGCAATTCAGACGCGGCGGGTGCCGTTGTGGACGAAGCGATTGCCGTGGGCGCCAAGGCTGTGTGGATGCAGCTGGGCGTCATCAATGAAGACGCCGCTGCGCGGGCTGAAGCGGCAGGCCTCAAGGTCGTGATGAACCACTGTCCCAAGATCGAGATCGGGCGGCTTGGCGTGGCGAAGGTCGGCTAGCGGAGCACTTGTCTTCTCTCCCGTCACCCCAGCGAAGGCTGGGGTCTCGCAGGTTGGGTGCACGAGATGCCAGCCTGCGCTGGCATGACGGTTTGAGGTGGGGAAGGCCGTAGCCTGTCATCGTCACCCCAGCGAAGGCTGGGGTCTCACCGGTCGGGTGCGCGGGATGCGCCAGCCTGCGCTGGCATGACGGAGAGGGCTTCAGCGCACTGAGAGCTTTTTCGCGCGTTCTTCCAGCCGGGCAACCGCATGGGGATGAAGCGCCGCCCCCGTTGCGAGGACGCCGAACGCCTCGCCTTTGGTGGAGTTGAAGCGCAGCGGCTTGCCGTGCGCATCGGTCACGATGCCACCTGCCTCTTCAGCGAGCAGCGCGGCTGCCGCAATGTCCCATTCATGCCCCCAGCGCAGCGCCGCCACGAGATCGGCCTCATCGGCGGCGACCATCGCGATCCTGAGCGCAATCGAATTGGGCTTATAGACCGTTACCAGATCGGCATCGGCCTTGGGCAGCACATCTGCGGGCACGCGCGCGCCGGGCAGGCCAGCGCGCGTGCTGGCGGAAATGGCAGCGTCATTGCGCCATGCACCACTCCCGCGTGACGCGCGCCAATGCTCGTTGCGCGCCGGGGCATCGAGCACGGCCAGCGTCGCGCGTCCGCCTTCCACCAATGCAATCGAGACCGCCCAACCATCGCGGCCGCGCACATAATCACGCGTGCCGTCAATCGGATCGACCACCCACACGCGCGGGCGCATCAACCGCTCGGCATTGTCGGCGGTTTCTTCCGAAAGCCAGCCCGCATCGGGATCAAGCCGCCTGAGTTCTGCCTTCAGAAACTGGTCAACCGCAATATCGACTTCGCTCACCGGATTGCCGGGCGCTTTTTCCCAGAGGTCAAACGAGCCGCGAAAGCTTTTGAGCGCAAGCGCGCCTGCCTCGCGGGCAATGTCGCTCAGGGCATCAAGGCGGGGATCAGTCACCGGCGAGAGTCATTCCTTCCACGCGCAATGTGGGGGCATTGGTCCCGTAACGGAAGGCCAGATCGTTGGCGGGTGTCACGTGGCGGAACATATCTTTCAGATTTCCGGCAATCGTCACTTCGGCCACGGGTTCGGCCAGCACGCCATTGCGGATGACAAAGCCTGATGCGCCGCGGCTGTAATCGCCCGTCAGTCCATTGACGCCCTGACCGATCAGATCGGTCACATAAATGCCCTCGACAATGTCGGCCATGAGTTCTGCGGGCGTGTGCGTGCCCGCTTCCATGTGGAGATTGGTCGTGCCGGCACCCGGAGGGCCGCCCACGCCGCGCGAGGCATGGCCGGTGGGCGCGAGGCCCAACTGGCGCGCCGAGGCGGAATCGAGCAGCCAGGTCGTCAGCACGCCCTTGTCGATGAGCGCGCGGCGCGAGGTCGGCAGGCCTTCGCCATCAAAAGGCTTGGAACGCAGGCCACGGATGCGGTGCGGATCATCGATGATGGTGATGCCGGGGGCAAAGATTTCGGTCTCTAGTGCATCGAGCAGAAAGCTTGTCCGCCGGGCAATGGCAGCGCCCGTGATCGCGCCGACGAGATGGCCTACCATGCTGCCCGCGACACGCGGATCGAACATGACGGTCGTCGGCCCGCTCTTGAGGCGCACGGGGTTGAGCCGCGCCACGGCGCGCTCGCCCGCCTTGGTGCCGATCACGCCAGCGTCATCAAGGTCGGACAGGTGCCGCGCCGAATGATAGGCATAGTCGCGCTGCATGGCAGAGCCTTCGCCCGCAAGGACGCTCGCTGAAACGCCATGGCTGGAGCCTGCATAGCTGCCCGAAAAGCCGCCGCTGGTTGCAAGCGCCACGAGCGCACGGCCCGCACTGGCGCTGCCGCCTTCGCTGTTGGTGACGCCAGCGACCGCGCGGGCGGCGTCTTCGGCGGCCATGGCGCGATCACGCAGTGCCTGGGGAGAAACGTCTCCGCCGTCATCAATGTCAAAATCGGCGGGCGCGCTGCGCATCAGCAACTCTTCGGGCGCAAGGCCCGCAAATTCATCTTCGGGGGCCTGGCCCGCCATGGCGACGGCGCGCTCGGCGAGCTTGGCCAGCGCATCGGCGGACAGGTCTGACGAAGAGGCGCTCGCCGATTGCTTGCCGACGAACACGCGCAAGCCGATTTCCTCGCCTTCGGAGCGTTGAACATCTTCGAGCGCGCCAAGCCGCACCTGCACGCCGGTTGCGGCATCGGCGACATAAATGGCATCGGCGGCATCGGCCCCGGCCTTGCGGGCCAGGGCGACAAGATCGGCGGCGCGCTCACGCGCCTGTTCAGTGGTCAGCATGGATTGCGCTTAGGACTTCCTGCGCAAAGGCTCAAGCCGAAGCACCGATCGTCGCCATGGCGAGCGCCACGAGCAGCCCGGCAAAGCGGTTCGACCGGAATTTGGCAAGCGCATCGGCCCCGTCATCAACCTTGAGCGTCGCCACCTGCCAGCCAAGGTGAAGCGCGGCGGGCACGAGCGCCAGAAGCGCTGCCGCCTGCGGGCGAACCTGCCAGATGGCGGCGGCCCAAAGGCCAAGTGCTGCTGCATAAAAGAGCGTCAGCCCCGGCTTGACCCGTGTGCCCAGCGCGCGCGCAGACGAGCGGATGCCGATCAGCGCATCATCCTCACGGTCTTGCAACGCGTAGATGGTGTCATAGCCGATCACCCAGAAGATCGAGCCGGCATAGACGAGGAACATGGGGAGAGCGGCAGGCGCAAATGCGATCCAGCCGACCAGCGCCCCCCAGGAAAAGACCAGTCCGAGCCACGCCTGCGGCCACCATGTGATGCGCTTCATGAAAGGATAGGCCGCAACAGGCGCGAGGCTGGCAATGGCGACGATCTGCGCCTCGGTGCGCAGTTGCAGCAGCACGACAAGGCCGATGGCGGAAAGCAGGAGCAACCAGCCCCATGCGGCCTTGAGGCTCACGGCACCATTGGCGACGGGGCGGTTGCGCGTGCGCTCCACCTGCGCATCAAGATCGCGGTCGACAATGTCATTATAGACGCAGCCTGCGCCCCGCATCGCGATGGCACCTGCCAGCATCCACAAGGCCAGTGCCCAGAGCTGCGGCAATCCGCCTGCCAGCCCCAGCCCATAGAGGCACGGCCAGAAGAGCAGCCACCAGCCGATCGGCCGGTCAAAGCGCGCAAGCGACGCATAGGGACGGGCAGCGGCAGGCAGGATGCGCATCAGCCCGGTCAGCTCGATGTCGGGAACAAGGGAGGTTTCGTCCGGGCGCATATTCATGCTAACCGCCCTTATGCCCGCGACACCTGCCTGGCCACCCCAATCGACGCCGCGCCTCTTCATCGACAGCGAATTGGCCGATGGCCATGACGTGCGTGTCGAAGGCGGGCAGGCGCATTATCTCTCCAACGTCATGCGGATGAAGCAGGGCGCGCCGGTCAAGCTGTTCGATGACCGCACCGGAGAATGGCTGGCCGAAGTGTCCGCCATCGGCAAGCGCGACATGATCCTGCGTGTCACGGGCCTGCTGCGCCCGCGCGAGAGCGTGCCCGATCTCTGGCTGCTTGCAGCACCCGTCAAGAAGGCGCGGCTTGATATGGTGGTGGAAAAGGCGTGCGAACTGGGCGTGGCGCGCTACCAGCCCGTCCTCACGCGGCGCACCATCATCGAGCGGATGAATATCGAGCGGCTGCGCGCGACGATGGTGGAGGCTGCCGAACAATGCGGGCGCACGGCGCTTCCCGAAATCGCAGACGGCATAAAGCTGCCCGTCTTGCTGCGCGATTGGCCCGAAGGTCGCACGCTCTATTTCGCGGATGAAGAAGGCGGCGTGCCGCTGGCCGAGGTGGCAAAGCCCGGTCCTTCAGCAATCCTTATCGGCCCCGAAGGTGGCTTTGACGCTGAAGAGCGCGCCGCCATCAAGGCGCTGCCGCAAGCCGTGGCCGTGTCGCTTGGTCCCCGCATCCTTAGGGCTGAAACCGCCGCACTTGCGGCCATTTCCATCTGGATGGCCGCAGCGGGCGATTGGCGATAGCCGGTCCGGCTTGATATAGATCGCTTCAATCCCGATCCGCTCGCCCTGAGCTTGTCGGGGCCGAAGGCGATGCGCAGCATCAACGGCTGTCCTTCACCTGTGCGGCAAAGGGGAAAGAACAGGGCTTCGACAAGCTCAGCCCGAACGGATCGGGGGTGAGCCGCTCAGGCCCTAAGGCCGGATCACCACGCCGGTATCAGGGTTTGCCTTTCCGGCAAGCGTTGCCTGAAACACCTCATTCGCGGCCGCCAGCCCGTCGCGATGATCGACGCGGATGAAGCCCTTGGCTGCCGCGATAAATGATCCCCATGCTCCCGCGACGGATTGGGCGAAGCGCGCCGGACCCATGGCCTTCACTGTCTCCAGCGCCTCGGTGGGGGCGAAGAACAGCACGGGCTGCGGGCCGGGGAGTGGCGCTCCCTCCCCTTCGCGCGCACCGACGTGCGTGGCGCCCACGGTGCTTGAGTAAAGCAGATTGTCGCCCAGCGTTTCATGTATGGCGTGCAGCACACGCGCATTGCCCGCGAAATCAACCGAAACACTCGGCAGCAGCGCAATCCGGCCAATATCTTCATAGGCAAGCACTTCATCATAGAGATGCGTTGCCTTTACAAAGGCCAGATTGCCGGGTGAGGTCAGCCCCACGCGTTTGACGGCGGGCGAGGCGAGCCGCGTGCAATGCGCCAGCGCCATTGCGGTTTTGGAAGAGGCGCTGGTGATGACAAGCACTTCCGCTTCAAACCAGGCATGGCGCTGGTAAAAGGCTTCAATCAGAAAGCCCGTCTTGAAGAGCGGGCCATAGAGCATCCGCGCATCCTCATTTGCCGGATCATGCTCAGGGTCGGCCGCAAGACGGCTATACTGATTATAAAAGATGCTCATCGGCTGGCGATGCGGCGTCATATCGACAAAGCCGCCCGCCGAAATATTGCCGGGCTGCACGTCCAGATGCGTGGCCATGGGCAGATAGCCATAAACGCGCTCACCAACCGCAATGTCGGGCGTGTTCGAGGCTTCGACAACGGCATGGCCCCACATGGGGACGATGCCCCAGCCATCGGCTGCGGGAAAGAAATTCCAATAATGGAACATATCGCCGATCACGGCATAGGTTACGTTGTTGGCGGTGACGGCAAAGCTTTCGACGCGCAGGCGGACTGCGCCTTCACCGAGCGTTGGCTGATCGAGATCGACCAATTTGGTTGCCGTCAGATCGTCCTTTTTTACCCACAATGCCTGTGCCACGCCGCTCTCCCAGTCTTTGGTTATGGAACCCGGTAGTAATCGGCGATGCGGTCGAGCGCCAGTGTCAGCACGAGGCGGCCAGATCGTGCGGGCCAGCCCAGGGCGCGTTCCGATGTCGGCACGCTCTCGCACGCGCAGACGACGCGCCAGAGGATGTCGCTCAGGCCCGGACCTGCGGCACAAAGTGCAGCATCAAAACGCTCTCTGGCGCGCAAATGCGCAACCATCGCGCCTGCCGGATCAACCGCCCCGCGCCGCCCTGCGCCCGCAGGTGCCGCATCCCAGCGCATCGTGACGCGGGGGCCAAGCCCGGCGCGCTCATAGTCGCGGCGTAAAAGCTCACCTGCGGCAAATTGCCGGTCGCTCACCAAAGCGCGGGCGCGCAGCCAGCCGAGTGGCGATTCGGCGAGGTTTATGGTCACGCTGCGCGGCGGGCGGCGGGTGCCGGTCGTTTGGTCTTGCGGAAGTGCCTGTTCGGCAAGGATGCGGGGCATGAAATCTCCTGACTGGGAAAATCTCACTTGCCATGGCGGCACATCTGTAGGAAAGGGAAAAACCATATCGGTTAAATTTTACGTCGGAGCGAACCATGATTACGCGGATTCGAGAAGTCCGTCGGGCGAAGGGGCTGACGCTTGCTGAAGTTGGTGTGCGTTGCGATCCGCCAACGACGGCGCAAACGATCGGGCGGCTGGAAACGGGCACGCGCACCGTATCGGTCGATTGGCTCAACCGCATCGCCGATGCGTTGGGCGTCGATGCGGCGGACCTTGTCCAGTTGCCGGAGCGCGCGGACCTGCCTGTCGCCGCCCTGCTTTGTGCAGATGGGGCCAGCGCTCCGCGGCATGAGCAGGTCGTCGCCGCGCCTGCGCCAGAGGCCGGGACGGTCGCCATCATGGTCGAGGCGAGCGTGGGCGATTATCGCGCGGGCGATGCCGTCTGGTGCCGCCGCGTCGCGCCAGACGATTTTGGCGCGGCGCTTAATCGCGATGTGCTCGTGCCGCGCCCCGCCGGGCGATACGTCTTCGGGCGGCTGATCGGGCGGCAGGGCGCGCGCATCCAGATCTTGCCGCTGGGGGCGGGCGCAAAGCAGCAGATTTTTGATGATCCGGCCTGGCTTGGCGTGGCAATGCGGCTGGTGCGCGACTTTTAGGCGCGGCTCCATGACAGGAATTTAAGGGTCAATTCATTTGCCGTGACAGGCCTGTCCATCTAGCTCCACACTCATTCGGCCCGGCATATCGGCTGTGGCCATCGAGGGGAGTTCAAATGCGCAAGACATTCTCGTTCATGCTTCTGGCTTCTGCCGCCATCAGCCTTGCAGCGTGCGGCAATGGCGGTTCGGGCAGCGTTCCCGAAGGTCAGACGATTGCCACGGTTGATGGCAAGGATGTCACCATCCATGAGCTCAACGCCGAGTTGAAGGGTGCGAACCTGCCCAGCGGGGCGCAGCGCAAGCTGATCGAACAGGCCGCCCTCCAGCGCATTGTTGATCGCAAGATTCTGGCGGATCTCGCCCGCGAAAAGAAGCTGGACGACTCGCCTGAATTTCAGCTGCTGAAGCAGCGCGCTGAAGAGGCCGTGCTGGTTGAACTTCTCCAGCAGAATATCGCCAGCCAGACCAAGAAGCCGACACTTCAGGAAGCCAAGACCTTCATTGCCGGCAACCCGACGCTGTTCGCCAACCGCAAGGTGCTGACGGTGGATCAGATTCTTTTTCCGGTGCCTTCGGATCAGGCGAAGCTGCGTGAACTTGCGCCGCTCAAGACGCTGACGGACATCGAAAAGTGGCTCATCGATAACGGCATCCAGTATCGCCGCCAGCCGACGCAGCTTGATACGCTTCAGGTTCCGCCGGAGCTTTCAACCAAGATTTTGAACCTGCCGGCAGGTGAAGTGTTCGTGGTGCCGACAAATGGCGCAGTTGCCGCCAACGTCATCACCGACAGCAAGGCGCAGCCGGTTTCAGGCGATCAGGCAACGGCCGTTGCCATGAACATTCTCCAGAATCGCGCGGTTGCCGCAACCGCTGCCAAGGAGCTTGAAGCCGAAGTGAAGAAGCGTCGTGAAGGCGTGAAGTATCAGACCGGCTTTGCACCGCCCAAGCCTGCTGGCGCTCCGGCTGCCAAGCCCGCCGCTGGCGTTCCCGCCAAGCTCTAGGCGCAATGAGACAAGGGGCGGAGACGGGCCAGCGCCTGTGCTCCGCCCTTTTTCCTTATCTCCGGCAAGGCGGGCAGGATGACGGGTGCCAACCCTGAACTCTCGATCCTGATGGTCAACTGGAACACGCGCGAGATGACGCTGGCGTGCCTTCGGTCGGTCTATGCGCAGACGCACGACACGCCGTTTGAACTCATCATGGTGGATAATGGCTCCGCCGATGGATCAGCCGAAGCGATTGCGGCGGCGTTTCCGCAAGTCCGCCTGATCGCCGAAGCCGTGAACCATGGCTTTGCCAAGGCGAACAACATCGCAGCAGAGCAGGCGCGCGGCGAATATCTTCTTCTTCTCAACACCGATACGGTCGTGCTCGATGGTGCGATTGACAAACTTGTTGCCTTCGCCCGTGCCCACCCGGATGCGGGTATCTGGGGCGGGCGCACGCAATTTGCCGATGGGCGGCTCAACCCCACCTCGGTCTGGGGCAAGATCACGCCGTGGAGCGCCGTTTCCT
Organism: uncultured Sphingomonadaceae bacterium; assembly: GCA_937873035.1. Lineage (GTDB taxonomy): Bacteria > Pseudomonadota > Alphaproteobacteria > Sphingomonadales > Sphingomonadaceae > Aquisediminimonas. The sequence continues at coordinate 54,759 of CALMVA010000058.1, read as the reverse complement.
TCGCCTCTGGTCTGCGGGGATTGCTGCGCCGGTTTGAGGCCTTCAACCCCGAAGGTCTGGGCGCATGGCAGCGCGACAGCGAGCGCCGGGTAGACATTGTCTCTGGCTGCTTCCTGATGATCGAGCGGGCCTTCTGGAACCGACTGGGCGGATTTGATCGCCGCTTCTTCATGTATGGCGAAGAGGCCGATTTGTGCGCGCGTGCGCGCGCGGCGGGTGCGCGTCCGTTGATGACGCCCAGTGCGTGCATCATCCATTATGGCGGCGCGAGCGCCACCAGCCATGCCAGCAAGATCGCCTATGTCATGGGTGCACGGATCGGCCTTATCGAGCGCCAATATGCCGGGTTGGGGCGTGTTGTCGGCAAGAGCGCAAGCCTTGCGCACGTTGCTGTCCGTGCCTTTTCTTTTCGCCTTCTGGGTGCGCTGTTCCCTGCGCGCTATGCCGCCAAGGCGCGCGAATGGGGCAGCGCATGGGCGCGTCGAGCCGAATGGCGCAACGGACCAAGCGCGGTTGAACTTTGATGCGAAGCGAGGATGCCTTGTCTGATTTGAGCCACATCATCCTGACGCGCTTCAACGTGCCGACGCCGGGCCGCGAGGCTGAAATTCGCGCGCGCACCGGCTGGCTGGAGCGTCGTTTCGACATTTTCGAGCAATATTGCCTTCCTGCGGTCGCGGCGCAGACGCTGCGCGATTTCGTCTGGATCATCTATTTCGACACCGCGACGCCGCAGCTTTTCCGCGAGCGGATTGAACGCTGCCAGAAGGAGTTTCCGTTCGTCGCCCTGTTCCGCGATGCGCTTCCGCCTGAAACCGTCATTGCGGATGTGCGCGCACACATGGCGGCGGGTGCACAGCGCCTCCTCACCACGCGGCTCGACAATGACGATGCGCTCGCGCGCGACTTTGTGGCGCGGTTGCAGGCTGTGGCGCAGGATGTTCCGCCGGGGACGGCGCTCAATTTCCCCGATGGCGTTGCCTGGCGCGATGGCTGGGTGTTCAGCGCGCGCGATGAGAGCAATCCCTTTGCCTCGGTCGTTGAGGATGCATCCGATTTCAAGACGATCTGGTGCAAGCCGCACACATTGCTCGCAGAGGCGTTCACGCTGCGCCAGATTGAGGATGGTCTGGCCTGGGTGCAGGTGATCCATGGTGAGAATGTTACCAACCGCGTCAAGGGGCGGCAGCGCCCCGGCTCGGTGCTGGGCGATCATTTCGCTATCCGACCGGGCGCGGATGTGAAATCGCCAGGCGCGCTCGATGCGCTGGCTGAAACGCTGGTGCGCTACCCCTGGCGTGTGCTGCGAGAAACGGCGGTGCGCGCGATCAAGCCGTTCGTGAAGGCGATCCGCTAAACCGCCTTTCGCCGCGCGAAGCCCACCACGCGCCCAGCGTGGCAACGGCATAGCCGAACCACGCCAGCAGCGTCATCAAGGCATCGACTTCGGTCGGTTTTGCGCCAAACCAGTCAATCGCCTGAAGCAGCAGCAGGATCGCGCCCAGCCCCCACACGCCCGCGCGCATCCCGCCTGTCGCCCGCGCATAGAGCCAGAGTGCGCCTAGGGTGATGCCAATCTCAAGCGGCTTTTCAATGGCGGGCAGATTCCACAAGCCCAGCCCCAGTCTGGGCGGCAGCCCCGCCAGTGTCAGGTCTGGCGCATGGACCAGCAGATCGAGCAGCCAGTGCGAGAGCACCACGGCAAAGGCAATGAGCGCCGCGCTCTTGTTGCGCATTATGGCATAGATGAGAGCCGCAAAACCCGCCGCCCACGCGGCACTGCCCAACAGGCTGTGCGTATAGGGCATATCGTAAAGGTCCATCGGGTTGGAGACGGTGAACCCCGGCACGAGGCGCATATGCTCAATACCGGCGAGCACGAAGCCGAAAAAGGCCCAGTCAACAAGCTGGGCGCCGATGAACAGCAGGGGCAGGCTTGGCGCCTTGCGCTGTGTGGCGGCAACAAGCGCGGGCGCGAAATGACCGACGAACATGGACGGGCCTCCCCTGATTGCCCGCCGGGTGCGTTTTACCGCCCCTAGCGGTCCTTCTTCTTATACATGGCGAGCATCCGCTCGGTCACGGCAAAGCCGCCGAAAATATTGACGCTGGCAAGCGCGACCGCGACGAGGCCGAGGATCTTCGCCATACCAAAGCTGCCGACAGGCGCGGCGGCGATCAGCGCGCCGACGATGATGACCGAGGAGATCGCATTGGTCACCGCCATCAGCGGCGTGTGCAGCGCGGGCGTGACCGACCAGACGACATAATAGCCGACAAAGCAGGCCAGCACGAAGATGGAGAGGATCGAGATAAAGTCCATGAGCCTGCCTTTCGCTATCCCAACAGCCGGGCGTTCACCACCTTGCCGCCCTGGGTCAGGCGGATGGCGGCGGTGATTTCGTCGTCATCGGGAAGGACGGGCTTGCCTGCGTCCTTGTCCCAGAAGGCCGAGAGGAAATTATAGAGGTTGCGCGCGAACAGCGCCGAGGCGTCGGCGGCGAGATGTGCCGGAGTGTTTGAATAGCCGATGATCTTCACGCCATGCTTTACGACGATTTCGTCGGCCACCGAGCCTTCAACATTGCCACCCTGCGCAACCGCAAGGTCGAAGATCACGCTGCCGGGCTTCATGCTGGCGATCTGCGCATCGCTGATGAGGCGCGGGGCGGCGCGACCGGGGATGAGCGCCGTTGTGATGACAATGTCTTGCTTGGCGATATGCGCTGACACAAGCTCAGCCTGCGCGGCCTTGTATTCGTCAGACATTTCGGTGGCATAGCCGCCCGACCCTTCGCCCTCGATGCCCTTTACGGCCTCAACGAAGATGGCCTTGGCGCCGAGCGATTCGATCTGCTCCTTGGTCGCCGAGCGGACATCGGTGGCAGACACCTGCGCGCCCAGACGGCGGGCCGTGGCGATGGCCTGAAGCCCGGCGACGCCCACGCCCATGATGAAGGCGCGCGCGGCAGACACCGTCCCCGCCGCCGTCATCATCATCGGGAAGGCGCGGCCATAGGTCGCGGCGCTGTCGATCACGGCCTTGTAGCCCGACAGGTTCGACTGCGAGGAAAGTATGTCCATCGATTGCGCACGCGTGATGCGCGGCATGAACTCCATTGCCAGCGCCTCAACATTGGCGGCGGCATAGGCATCAACCCTGTCGCGCTGGCCGAAGGGGTCAAGACCCGCGACGATCCACGCGCCGGGCTTTGCGCCTGCAAGTGCTGCCGGGTTTGGACCCTGCACGCCCAGCACGATGTCGGCATCCTTCACAACGTCTGCCGCCGTGCCGATGGTGGCGCCAACTGCGGCGTAATCCGCATCGGCAATCGACGCGCCAGCGCCCGCCCCCGCTTCCACCGAGACCGTTGCACCAAGCGCAATGAACTTCTTGACGGTCTCCGCCGTCACGGCGACGCGGGTTTCGCCTGCGGTCGCTTCCTTGAAAACGGAGATTTTCGTCACGTCAGTTCGAGATCAGAACGATGATGAGGATAGCGACCAGCGACGCGGCGATCGTGCCCCATTTGAGCAAAGTCATCACCCCGGCGAATGTTTCGTTATGCGCCTTCATGTCGTTCTGGCTGGCCATGGCCTTCATGCTCCCAAAATTGTGTTTGATGAGGCTTTAATGAGCCAGCACGCGCGCCTCAAGTCTCCATTCATCGATCGCGCACGAAACTGGGTGTTTGAGGGGCAACTGTGTTGCCCGTCACGCGATTAAGCCCGTCTTTACGGTTAAACGATAGAAGCGTCCTGAAACGGGACAGGGTTTTGGGGGCATTATGACGCCGACTGGCATGAGAATGGTCATGCTCATTGATGACGAACCAGCGCAGCAGCGGCTGGTTTCCGCGCTTGCGGCGCGTGCGGGATGGCGCACGGTGTTTGCAGGTGATTCGGAAACCGCGATTGCCACGCTCGGCACGCGCGATGGCATGATGCTTGATGCGGTGCTGCTCGATCACTCGATGCACAGCGAAGAAGCCGTGGCGCTCATCCGCGAAATCAAGGCGCGTCGGCAGGCTTTGCCCATATTGATGCTCACGGCGGTGAGCGATGTCGGCATGGCGGTGGAAGCGATGCGCGCGGGCGCGACGGACTTTCTCGTCAAACCCATCGCGCCGGACCGGCTGCTGGCCGCGCTTGATGCGGCGGTGGACGATCAGCTTGCATCCGGCGAATTACGCCCGCTGACCGAAAAGATTTCTGCCCCGCTTGGTTTTGATGAAATCGTGGGGTCCGCGCCCGATTTTCGGGCGGCGCTGGCGATTGCGGCAAAAGCGGCGCGTGCGCGGCTGCCTATCCTGATCGAGGGCGAAACGGGCGTTGGCAAGGAAGTGGTGGCAGAAGCGATCCACACCGCCTCGCCGCGCGCCAAACGCGCGATGGTGACGGTCAATTGCGGCACCATGCCCGCCAATCTCATCGATTCGCATCTCTTTGGGCATGAAAAGGGCGCGTTTCCGGGCGCGTTTGCGCGTCATGTCGGCAAGTTTATGGATGCCGATGGGGGCACGCTCTTCCTCGATGAAGTGAGCGAAATGCCGATGGACGTGCAGGTCAAGCTGCTCGCCTATCTGCAATCGGGTGAGGTGCACCCAGTGGGTGCGCGCGCGGCGAGCGAAGTTGATGTCCGCATCGTGGCTGCTGCCAATACGCGGCTGGCCGAAGCGGTTGAGGCAGGCACTTTCCGCGAAGATCTTTATTATCGCCTCAATGTCGTCCAGTTGACGATCCCGCCGCTGCGCGAGCGGCTGGGCGATATTCCCGCACTCTCGCGGCATTTGCTGGCGCGCATCGCCAAGCAGCCGGGCTTGCGCGACATGGGGATTACCGATGCGGCGATGGACTTGCTCGTCAGCTATGATTGGCCGGGCAATGTCCGCCAGTTGCAGAATGTGCTCTTCCGCGCCGCCGTGCTGTGCGAAGGCGATGCGCTGACGGTTGCGGACTTTCCGCAGATCGCCAGTCATTCGCTTCCCCGCAACCTGCCGGATGCGGCCAATGCCAATCAGGAAGCGGGCGTCACGCTTTATATGGCAGACGGGCATATGCGCCCGCTTGATGATATTGAGGCAGACATCATCCGCCTTGCCATCGGCCATTATCGCGGGCGCATGACCGAAGTTGCCCGCCGCCTCGGCATTGGTCGTTCGACGCTCTACCGCAAGCTTGCTGAACTGGGCATCAGCGAAGTCGCCTGACGACTTTGTTGGGCATCGGCCGCAAGCTGCGCTACGGCGCGGCATGACATCACACCCCATTGTTGACGGCGCACTGCTGACGCGCGCTGATATGGTCGCGCTTCAGGGCGCGCCGCGCCACCTTGTCTCTTGCGATCTCGACGAAGCCGATCTTTCGGAGCTTGATCTGGCGGGCTGGCAGTTCGAGCGATGCAGCTTGCGCAATGCACGGCTTGTGGGCGCTGAGCTTGAAGGTGCACACTTTGCCTCATGCCGTGGGGCGTTCGCCGATTTTGTGAGCGCGCGGCTGACCGAGGCGGTGTTTTCAGGCTGTGATTTCAACAATGCCCAGTTTCGCGGCGCAACGCTCATGTCGACACGTTTTGTCGGCTGCAAGCTGACGGGGGCTGACCTCACTGATGCGCGGATGATGGACGTGCATCTGGAAGAGACACTGCTTATCGGCGCGCGGCTGCCGGGACAATCCTTCCGCAAGCAAAAGCTGGTGCGCGTCGATTTTGAGCAGGCTGACCTGCGCAAATGTGATTTTCGCGACACGCTGTTCGAGGCCTGCTCGCTGCGCGATGCCAATCTGGCCGATTGCCGCTTTGATAGCGCGGACTTGCGTGGCGCTGATCTGGGTGGATTGCGCCTGATCGACGCCGCCCGCTATCGCGGGGCGACTGTCTCAAAGGCGCAGGCGGGGCAGTTGCTGGCGGAACTTGGCCTTAAAGTCCGCTAGCGGCGATCAGGCCGGGCTGAGCGCCGCATCACGATGGCCGCGCCAGACGCGGATGGCCTGAACGCTTTCATGCACATCATGCACGCGGATGATCTGCGCGCCCTGTTCGGCGGCCTTGAGTGCGAGCGCGAGTGAACCGCCAAGGCGCTTGTCGGCTGGCGCTTCGTTCGAGAGTGCGCCGACGATGCGCTTGCGGCTTGCGCCGAGCAAAATCGGCACGCCAAGCCCGTGATAGAGCGCGAGGCCATTCATGATAGCGAGATTATCGGCCACGCTGCGCTTGCCAAAACCGATGCCCGGATCGGCAATGATGCGACTGCGCTCGACGCCTGCGGCCACCACCGCCTCGATGCGCGCTTCGAGCCAGTCGTAAATTTCGATCAGCGGGTCGGTATAGCCGTCATTGCCGTGCGGGTCGGTCGGCTTGCCGGGATAGTGCATCAGCACCACAGGGCAGGCTGAGCGCACGACGACATCCAGCGCGCGGTCGTCATAGAGCAAGGCAGAGACATCATTGACGAGGTGCGCGCCAGCCGCCAGCCCCGCTTCCATGACGGCGGCCTTGCGCGTGTCGAGCGACATGGCGATGCCGCTGTTGCGCAACCGTTCCACCACCGGCACGACGCGGGCAATCTCATCCTGCTCCCACACATCGGCTGCGCCGGGGCGCGTCGATTCGCCGCCAAGGTCGATGATCGCAGCCCCATCTTCGGCCATCTGCATCGCAAGTGCTGCCGAGCCTGCGGGATCGTCCAGATGCTGGCTGCCGCCTGAGAAACTGTCGGGCGTGATGTTGAGAATACCCATGATGTTGGGCTGGTCGAAGCGGATGGTGCGTTCCCCCAGCTGCATCGCGCCGCGTGGCGCGGTGGCGCGCGTCATCATGGTGTCCAGTCGCTCTGCCTGATCGTCGGTGAGTGCCGCCAGCAGATCGTCAACACGGTCAATCGGCACGAGCCACTGGCCCGTGCGCCTGCCGCATTCGACCGAGATGATCTCCCACGCCGCAAAGAATTGCAGCCCGCCCGCCAGCCGCGCAAACTGGCCGTCAAAGCCAAAAGGCGCGTCGATAAAGGCGGTGGGCCGCGCATAGAGCGTGGCGGTGGGCGCGTGGATCATGATTGCCGCTTACACCGTCTGCACCGCACGCGTCACATCCTTATGGCTGCGTTGCGAGCAAATAGGTCTGGCGCAGCGCATCGATAGGCTTCAGTCCGTCTTCGGCCTCAAAATGCCAGAAGGTCCAGCCATTGCAGCTCGGCGCACTTTGTAGCGTTGCGCCCAGCTTGTGGATCGAGCCTGTGGCGGCATCGGCGATCAGCGAGCCATCCGCGCGCACCGTGGCCGTCCAGCGGCGCTTGAGGTCAAACACCTGTGTGCCCGGCTTGATATAGCCCGTTTCAACGAGCGTTCCGAACGCCACGCGCGGTGCAGCGGTATCGGCCTGCATCGTCTTCAACGAGGATTCATCGAGCGGAAGGGCGGCGGCAATGCGCTCTTCGGCGACATCGACATAATCATGCTCGCGCTCGAAACCGATGAAGTGGCGGCCAAGGCGCTTGGCGACAGCGCCCGTCGTGCCCGTGCCGAAAAAGGGGTCGACGATCACATCGCCCGGCTTCGTGCACGCCAGCAGGATGCGATAGAGCAGCGCCTCCGGCTTTTGCGTCGGGTGCGCCTTGGTGCCGTTGCGCTTGATGCGTTCCTGCCCGCCGCAAATCGGGAAGGACCAGTCCGAGCGCATCTGAAGCTCGTCATTGAGCGTCTTCATCGCGCGATAATTGAAGGTGTAGCGCGCGTCCTCGCCCTTTGACGCCCAGATGAGCGTCTCGTGCGCATTGGTAAAGCGGGTGCCCTTGAAGTTGGGCATCGGGTTCACCTTGCGCCAGATGATGTCGTTGAGAATCCAGAAGCCTTCGTCCTGCAACACCGATCCGACGCGGAAGATATTGTGGTAGCTGCCGATCACCCACAAAGTGCCATTGGGCTTGAGGATGCGGCGCGCCTCGGCAAGCCAGGCGCGCGAAAACTCATCATAAGTCTTGAGGCTGTCAAATTTGTCCCAGTCATTATCGACCGCATCGACGCGCTTGCCTTCGGGGCGGAACAGATCGCCGCCGAGCTGAAGATTATAGGGCGGATCGGCAAAAACCATATCCACGCTCGCATCTGGAAGTGCGCGCATCCCGGCGATGCAATCGCCCATGATGATCCGGTCGAGCGGCAGTTCTACTGCCTTTGTCTCGGCCTTACGGACCTTTTCCAAAACCCCCATTTGAACGCTCCCAATCAGCACAGAACGCCCGTGGTGAGTCATCGCGAGTCCTGCGTCAAGTCATGAGACTCGGCGGAAATGCTTGAGATTCCATCAATTGCGGATGGAACGAAACGAGTCCCCTACGATATGTGGCGCAAAGTTATCCACAGGGACTCTAGCCCTAGTGGTGTGGCGCTGCGGACTCACAGGTCAAAAAAATGTTGCGCGACGGGTGCGAATGACCGGCGGTGAAGCGGCGTCGGCCCCAATTCGCGCAAGGCGGCCATGTGCGTTGCCGCGCCATAGCCCTTGTTCGAGGCCCAGCCATAGCCGGGGTAATCCGAATCGGCGGCAACCATGATGCGGTCGCGGTGTTCCTTGGCGATGATGCTTGCCGCCGAGATGCACGGGTGGAGCGCATCGCCGCCGATGACGGCCTCGGCGCTGTAGCGCCAGCGCGGCAGGCGGTTGCCATCCACGAGCACATGGCCGGGCGCGTGCGGCAACGCCTCGACCGCGCGGGTCATCGCAACCAAGGACGCTTGCAGATTGTTGATCGCGTCGATCTCCCCAACGCTCGCCATGCCGATGCCGACCACGCAACGCGCCAATATCTGCGCTTCCAGTTCGGCGCGGCGCTTTGCGGAAAGCTTCTTGGAATCATCGAGGCCCACAATGCCGCCCTCGCACAGGATGACGGCGGCGGCGACAACCGGCCCGGCCAGCGGTCCGCGCCCGGCTTCGTCCACGCCTGCGACAATCACCTGTTCCCCTCCCGCACGCGGGATGGAGGGGAGAAGAGGGCTTGCTCGACAGCATGATGCCCCATCGGCCCATGCCCATGGCCAAGGCCGGGTGCGGCCAGAATGGCGGCGCGCACGAAGCGGCGGGCGCGGTCTATCGCGTCGATCAGCGTCATGCCTTGCCCCAGCCCGGTGGCGATGGCGCTGGCGAGCGTGCAACCCGTGCCGTGGGTGCTCGTCGTTTCGATGCGGGCATCTTCCCAGCGGGCGACCTCTCCACTGTGATCGACAAGATGGTCGATGAGCATCGGGCCATCGCCATGGCCGCCCTTCACCAACAATGTGCCCGCATGGCGCAGCGCCGCCGCCTCTCCGCCAAGGGCTGCCAGTTCAGGCAAATTGGGCGTGGTGAGCGTCGCCATGTCCATGAGCCGGGCAAAGGCGGCAATCGTGTTGTCATCGGCAAGTGCAGCACCGCTTGTCGCCACCATCACGGGATCAAAAACAATGGGCGCGCCAAGCTGTGCGATGCGGTCTGCAACACGATGCGCGGTTTCTGCCGCGCCGATCATCCCGATCTTGATCGCATCGACGCCAATGTCGCGCGCCACCGCATCAATCTGATCGATCACCATTTGCGCGGGCACCGGGTGCACGCCCGTCACACCCAAGGTGTTTTGCGCGGTGATGGCGGTGATTGCGGTCATCGCGTGGCCGCCAAGCATCGTCACGGTCTTGATGTCAGCCTGAATACCAGCCCCACCGCCTGAATCCGATCCGGCGATGATGAGGATGCGTGCCGTCACCCTTTGTGCTTCCGTTCGGTCGAAGCGGGGTGTTTGGCCAGCAGCGCCTTGCCGCGCGTCGGGCGGTCCACCAGTTCGCCGCCGCAATTGGGGCAGCGGTCATCGAGCGCCTCGGTGCAGTCCGCGCAGAAGGTGCACTCAAACGAGCAGATGAACGCACCCGCCACGTGCGCGGGAAGGTCCGTGCCGCAGCGTTCGCAATCGGGGCGCATCTCCAGCATCAGGCGGCCGCCGCCTTCACGGCATCGCAGATCGTATCGACAACGCGTTCTACCTGCCCTGCATCATCGCCTTCGGCCATCACGCGGATAACGGGCTCGGTGCCGGAGGGGCGAATGACGAGGCGGCCCGATCCATTGAGTTCGGCTTCGGCCGCCGCAATCACCTGCTTCACGCTCTCTGCCTCAAGCGGCTTGCCGCCTGCAAAGCGGACATTCTTCAGCAATTGCGGCACCGGCTCAAACAGATGGAGCACGTCGCTTGCCGGCTTGTTCTGGCGCACCAGTTCGGCCAGCACCTGCAAGGCGGCGACCAGCCCGTCACCCGTGGTGCCGTAATCGGCAAGGATCATGTGGCCCGATTGTTCGCCACCTACATTGAAGCCGCCCTCGCGCATCCGCTCCAGCACATAGCGGTCGCCCACTTTGGTGCGTTCGAGCGTCAGCCCCTCGCCCATGAGGAAGCGTTCCAGCCCAAGGTTCGACATGACGGTCGCGACCACGCCGCCGCCCTTCAAGGTGCCATTGCGCGCCCAGCTGGAGCCGATCAGCGCCATGATCTGATCGCCATCGACCACATGGCCATGTTCATCGACGATGATGAGCCGGTCGGCATCGCCATCAAGCGCAATGCCGATCTGCGCGCCGCTGGCGACAACGGTTTCCTGCAGCGCGGAGGGCGCGGTCGATCCGCATTTGTCGTTGATGTTGGTGCCGTTGGGCGCAACGCCGATGGGCACGATGTCTGCCCCCAGCTCCCACAGCGCGAGCGGCGCGACATTATAGGCCGCACCGTGCGCGCAATCGATGACGACCTTCATGCCATCCAGCCGCAGATCTTCGGGAAAGCAGGATTTGGCGAAGTGGATATAGCGTCCGCGCGCATCTTCAACGCGGCGCGCCCGGCCAATCTTGGCGGGCTCGGCCAGCGTCGCCGCGCCATCGATCAGCGCCTCGATGGCGAGTTCATCGGCATCGGTCAGCTTGAAACCATCGGGGCCGAAGAGCTTGATGCCATTATCCTGATAGGGGTTGTGGCTGGCCGAGATCATCACGCCCAGATCGGCGCGCATCGAGCGGGTGAGCATGGCGACCGCAGGCGTCGGCATGGGGCCGACCTGCACCACGTCCATGCCCACCGAGGTAAAACCGGCGACGAGCGCATTTTCGATCATATAGCCCGAAAGGCGCGTATCCTTGCCGATGACGACGCGGTGAAGATGGTCGCCGCGCACGAAATGCGCGCCCGCCGCCATGCCGACTTTCATCGCCATTTCAGCCGTCATTGCGCTGGCGTTGGTTCGTCCGCGAATCCCATCGGTTCCAAAATATTTGCGGCCCATACGCACAATCTCCTCAACCCCGGATATGTGCGCCGCTTTGCGCCAGAATGACGGGTGACGGCAATCCCAATCTTGCCCATTTCTTGGCAATGCCGGCGTGATTTTCTGCACGCCATGCTCTGCCTATGGTTCAGCGGGGATTCACTGAGCAGGAATTACGCCTCCGATGGTCGAGAGACGCGTTTTCGAAGGGGATGATGATGAAAAAGCCGTTCCGTCTTGCCGCTGTTGCGGTTGTTCCGGCGCTCGCGATGGCGACTGCGCCCGCCTTGGCCATTGATCCTAATGTCGCGGCCACATCCGCGTCGCAGGACCGTATGGCCGCCGTTGCCGATGATGCTCCGCGCAAAAGCGGCGGCTTGGGCATTTTCGGCTGCGAGGCAGACGGCGGCAAGCAGACGACAGGCGCGGTGATTGGTGGCGTTGTGGGCGGCATACTCGGCAACCGCATCGCCGGGCGCGGCAACCGCACTTTGGGCACGCTGCTGGGTGGTGCGCTGGGTGCAGCAGGTGGATCGGCGCTGGGCTGCAAGCTCCAGAAGAAGGACCGCGACAAGGCCGAGCAAGCAATGCAGGACGCGCTTGCCAAGGGCGAGAGCCAGACATGGGAAAGCGCGGATACCGGCGCTTCGGGTGCGGTTGATGTGTCGGCGGCGCAAGCAGGCGGAACGCTTTCGGGCATCAAGTTTGCAAACGGCGTTGAGCCCTGGTCGGGTTATCGCAAGGTGGGCGGCGCCTTTGTTTCCACCGCATCGGCCAATATCCGCTCCAAGCCGGGGCTTGATGGGCAGGTTGTCGGCAAGATCCCGGCGGGCGCGCGCGTCTGGGTGCCCGCAGCGACCGATGGCGCGCCCTGGTATCTCATTTCAGACAATGGCGTGGCGCAGGGCTATGTCTCGAACGCGCTTCTGAAGCGCGCCTCGACCGAGACGGCCAGCAACTGCAAGATGGTCAAGCAGACCGTCAACGTGCCCAATGCGGGCAGTGAATCGGAGACGTTTCAGGCGTGCAAGGACACCGCAGGCCAATGGGTGCTGACGCGGGTCTGATCGCGGCCGCGTCAGACAAGTGGAAGCGAGAGCCGCACCTTCAATCCGGGTGCGGCATCGCCCAGTTCTATGGTCCCGCCATGGAGCCGCGCAACGGCGGAGACGAGTGACAGGCCAAGCCCCGCCCCAAAGCCGGTGCGCGAGGGGTCAAGCCGCCCGAAGCGGCGCAAGGCTTCTTCGCGCTGCTCTTCGGGGATGCCCGCCCCCCGGTCGGAGATTTCAACCCAGCCATGGCCGTCTGCCTCGCCCGTCGCGATACGCAGGCTTTTCGCGCCATATTTGAGCGCATTGTCGATGAGATTGCCCACGGCCTGCCCGACCAGCTCGCGGTGCATGGGGACGATGGGGCCGCTGCTGGTGGCGATTTCCATCGCAAAGCCCTTGTCTTCAACAAGTGGCTCATAAAGCTCGGCAATGTCGCCCACCATCTCGCCGAGATCGGCAGGTGCGAAATGGTCGCGGCCAATGCCGGCTTCGGCGCGGCTGATCTGGAGTGCGGTCGTCAGCATGGCGAGCAGCCGGTCTGTCTCCTCCCCTGCCAGATGAATGGCGGTGCGCAGCGACTCCTCATCATCGTCGATCTGCGCGCGCTCAAGCCGCGCCTTCAGCCGGGTGAGGGGAGAGCGCAGGTCATGCGCCAGACCATCGGTTACGATCCGCAATTCGGAGATGAGCGCCTCAATGCGTTCGAGCATCGCGTTCAGAGTTTCGCCCAGCCGATCAAACGTGTCGCCGCTGCCATCAAGGCTGACGCGCTGCGACAGACGGCCCGCGCTCACCGCGCGCGCGGTTTCGGCTATGTCATCAACCCGCGCGTTGATGATGCGGACACCGGCAAAGGCCGCGAACAGCGCGAGCGGCAGGCCGAAGATGAGCGCCGTGCCGGTTGCGCGATCCACGATGCCGGAGAGGCGGCGATCACTTTCCAGCATCTGCCCGGCGAGCAGCTTTGCACCATTTGGCAGCGGCGTTACGAGCACGCCCATCTGCTCCAGCTGGCCTGAGCCTGCGCGATAGAGGCCGATTTCGCTCCAGCCGGGTTTCGCTGTGGGCGGCCAGCCTTTCAGATTGCCCGCCAGCGGCTTGCCGTTCGCGCCGACCAGCAACACCACCGCCGAGCGCCCTTCCGACAGGATAACGCGCAGCCCGATGACCTTGCGGGCATTTTCGAGGCCCTGTTCAAGATAAACGGTGCCGACCTCTTCTGTCAGCCGTGCGGCAAAGGCTTTTGCGTCGTTTTCAAGCTCGGCGCGGGTTAGCGCGCGCAGCGTCAGCGTCATGCCTGCGGCAAGGATCAGCTCGATCCCGAAGACCAGCGTAATGAAGCGCGCGGTTGAGGATCGCCAGAATTTCAACACCGGGCGGCGTTATTCCCCGGCGCCAAGCCGGTAGCCCGCGCCACGCACGGTGTGGATAAGCGTCGTCTCTCCCTCGCCGTCAATCTTCTTGCGCAGGCGGCTGACATGAACGTCGATGACGTTGGTGCCGGGATCGAAATGATAATCCCACACGCCTTCAAGCAGCATCGTGCGCGTAACCACCTGCTCCTTGTGACGCATCAGATATTCCAGCAGGCGAAATTCGCGCGGCTGGAGATCAAGCGGGCGGCTTCCGCGCTTCACCCGCCGTGAGAGCAGGTCCATTTCCAGATCATGGCAAGTCAGCACGGTTTCAACCGCCGTTGAGGTGCCAGCAGTTGCGCGCCGCATCAGCAATTTCAATCGCGCGAGAAGCTCAGCAAAGGCAAAGGGTTTGGTCAGATAATCATCCGACCCGGCCGTCAACCCTGCGACACGATCTTCAACCGCACCGAGGGCGGAAAGGATGATGACGGGGGTTGTGATACCCGCCGCGCGCACGGCGTTCAGAACCGACATACCGTCCATGCCCGGCAACATCCGGTCCAGCACGATGGCGTCATAAGTGCCATCGGTCGCGTGGAACAGGCCGTCGCGTCCGTTATTGGCATGGTCAACCGCAAAGCCCTGTTCAGACAGGCCCTTGATGATGAAGTCGGCGGTCGTGTTGTCATCTTCGACCAGCAGGATTTTCTGCGTCATGGCAGCCGTCATAGCCTTTACAAACTCATCGGCCCAAGCGGATTTTGGGCCTTGCCAGTCAGGGCTAGCAACTATCCGTAAATATTGGACTAAATCAGTAAAGGCTCAATCAACCAAGTGTTGGCGCAATGCATCGCGTTGTTGTGGCGTCACGCCCAGCACTGTTTCGCAATAGGTGTCGATGTCGCCAATCGCCTCAAGTGCAGAGTCGAGAAAAGCGCCGTTGACCGACATGATCGTGCGGACGGCATCATCTTCCATGTCCTTGCCAAAATTGGCGCGCACGGAGTCTGCGCCTGCCGCAATCCGCCGTTCAACATCGCCCGCGACGTTGGTCAGCAGATAATCCTCCACAATATCGTCATGATGGACGCCCAGCTGGTGGTGGACGAGGGCGACAGCAACGCCGGTGCGATCCTTGCCCGCAAGGCAGTGGACGAGGCTGGGGCCATTGCCGCTCGCCAGCTTTTCAAAGAAGAGCCGATAGGTGTTCACCAGCACCGGGCGAAACGGCATTTTGCGATAGAGTTCGACCATTGCGGCATGGGCTTCGGTTGCCGTGGTGACGCCGCGCGCGGCATCAACGTGGGAATCTGCGCCCAGCGTATTGCCGGGGGCAAAGACGAGTTCGGCTGCGTGATTGTCTGGCCGGGGGCAGGGGTAGAGCGCACGCTCGGCGTCGCTGCGCAGATCGATGACCGTCGCCAGCCCAAGGTCGCCCACGCGCTGCAAATCATCAGGGGTCGCATCGCGGTGCTGGCCAGACCGGAACAGCACATTCTTTTTGACGCGCCCGCCCTCTGCCGTCGCATAACCGCCATAATCGCGGAAATTGTGGATGCCCGTCAGCGGGATGATGCGTTCTTTCATGGCCAGCCTGTTCCTCTCAATCTCGTCCCGGCTCTAATCGCAGACGCCGGAGAGTCCATGAGAATATCGAGTGAAAGTCAGCGACGGGCGGCCCCTCTAGAGCGCCCGGATCAATCGAATCGCATCCTGTAATCGATTTTGTCGATCATAGAGACGCGACAATCCAATTGGCCTCAGCCGAGTCGGGGGCGTAGGACTGTCTCCGGCCGCAGTGCCTGCATATTCAACATCAACATAAGGACACACTCCGATGGCGATCATCAACACCGAGATCAAGCCGTTCTCGGCCCAGGCATTCAAGGAAGGCAAGTTCATCACCGTCACCGATGGCGACGTGAAGGGCAAATGGTCGGTCTTCTTCTTCTACCCGGCTGACTTCACCTTCGTCTGCCCGACCGAACTGGAAGACCTTGCCGACAATTATGATGAATTCCAGAAGCTTGGCGTTGAAATCTACGCCGTGTCGACCGACACGCATTTCAGCCACAAGGCCTGGCACGACACGTCGCCCGCCATTGGCAAGATCCGCTACACCATGCTGGGTGATCCTTCGGGCGTCGTGACCAACAATTTCGATGTGATGCGTCCGGGCGTCGGCCTTGCCGATCGCGGCACCTTCGTTGTCGATCCCGCCGGCATCATCCAGGTCATGGAAATCACCTCGGAAGGCGTTGGCCGTAACGCCGCTGAGCTGCTCCGCAAGATCAAGGCCGCGCAATATGTGGCGGCGCACCCCGGTGAAGTGTGCCCGGCCAAGTGGGAAGAAGGCGAAAAGACGCTGGCTCCCTCGCTCGACCTCGTCGGCAAGATCTAAGCATACCCCAGTCTCGCTCTTCTCTCCCCCCTGAAAGAGCGAGGCCATCCGGGGCCGATCCGTTTCGGCCCCGGACTTTCCTCCCCTGAACATCATCGGAACCCAGACCCATGCTCGATGCAAATCTGAAGCAGCAGCTTGCTGCCTATATGGCGAACATCACCCTGCCCGTTGAGCTGGTGACGTCGCTCGATGACAGCCCCAAATCGCGCGAAGTCGAAGAACTTGCCGATGAGATTGCCGCTTTGTCCGACAAGGTGACGGTTGTGCGCGCCGATGATGACAAGCGCCGTCCCAGCATGATGATCCGCCGTGCGGGCACCGATATTGGCGTGCGCTTTGCCGGCGTGCCGCTGGGGCATGAATTCACGTCGCTTGTGCTGGCGCTGCTTCAGGTGGGCGGCCACCCGTCCAAGGCCGCGCAGGAACTGCTGGATCAGGTCCGCACTCTTGAGGGCGATTTCGCCTTCGAAACCTATTTTTCGCTCTCATGCCAGAACTGCCCCGATGTCGTGCAGGCGCTGAACCTGATGGCCGTG
This sequence comes from uncultured Sphingomonadaceae bacterium, assembly GCA_937873035.1. GTDB lineage: Bacteria > Pseudomonadota > Alphaproteobacteria > Sphingomonadales > Sphingomonadaceae > Aquisediminimonas. The sequence goes on along the minus strand of CALMVA010000058.1, from coordinate 38,129 downwards.
CTCAATCCGCGTATCAGCCATGTCGCCATTGATGGCGCGCTCTTCCCGCAGGAAGTCGCTGACCGCAAAGTCATGGCGGTGCCGATGGTGTTCCTCAATGGCGACGTTTTCGGCCAGGGCCGGATGGAGCTGGAGCAGATCGTTGCCAAGCTCGATACGGGTGCCGAAGCCAAGGCCGCTGAAAAGATCGCTGCGAAGCAGGCCTTTGACGTGCTCGTCGTCGGCGGCGGTCCGGCGGGGGCGGCGGCGGCCATCTATGCCGCCCGCAAGGGCATCCGCACCGGCATTGCGGCCGAGCGTTTCGGCGGGCAGGTGCTCGACACGATGGCGATCGAGAATTTTATCTCGGTGCCGCACACCGAAGGGCCGAAGCTCGCCGCGCATCTTGAGCAGCACGTGAAGGACTATGATGTTGACATCATGAACCTTCAGCGGGCCGAAAAGCTCATTCCGGCAGCCAGCGAAGGCGGCCTGCACGAAGTGGTGCTGGCCAATGGCGCAAGCCTCAAGGCAAAGACGCTCATTCTCTCCACCGGCGCGCGTTGGCGGCAGATGGGCGTGCCCGGTGAAGATGCCTATCGCAACAAGGGCGTCGCTTATTGCCCGCACTGTGATGGTCCGCTCTTCAAGGGCAAACGCGTCGCGGTGATCGGCGGCGGCAATTCCGGCGTGGAAGCCGCCATCGATCTCGCGGGCATTGTCGCGGAAGTCACGCTCATCGAGTTTGACAGCCAGTTGCGCGCGGACGCGGTCTTGCAGAACAAGCTGCGCAGCCTGCCCAATGTGCGCATCATCGTATCGGCATTGTCGACCGAAGTGCATGGCGATGGCGAGAAGGTGACGGGCATCAGCTACAAGGACCGCACGACCGAAGAGATGCACCATGTTCCGCTCGAAGGCATTTTCGTGCAGATCGGCCTTGTGCCCAATACCGAATGGTTGAAAGGCGTTGTCGCGCTCAGCTCGCGTGGCGAGATTGAGATCGACGCACGCGGCGCGACCAACGTTCCCGGCGTGTTTGCGGCAGGCGACGCAACGACGGTGCCCTACAAGCAGATCGTGATCGCAATGGGCGAAGGATCAAAGGCCGCCTTGTCGGCATTTGACCACCTCATCCGCCTGCCTGTGCCTGAGGCGGCTTCGCTCGCCGCCTGAGCGCTCAGGACGGGTTGAACAGGAACCAGAAGAAGACAGCGGTCGCCGCCGCCATCACGGCGGTCGCCGCCCAGCCCCAAAGGGTTGCACGATGGGGGAGCACCAGCTCTCCCATCGCCTTTTCGTTGCGGACGATGAGCATCATCACCGCCATCAGCGGGGCCGCGAGCACGCCATTGACGACCGCTGCCCAATAGAGGGCGCGTGCCGGATCAATCCCGCCCATATTGGTGAGTCCGCCAACAAGCGTTGTCCCGGCAATGGCGGCATAGAAGAATTTTGCCTGCAAGGGCCGTGAGGCAAGGCTGCCGGTGCGGCCCATCATTTCGGTGATCGCGTAAGCCGCAGAGCCTGCCAGCACGGGCACGGCAAGCATCCCCGTGCCGATGATGCCAAGCGCGAACAGCGCAAAGGCAAGGTCACCCGCAATCGGCCGCAGCGCTTCTGCCGCTTGCGACGAGGTTTCGATATTGGTGATGCCGTGCGCGTGGAGCGTGGCGGCGGTCGCAAAGACGATGGCGAGCGAAATGATCGAGCTGAACGCCATGCCCGTCAGTGTGTCGATGCGGATGCGCGCGAACTCTGGCCCGGCCTTGCGGGGCGTCAGGAACAGCGGCTTGGCATGGTGGCGGCGTTGCTCTTCGATTTCCTGCCCGGCTTGCCAGAAGAAGAGATAGGGGCTGATCGTGGTGCCGAGAATCGCAACGAGCGCAGTCGCATAGGCAGGTGTCCATTTCGCATCGGGAACCACCAGACCTCTCATCGCGGTGCCCCATGGCACGCCTGCCACGAGCACAACCGCGACATAGGTGAAAAGTGAAAGTGTCGTCCATTTGAGGACGCTGGCGTAACGCTCATAGGGCAGCACGATTTCCAGCACGACGCAGACCAGCCCGAAGGACAGCGTGAACAGCGCGGCGTTGCCGCCAGTCAGCAATTCAAGCGCAGCGCCCATCGCGCTCAGGTCTGCGCCCAAATTGATGATGTTGGCAATGAGCAGCAGCGAAACGATGACGAAGAGCAGCCCGCGTGAATAATGGCGGCGTACATTGGCGGCGATCCCGCGCCCCGTCACACGCCCGATTTGCGCCGCCACTTCCTGAATGACGACCATCAGCGGAAAGCTGAACACGAAGGTCCAGGCGAGTCCATAGCCGAACTCAGCCCCCACCTGACTGTGCGTGCCGATGCCCGAAGGGTCATCATCGGCAGCGCCGGTGATGAGGCCGGGGCCTAGCCGCTTGAGGAAACGCTTCAGCCCATTGTCGCGATGTTCGATCATGCGGGCATTGATGCCGCGCCGTCACCCGAAACGCCAGTCCGAAGCGTGCGGCGGGGCAGGCGATTGCCGCGCCGCCTGATTTCTGCGAGGAGCTTTACACGATGACCAAACTCACCCTGCCGCAGCAATTTGCCGGTATTTCAACCTTTGGCTGGCTGCGCGCGGCCTTTGGCGCGCTGGGAGGCATTGGCATTGCAAGTTTCATCTGCCGCTTGTGGCTGGGGGCGGATGCCGCATCGCTGCCGTATCTGGTCGCCCCCATTGGCGCTTCCGCCGTTCTGGTATTTGCTTTGCCCGCAAGCCCGCTTGCGCAGCCCTGGCCCGTGCTGGGCGGCAACACGGTGTCCGCCTTTGTTGGCATATTGGCCTTCAAGCTCGTGCCTGATCCCAGTCTGGCAGCCGGGCTGGCGGTGGCAGGCGCAATCGCGGCGATGTCGCTGGCGCGCTGCCTGCATCCACCGGGGGGTGCAGTTGCGCTGACAGCGGTGCTGGGCACCAGCGGCATCCATGCAGCGGGTTGGCATTTTGCGATTGTCCCCGTCGCGCTCAACACCGCGATCCTTGTCGGCCTTGCATGGATCATCAACAACGCCACGCGCCACAGCTACCCGCACCGTGCGATGGCACCGCCCGCGGTGACAGAGCCAGACATCACGCTGGACGATATTGATGCAGCACTTGGCGCTTATGATGAAATGATCGACGTGGCGCATGAAGATTTGCTCGCGCTGTTCCGGGCGGCAGAGGCAGCGGCCGAGCGGCGCGCCGGGGGCGGCTGATGGCAATCGCGCGACTTTGACAATTGTCAAATCAATGCGTGCCTCGAATCGCCACAGTCTCGCGCGATGCTGACGAGGAGAGGACCCGCAGATGATTTCAGTCGATCTTGCCAATACCATTTCCGACCCGCGCGCCTATGCCGATGGCGATAAGGTTGATGCCGCGTTCAAGGCCATTCGCGCGACGGCGCCGCTCGAAAAGGCGCAACCCGAAGGCTATGACCCCTTTTGGGTGGTGAGCCGCCATGCCGACATCATGGAAGTCGAGCGCCAGCCGGACATCTTCCATAATGCGGATCGTTCAACCTTCCTGTCGCCCAGCGAAAGCGAGGCAATGGTGCGCGCGCTGACGGGCGAACCGAACCTCATCCGCTCGCTCGTCTCGGTCGATGGCAAGGAGCACAAGGATCTGCGCGCCATCGTGTTCCCGCATATGACGCCGCGCGCGCTCAAGGGGCTGGAAGAGCAGGTCCGCGTCATCGCGCGCGAATTTGTCGATCATATGCTGAGCTTTGATGGCGAATGTGATTTCGCCATGGATGTCGCTTTCCTCTATCCGTTGCGCGTCATCATGACCGTGCTGGGTGTGCCGCAGGAGGACGAGCCCTTCATGCTGCGGCTCACGCAGGAAATGTTCAGCAATGCCGACCCGGAGCTGAACCGCGCGCAAAAGGAAGTGACGCCCGAAGAAGGGCTTCAGAACCTTGCCGCCGTGGTGCAGGATCTTGAAAATTATTTTGGCGAGGTGACGAAGAAATTCCGCGCTAACCCGACCGAGCACATCAACAGCCTGATCGCCAATGGCAAGATTGACGGCGAATATCTCAACCATCGCCAGATGATGGGCTATTACATCATCGCTGCGACGGCGGGGCATGACACGACCTCCAACACCACGGCGGGGGCGATGTGGGCGCTGGCGGAACGCCCGGAATTGCTGAAGGCGATGCAGGATGATCCCTCGCTCATCGCGGGCTTTGTGGAAGAATCGATCCGCTGGGTCGTGCCGGTGAAGCATTTCATGCGCACGGCCACGCAGGATACCGAAATCGCCGGGCGCAAGATCGCCAAGGATGATTGGCTGATGCTTGCCTATCAATCGGCCAATCGCGATGAGAGCGTGTTTGATCGGCCGTTTGACTTTGATCCCCGCCGTGCGCCGAACAAGCAGATCGCCTTTGGTTATGGCGCGCACGTGTGCCTTGGCCAGCATCTGGCGCGCATGGAAATGCGCATCTTGTGGGAAGAGCTTTTCCCGCGCCTTGCCTCGCTGGAACTTGCGGGCAAGCCTGAGCGGACGATCTCCAATTTCGTGTGCGGGCCCAAGCACGTGCCGATCCGCTTCACGGTGAAGTGAGGAGGGCGGCATGGCACATCCCTATCGCCGCTGGCGCTGCCTCAACTGCGGGTTCATCTATGACGAGGCCGAAGGCTCGCTGGAAGATGGGCTTGCACCGGGCACGCGCTGGGAAGACATTCCTGAAGATTGGTATTGCCCGACCTGCGGCACCGAGAAAATCGACTTTGAGATGATTGAAATTGATTGAGTGGTGGGTACGACTCGCTGCTCGGCTGGCGGCGATGTGCGCAGCTGATGCGTGGGGAGCGTAGCTTTTGTGCTAAAAGGCTACGCAATCCACCAAAATCATGCGTTAATTGGTGATTGACGAAGCAGAAAAACCATATCAGTCTGCGCACATCAGAACGCGACCAGGGGTGAGATCGCGTCCAGAAGGGAGAGGGTCCAGGGATGGATGGCCTTCAACACGCAGATGGCGCAGGTGCTGCGCATATGGGACGGGTGTCTGACACGGCCTATACGGAGCGCGACACCGATGAAATGAAGAGCATGGTGATGGGGATGATCGCCGTGGCTTCTGTTCTCGCAATCGTCATTGGCTCGATCCTGCTGTCCAACGTGCTGCATGGCATTGCCGGCACGATGTGCGATATTCTTGATATTCCAGAGCTTTTCAGCCTGAACTGATCCTGCGGCTGTTATGACTTGTCAGCCCGCGCGCGCCGGATTAACCGGTGCGCGTCATGACGGCCATTCGCCAGCACAGGTTCCTTCTCGCAATCGCATTGTGCGCGATCCTGCTGCTGCGCGCGCTTGTGCCTGCCGGATGGATGCCGAGTGACGCCAAGGGGCAGTGGATCACCGTCTGTTCGGGTGCCGGCGTCTCGATGGCGTTTGTCGGTGCTGATGGGAAAATCCATAAGGACAAGGCACCCGGAACTGCGGAGAAGGGCGGGCATTGCGCCTTTTCCGGCCTTGGCCTGACGCTGGATGTCCCCGCGCCGACCCCGATTATTCAGCCTGCTGAATTTTCCGCCATTATTCTGCCCATGCTGGCGGCCTCTGTTGCCATCGGGCAGGGGCTGGCGGCCCCGCCGCCGCCCAAGACCGGGCCTCCCGCACTGAACTGACGCGCCAACTTGCCGCCGCCGGTAAAACCGGTGCGTGGCCGCTATCTATTCAGTTCAGGATATTTCCAATGACGTTGAAGTATTTCGCACGCGCGTCTGCGTGCCTTGTTGCCCTTGCCGTTTCCACCTCCGCGCGTGCCGAGCAGGCCGATACAAGCTTTACGGTGGGAGACATTGTCGTCACCGCCAAAAACATGGCGGGCAGCACATCCAGCATCGTCACCTCGGTGGACCGGCTGGGCGGCGATGTCGCACAGAACGCCAATGTTGATTATGCGTGGGAGCTTGTCGGCCGTCTGCCCGGCGTTCTTGTTACGGATTTCAATCAGAGCACGACCAGCGGCAAGTTCAGCTTCCGTGGCTTTAATGGCGAGGGGGAAGTCAACGCGGCCAAGCTGCTCATCGATGGCATCCCGTCCAACAGCAATGATGGCAATATGCCCTTTATCGATATGGTCTTTCCGCTCGACATCGCGGGTGTGGAGGTTGTGCGCGGCACGTCTGACGCGCGATACGGCCTGCACAACATCGCGGGCAATGCCAACATCCAGACGCGCATGGGGGGCACCTATCTTGACGGCCGGGCGTCTGTGGGCAGCAATGCAACCTATGAAGGCCAGCTTTCAGCGGGGCTGGAGACGGGCAAGTTCAGCCAGAACTATTTCATCGGCTACCGCGATTCAGGCGGTTATCGCGATCACGCCAATCTTGATCGGCTCAGCCTGGCTGGAAAATGGTTCTACAATTTCAGCGAGGATGTGAGCCTTGGGCTGATCGCGCGCCACTATATTTCGCACGCGCAAGAGCCGGGCTATCTGACCTTTGCCGATGCGCGGCGCGATCCGCAGATGACCAACGCCTATAACGCGACCGATGGCGACACACGCAAGATGCAGCAGATGAGCGCGCATTTCGACGCGGCGATCGGCGATCGGCTCGATCTTTCGGCCAAGGCCTATGTCAATCGCCTGCGCGATGATCGCTACGTCAAGTTTTCCGCAGGCGCATCGCAGCAGCGGCGCGTGGCGCGCGAAGACCAGTGGGGCGCGCTTGCCGCTCTCCATTATCACGCATCGCTGGCGGGCGTGCAGATGATGCTTGAAACGGGGGGAGATATTCAGCGTCAGGACAATGTGTCGCTGCGCTACCTGTCTGTCGCGCGGGTGCCGACCAGCCAGACGCGTGACCAGAAATTCAATCTCACCGTGGGCGGCATCTATGCACAGGCGGCGATCGTGCCCGCGGCCTGGCTCAAGCTGACGCCCGCCTACCGTATCGACTGGGTTGGTGGGGATTTTGCCAATCGCCTCAACAATACGACCGCGCCCTTCAACGCCTATGGCGCCATCCGCCAGCCCAAGCTGTCGGCAACGCTCACCCCACTTGCCGGGCTGACGCTCTACGGCAATTGGGGCAAGACCTACCAGATCGGTGTCGGATCAGGCGCTTATCTTATCCCGCCGCGTCAGGTGGACCTTGCGCCGTCGATCAACGAAGGCTGGGAGGCTGGCGTCAAATATGCGGCCGGGGATGCGCTCGAAGGTCGCATCGCCATCTGGAAGCAGACCGCGACCGGCGAAATCAAGCGCAAGCTCAATGATCCGCTGGGGGATTTTGACAATCTGGGCTCCACACGCCGCAAGGGTGTGGACGTTCAGTTGAGCGCCCGTCCGGTCGAGGGCCTCTCGCTCTGGGGCGCGCTTGCGTGGCAGAAGGCGATCATCACCAAGCCCGATCCCGCGACGCCGGCCTTGCTTGGCAATGAGATTGACCATGTGCCGCACTGGCTGTTTTCAGGGGGCGTTGATTTTACCGCGGTGCCGGGTCTGCGCCTCTCGGTCTGGGGAGGCGGGCAATCTTCCTATGAGCTGGCGACGACCAACAACCAGGGGCGCTGGGGCGATTATGCCGCGCTCAACGCCGAGGCGGCCTACAGGCTCTCGCCGCAGGTGGAACTGTCACTTTCTGCCAAGAACATCACCAGCACCGATTATGAATATGTCTGGTGGGATGGCGCGCAGTCGCTCCACAGCCCTGCGGACGCGGCAAGCGTTACCGGCAGCGTCCGGGTGACATTCTGATGCGCAGCTTCGTGCGTCAGGTCCATCTCTGGATGGGCCTGACGTTCGGGGCGCTGTTCGTGCTGCTTGGCCTCACAGGCTCGGTGCTGGTCTTCTACCCGGAAATTGATGCGCTGCTGCATCCAGAGATCCGGGCAGAGGGGCGGCACACGCCGGATTGGGATCGTGCGCTGGCAACAGTGCGCAGCGCCTATCCCGACAAGGCGGGCGCGTGGCGCTTCGAGGTGACGGACGGGCAGGGCACCATCCCCGCGCGCTATTACAATCCGCCGGAAACCGCAGGCCGGGGCTTCGCGCCGATGATGGTCTGGCTGTCACCCGATGGCGGTCAGGTGCTGCGGCGAGACTATTGGGGGGATTACGCCATGACCTTCCTTTATGATCTGCACTATCGGCTGTTGCTGGGGGCGGTGGGCGGAACATCGCTTGGCATCGCCGGGCTGGTTCTGCTCGTGCTGCTCGTGTCGGGTCTCTGGGCATGGTGGCCGCGCGGCAGCCTTGCCAAGGCGCTGGCCTATAAGCGCCGGGCCGCCCTGTCGCGGCGACTGCGCGATCAGCATAAGCTGGCGGGGCTGGGCAGCTTGATCCTTCTCTTTGTGCTGACGCTCACGGGTGTGATGCTGGAGCTTCCGCGCCAGAGCGATGCGGTGCTGGCGGCACTTGCCGGGCCGCTGGAGCCCATGCCCGCACCCGTCTCAGCGGCGTGGACAGGGCGGCAGATTGGCGTCGCAAAGGCCTTGAGGACCGCGCAATCGGCGCTTCCCGGTGCGCGCATTGCGTGGATTGAAGTGCCGGGGGCCGACGATGGCGCGTTTCGCTTTCGCGTGCAGCAGCCCGGCGATCCTTCCCGCCGCTTTCCGCACAGTTTTGTGTGGGTCGATCAATATAACGGTCATGTCCTCGCGGTGCACGATGCGGCCATGATGGGGGCGGCCACGACACTCAACAACTGGGCGCACCCGCTGCATGACGGATCGTTCGGCGGGCTGGCAACACGCGTGCTTGCGGTGCTGGCCGGGCTGGTGCCGCTCATTCTTTTCATAACGGGCTGGCGGCGTTGGCGGGGAAGGGGGAGCACCGTCAGGCAGTAATCCCCCTTACCAAAGGCCGTGGCTTCCCCCGACGACACCAGCGGTTGTGATGAGCGAGGCGAGCAGAAGCACGCGATGTGCCGCTTCCATCCGGGCAAAATCCCGTGCGGGGCTGGGTGAGTGTGCCATGCGGTGGTGGAGGAAAAGCGGCTCGGCCACGAAAAGCATGGTCGCAAAAAGGCTCCACACGCCGACCATCGCAACCATCCACCAATACTGCGGATCGGAAAAACGCGGCCACAGCCCGCCCCGCCATGTCATCCAGAAGCCGGATGCACCTGCCAGCAACACCCAGAGCTTTGCCTGTGGTGCAAAGCGGTTTTCGATACGATGGAAATCGGCCAGCCGGTCATCCGGCGCGCTCGCATTGCGGATGGCGGGCATGATGACGGTGGTCACAAGCGCAACCCCGCCAATCCACATCAGCACCGCCACAACATGAATCACCCGCGCGATGGTGAAATCGTCCATGCGATCATCCTCCAAAGGCCAGCCTGCCAACTTTGCGGCAATCGGACAAGCTGTGCTGTCTTGCCTACTTGCGGCGCTGCTGATATGAACTAACTAGTTAATACCAAATAATGCAGCACGCGAGAGGCGATCTGTTATGAAATCATCGATTGCGACCGTTTCGATCAGCGGCACGCTGGATGGCAAGCTGCGCGCCGTGGCCGATGCGGGCTTTCAGGGGGTGGAGATTTTTGAGAATGATCTGCTCTCTTATCCCGGCAGTCCGCGTGATGTGGGCAAGGCGATCCGCGATCTGGGCCTGACGTGCACGCTCTTCCAGCCCTTTCGCGATTTTGAGGGGATGCCGGAACCGCAGCGTGCACGCGGCTTTGAGCGGATGAAGCGCAAATTTGGCGTGATGGCCGAGTTGCAGACAGACCTTGTGCTCGTCTGTTCCAACTGTTCCCCCCTCGCCCTGGGAGATCGCGCGCGCATCATCGATGATTTTGCCGAGCTTGGTGATCTTGCGGCGGCCGCCGGGATGCGCATTGGCTATGAGGCGCTCGCATGGGGGCGTCATGTGTTTGACCATCGTGACGCGTGGAGCATCGTGCGCGATGTCGATCATCCGAATATCGGCCTTATTCTCGACAGCTTCCACTCGCTTGCGCGCGAGGTGCCGTCATCAAGCATTGGCGATATTCGCGCCGACAAATTGTTTCTTGTGCAAGTGGCAGACGCGCCGCGCCTGCAAATGGATTTTTTGAGCTGGAGCCGCCACTTCCGCAATATGCCGGGGCAGGGCGATCTGCCGGTTGCCGATTGGGCAGAGGCGATCCACCGCATCGGCTATCACGGCTATTGGTCGCTTGAAATCTTCAACGACCGTTTCCGCGCAGGCTCTGCTTCGGGCGTGGCGCGCGACGGGTTCCGTTCGTTGCAACTGATGCATGATAGCGTGGCGCGCCGTGCGCGTGCGCCAATCGTGCCAGCCATGCCGCCGCGCGTCGATGTGCGCGGCGTCGCCTTTATCGAATTCGCGGCCAGCGATGATGAGGCCGATGCGCTGGGCGCGATGCTTGCCGCGCTCGGCTTTCGGCCGACAGCGCATCATCGCCGCAAGGATGTGGTGCGATGGCAGCAGGGCGACATCAACATTGTCGTCAATGCCGACCCCGAAGGGCTGGCACACAGCTTTGATGTCGTCCACGGCGCGTCGGTCTGCGCGATTGGCCTGCGCGTCTCCGATCCGGCGGCGGCGCTGGAGCGGGCCGATGCGCTTGGTCTCCAGAAGTTCGCTTCCGCCGTCGGCCCCGATGAAATCCAGATGCCGTCGGTGCGCGGTGTGGGCGGCAGCCTTGTCTATTTCGTCAAAGATGGGGCTGAGGAGGAGCTGTGGGCGCATGAGTTTCCGCATCCCGTGGCACCAGGGGGCGCGCTCATCCCGCTTGGGCTGGAGCAGGTCGATCACATCGCGCAGACGATGCAATATGAAGAATTCCTCTCCTGGCTGCTTTATTATGTGGCGTTGTTTGATGTCTCAAAGACGCCGCAGCTTGAGATCGCCGATACGCTTGGGCTGGTGCAAAGTCAGGCTGTGGAATCGCGGGACAAGACATTCCGCGTAACGCTCAACGGGTCGCTGGCGGCGCAGACGCTCTCATCGCGCTTCATCCATAATTACATGGGAGCTGGCGTGCAGCATCTTGCCTTTTCGACGCCCGACGTGTTCGCAGCAGCAGAAGCCGCGCAGGCGAACGGGCTTGGGCTGCTTGAAATTCCCCGCAATTATTATGACGATCTGGAAGCGCGCTTCGGGCTTGATCCGGCGTTGATCGACCGGATGGCGGCGCTCAACATCCTCTATGATCGCGATGGAGAGGCGGAATATTTCCAGTTCTACAGCCGCGCCTTTGCCAAGCGCGTGTTCTTTGAAATCGTGGAGCGGCGGGGTTATGCGGCCTATGGCGCGGCCAATGCCGTCATCCGTCTTGCAGCTCAGGCGCGCTTCAAGGCCGATGTGGCCGATTGAGTTCCGGCAATTGCACATTAAGAGTGAAATCGCGCAGCAGGGGAACAGCATTGGCACGAATGAAAAAATCGGCAGACGCACGCAGCAATGATGCCGATGAGACGCGCAACAACATTCTGGCGGTTGCAACGCGCGAATTTGCCGACAAGGGGCTGGCTGGCGCGCGCATTGACGAGATTGCCGAAAAGACCAATTCTTCCAAGCGGATGATCTATTATTATTTCGGCGGCAAGGAAGAGCTGTATCGCGCGGTGCTGGAACAGGCCTATGTGCGCATCCGTGGGCGCGAGGAAGAGGCCGAGGCCCGCTTTCGGGAGCTTCCTGCCGAACAGGCGCTGCGCGCGCAAATTGGCCAGACCTTCGATTATCACGCCAACAACCCGGATTTCGTGCGCCTCGTGATGAATGAGAATATGCACCATGGCGAACATATCGGCCATGTGCCGGGCTTGAAGGAGCGCAACCGCAGCGTCATCGCGCAACTGCGCGCGATCATTGACAAGGGCATTGCCGATGGCGTTTTTCGCAAGGGCATCGACCCCATAGAGCTGCATATGTCGATCAGCGCGCTGTGCTTTTACAATGTGTCGAACCGCTACACCTTCAATGCCAATTTCGGCGTCGATATGGGCGCTCCTAAGGCAATGAAGAAGCGCCGCGATCAGGTGGCAGAAATCATCCTCGCCTGGGTCAAGCAATAGCCGAATTGCCAAGCGGGCGGCGGCGCGTTAAAAATGAACGAAATAGTTAGGTAGGAGAGATTCGGATGAAGCCAGCCCTTTTGGCCGCTGCGGCGGCGACGGTATTGTTCACGTCTGGCGCGGCCTTCGCGCAGCGCGATTTTCCGGTTTCGGAACAGCCGTCGCTCACGGATGTCTATCCTGATCGCGTCACGCATTTTCCGGGCGGAGTCACGGGCCTTGCGGATGTGACCTATTCCACCCTGCCCGGTTTCCGCCCGATGGTGGTCGACATCTATAGGCCCAAGGGCAAGGCCGCGAAGCCGCTGGTGCTCTATATTCATGGTGGCGGCTGGGTGGCTGGTCATACCCGCCATTCGGGCGCGCTCAGCAACTTTCCGCAGGCATTGGCGAAGCTGGCGAGCGAAGGCTTTGTGGTGGCAAGCCTTGAATACCGCCTGTCGGGTGAAGCACCTTATCCTGCCCAGTTGCAGGATGCGCGCGCGGCGCTCCGTTTCCTCAAGGATAATGCGGCGAAATATGGCATCGATCCCAAGCGCGTCGGCGTTTGGGGCGGCTCAGCCGGCGGTCATCTGACCGGGCTTGTCGCCACGACCTGCGGCGAGACGGGCATCGACCCCAAGCCCGCAGCGGTCGGCTCGGAATGTGTCCAGTCCGCCGTAACATGGTATGGCGTTTTTGATTTTGCGCCGATGCTGGCCCGGTCGTCCGCCGGCAACCCCAGTTCTTCGGAATATATGCTGCTCCGCTGCAAGCCAGAAGAGTGCAAGGCAGAGCTGGTCGCGGCGGTCAGCCCGATTGCGCACGTCGATGCGAAAGATCCGCCGATGCTTCTTATTCATGGCGAAAAGGACGCCGTGGTGGATGTCGCTCAGTCGCACAATATGGAGGCGCGCCTGAAGTCTGCGGGCGTGCCGGTGGAGACGATCTACATACCCGGTGTCGATCACAGCTTCATCGGCAGTTCACCCGCTGAAACACGCGCGGCGACGCTGAAGGCCATGAACGCTACTTTTGATTTCTTCCACAAGACGCTTGGGGTTCCCGCCAAGTGAAGGCGTTTCTCGCCGTTCTCGCGGGGCTGATGCTGGGGGCGGCACCGGCTGCGGCCCAGACCGTGGAGGTTGAAACCGGCAAGATGGATGGCGTGACGCTTGACGGCGGTGTGCGCGCCTGGCTGGGTGTTCCTTTCGCCGCGCCGCCCGTGCGTGACCTGCGCTGGCGGGCACCGCAACCGGTGGCGCGCTGGAGCCGCGTGTTCCATGCCGACCGGACGGCGCCAATGTGCCTCCAGCCGCTCCGCAACCGGACGATGAACCATTATTTCGGCAATGAGGCGACGTCGGAAGACTGCCTCTATCTCAACATCTGGGCACCCAAAGAGGCCGCCCCGGCAGGAGCGCGCCTGCCGGTGGTCGTGTGGATCTATGGCGGGGGCTTCAACATCGGTTCGGCCAGCATGGCGAACTATTCGGGCGCGTCGCTCGCTGCGAAGGGCGTCATTCAGGTCAATATCGCTTATCGCGTCGGCAATCTCGGTTTTCTCGCGCATCCAGACCTGTCGCGCGAAGGCAATGGGGCGTCGGGCAATTATGGGCTGATGGATCAGATCGCCGCACTCCAATGGGTGCAGCGCAATATCGCAGCTCTGGGGGGTGATCCTGATAATGTGACGATCATGGGCCAGTCGGCGGGCTCGATGTCGGTCGCGCTGCTGCAATCAAGCCCGCTTGCCAAGGGACTTTTCCGGCGGATCGTGGGTATGAGCGGCAGTCCCTTTGGTGATCTTCTTGCCCCCGTGCCGCTTGCCGAGGCGGAGGCGGATGGCGTCCGCTTTCAAAAGGCGCTGGGCGCAGACAATATCGCCCAGCTGCGCGACATGAGTGGCGACCGGATTGCAGCCGCGCCGTTCGTCCGGCGCGGTCCGATCACCATTGATGGTGCGGTCATGCCAGCGGCACCTGCCGAAACCTTCCGCCAGCGCCGCCACAATGATGTGCCGGTGATGCTTGGCTTCACGCGCGATGAGAGCTTCCGTTCGCTGGGGTCCGTCAAGTCGGTTGCGGATTATGACGCCGCCATCCGCAAGGCCTTTCCGCAAACGGCGGATGCAGTTCTCAAGGCCTATCCGGTCAAGACGGATGCCGATGTGGCCCGCGCGGTCGCCGATGTGCAGCGCGACAGTTCTCTTGGCGTGCAGATGGCGGGCTGGGCGCGGGCGCAGACTTCTCCAACTTGGGCGTGGTTCTTTACGCGCCGCCAGCCTTATGCCGAGGGCGTGAGCTTTAGCGATCATGAACCGGCGACCGTTGGCGCCTATCATACGGGCGACGTGCCTTATTGGCTGGGCACGCTCGATGCGCTCAATCTGTTTCGCACGACACGCAACTGGCAGGCGGGTGACCGTGTTTTGTCCGACACCATGTCATCGATGATTGTCGCCTTTGCCAGGGGCGATCCGCCGCGCAAGGACTGGCCGGTCTTCGATCCGAAAAGGCCCCGCATGATGGAGCTTGGTGAAACGGTTCGCGTGATTGATTGGCCGCACTACAAGGCGCTTGATGCATTGTCGGCACCAGCGGCTCAGTCCGTGCCGACCGAGCCGCGCAAGCCGCGCGACTAAGGGGAGGGGAGCATGATCGTTCCAACCGGCGAGGCCGAAGCCGTCGTCGCATCAGGCGCTGGACGCTGGACGCTGCCTGCGCTCCTTGTCGTCGGCCTGTGCTTTGCCATCAACATGGTCGACGGCATGGATGTTGTCATCATGTCGTTCATCGCCCCCGCGCTTGGCCGTGACTGGGGCATTGCGCCCGACGCAATTGGCATCGTCTTCAGTGCGGGCCTTGCCGGTATGGCGATTGGGGGCATCTTCATCGCGCCGCTTGCGGATCGCTTCGGGCGGCGCAAGATCATCCTGACGGCACTTGCACTTATGTCGGCAGGCATGGTCGCAAGTGGCTTTGCGGGGGATTTGACGCAACTTGTTCTCGCCCGCGTCATTGTCGGCTCCGGCATCGGCACGGTGCTGGCGGCCATGGCGGCGCTCTCTGCCGAAGCCGCGCCTGCGGCCCATCGCGATCTTGCCGTCGGCATTGTGCAGGCGGGCTATCCGCTGGCGGCGGTCTTCACCGGGCTTGCGACCGCGCATCTCTTGCCTATCTGGGGGTGGCAGAAGCTTTTGCTGGTTGCCGGGGCCGCCACCGTCATCATGCTGCCGCTCACCTGGGCGATCCTGCCAGAGCGCAAGATGCCGGGCGCCACGCACACGCAGGAGCCGGTGATGCAGGAATTGCTGGGGTCAACGCTGCGCACGCGCACGCTGCTGCTCTGGCTTGCGATCTTCACTGGCCTCATGGTGCTCTATTTCATCACGAGCTGGATTCCCAAATTGTCGATCGAGGCGGGGCTTTCGGAAACCAACGGCATCTATGCGGGCGCGCTCTACAATTTTGGTGCATTTACGGGCACGATGCTGATGAGCTTCCTGTCTGTGCGCCAGCCGCTTGGCAGGATCATCCCCGCTTTTCTCGTGAGCGCGGGCGTTGCGATGCTCATTTTCGCAAGCATCCCGATGTCGGTGCCGATGACGTTGCTCGTGGCCTTCCTGATCGGTGTGACGCTTCAGGGCGGCTATAATGGAATGTGGCCGCTGGCGGCATCGGTTTATCCTGAACGGCGACGTGCCACCGGCATTGGCTGGGCGATGTCGATCGGGCGTGGCGGCGCCGTGATCGGTCCGCTGCTTGGTGGGTATCTGATGGCGGCGCAAACGCCCTTGCCCCTGTTGTTCGTCACCTATTGCGTGCCGCTTGCACTGTGCGCGGCCGCGGCCTTCCTCATCGGGCGCGCCGAAGCATCGGCATCACGCCGAGGCACGGGAATGTCACTAGATTGACATGAACTAGTTAGTTCATTATTTGAACGAACCAGTTAGTATAAATTGAGTCGTATAGGGAGGGATACTGATGAAGGTTTCACATCGCTTGGCGGTTGGCGTGTCCGCGCTTCCGATGCTGGTCGCAACAGCCATGGGCACGGCCTATGCGCAGGCGGCGGCATCTGATGATGCATCGACCGAGGTCGCCGAAATCATTGTCACGGGCTCGCTCATCCAGCGCCCCAACAACAGCTCAGTCAGCCCGATTACGACGGTGGGCGATGTCGCCATCAAGGAAGCGGGCACGGCGACGCTTCAGGATGCGCTCAACCAGGTGCCGAGCTTCACGGTTGGTGGCAATGCTGCAACCGGCGGGCAGGGCGGCGGCGGTCGCGCGACGATCAACCTTCATGGCCTTGGCACTAACCGCAACCTTGTGCTGCTCGATGGCAAGCGCCTTCCGGTGTCGGACATCAACGGCAATGTCGATGTGAACATCCTGCCTGATGCGATCATCAGCGGCATTGATGCCATCACCGGCGGCGCATCGGCGATTTACGGGTCTGACGCCATGTCGGGCGTGGTGAACTTCAAGACCATCCGCTCGTTCGACGGTTTCAAGGCGGACATCCTGAACTCGATCAGCGAGCGCGGGGACGCCTATAAGTTCAATGCATCACTCGCTTTTGGATCGAGCTTTGCCGATGATCGCGGCCATGTTGTGACCGCCTTCAGCTACGCCAAGCAAGATCCGCTGCTCGGCAAGGACCGCAGCGAATTCTTCTACAACAAGGTTCCATCGTCGTTCATCGGCACGGGCACCTATGTTCCCAGTGCTGCCAACGCACCGAGTGCGGCGGTGCTGACGGCGTTGTTCAATTCTTACGGCATCCCCGGCGCGCGCAATCCGCTTGGCTCCAACCTTGGCTTCAACAATGATGGGACACTGTTCACGCAGACCGGCGCGCTCAACTATAAGGGCGATAACGGCACCAACGGCTATCTCGTTCTGGGTAACAATGTCCGTATGCCCGTCGGTATTCAGGGCGTGCTGCTCAACAAGCTTGATCGCAAGACGGCCTTTGTGAAGACCGATTATGATCTCACGCCTGATCTGACGGTCTATGGCCAGTTCATGTATGTTGACCTTTCGGTGAACACCAACAGCGGCGGCAGCCTTACCCAGTTCCCGACGCTTACGACCATTCCGGTCACCAACCCCTTCATCCCGACCGATCTGCGCACGGTTCTTGCCTCGCGCGCCAACCCGACCGCGAACTTCAACTGGAGCTCGCGCTATGTGGGTGTGCCGTGGAAGAACTGGGACGAAAATTACACCGTTCAGCAGTATCTTGCCGGTATCAAGGGCAGCATTGCCGATGGCTGGACCTTTGATGCCTATGCGTCTTACGATCAGTCGGTCCACAACCAGATCATGCACAATGCCGTGCTCAAGAGCCGCGTCCAGACGCTGCTCAACGCCGCTGACGGCGGTGCTTCGATCTGTGCGGGCGGCTTCAATCCCTTTGGTGATACCAATGCCCGTTCGCTCTCGGCAGCCTGCCAGGCCTATATCACCAAGGACACTTTCAGCCAGGAACGGCTGAGCCAGACCCAGGTGCAGGCACAGATCAACGGCAAGCTGTTTGATCTTGGCGCTGGCCCCGCACAGATCGCGCTCGTCGCAGACTGGCGCAAGAACAGCTATCAGTTCACGCCCGACAGCGACATGACGGAACTGAGCGGCTGGGCACCGGGTGGCAATGTCGAAGCCTTCACCGCGACGATCGCCGTGCCGCACAAGTCGATTTCGGTGAAGGAATTCGCAGGCCAGATCGATATTCCGCTGATTGCCGACAAGCCCTTCTTCAAGGAACTGGCGATTGGCGCTGCGGCGCGCGTGTCGGACTATTCGGTAACGGGCTCAGTGACGTCTTACGAGGCGGATGCCCGCTGGCGCCCGACTGACAGCCTGATGTTCCGTGGGTCTTACCAGCGTGCCGTGCGTGCGCCCAATATCGGTGAGCTTTTCTCGCCGCCATCGGGCACGCAGCTGGTGATCGGCACGCCGCCGGCAGCTCTTGGCGATCCGTGCGACGTCCGTTCGACCGCGCGGACGGGGACCAACGCGACCTCGGTTGCCAATCTCTGCGTGGCGCAGGGCGTGCCCTCTGCCGCGATCAGCACCTATCAGTTCCCGACCACGGCGACCGGCCAGACCGTTGCGGGCAACCTTGGCCTGACGCCGGAAAAGGCGAACACCTATAATTTCGGCTTCGTCTTCAACACGCCC
The DNA here is from genome assembly GCA_937873035.1 of uncultured Sphingomonadaceae bacterium. GTDB lineage: Bacteria > Pseudomonadota > Alphaproteobacteria > Sphingomonadales > Sphingomonadaceae > Aquisediminimonas. The sequence goes on along the minus strand of CALMVA010000058.1, from coordinate 19,958 downwards.
GCGCAGAGCGGCCTGTTTGGCGATTTCACGGTGTCGATCGACTATTTCAACATCAAGATCAATAACGTCATCTCGACCGTTCCGGGCCTGACCGTGCTGTCGAAATGCTATAATCTTGACGGCTCTAACCCCGGCTATTCGAACACCAACGAGTTTTGCCGCCTCATCAGTCGCGATCAGACCACGGGCCAGATCCTTCAGGTCGCAACGCCCTATCTCAACCTCGGCTCGCTCAAGACCGATGGTGTCGAAGCGCAGATCCACTGGGGCGTGCGTGCGCCGTTCCTGGGCGATGATGTGAAGCTCTATGTCGACACCAACATCGGCTATCTGAACAACTACAAGGTTCAGCTGCTGCCGGGTTCGGCGATGCTGGATTATACGGGCATCAGCGTTGGCGGTACCAGCCCCGGCTCGGTTCCGCCGCGCGCAGCCCCGCGCTGGCGCTATCAGAGCAGCATGAAGGACGCGAGTTCGATCCTGACGCCCGCCAATGCCGCTGTCGGCGTTCCATCCTACCAGCTGTGGGACCTGTTCGGCTCGGTCAAGGTCAGCAAGAACTTCGAGCTGCGTGCCGGTGTCAACAACCTGCTCGACAAGGGCCTGCCCTTCGTTGCCAGCTCGCAGAACAACACCGATACCGCGCTCTATGATGCGGTTGGCCGGTCTTATTACATGGGTCTCAAGATCGGCTTCTGATAGCCGTCTCCCAGAAGCTCCGCCGGGCACATCCCCATTCACCCGGCGGAGTTTTCACCCTTTTGATACCAAGCCCATCCCGGAGAACAGATGTCCGTTGAAAATGCCATGATCGGGAATTTGGGTGGCAAGCTGCTGGTTGGGCTTGTCGGTCGCAATATTCTTGCCTCGCGCTCGCCCTGGCTGCACGAGCAGGAAGGCGTGGCGCAGGGTCTGCACCTGACCTATACGCTGTTTGACTTTGAAGCGCGCGGATGGACGCGGGATGAATTGCCCCGCCTGCTCGATGCCGCGCAGTTGATCGGCTTTTCCGGCCTCAACATTACCCACCCCTTCAAGCAGGATGTGATTGCCTTTCTCGACGCGCTGGCGCCGTCTGCCGAAAAGGTCGGTGCGGTCAACACCGTGCGGTTCGAAAATGGCAGGCGCATCGGCCATAATACCGATGTCACGGGCTTTGCCGAAAGCGTGCGGCGCGGTCTTCCCGCCGCAAAGCTTGATCGCGTGGTCCAGTTTGGCGCGGGCGGCGGTGGCTCGGCGACGGCGCACGCGTTGCTTGGGCTTGGCGCGGGTGAACTCATTCTGGTCGATGCCGATGCAGAGCGCCGGGCGCGGCTGGCCGCTCAATTGGCACAGGCTTATCCCGCCGCCCGCATCATGGATGTATCAGATGGGCAGGCGCACGTCGCGGCGGCCGATGGCGTCGTCAACGCGACGCCCGTTGGCATGGCCAGCTATCCGGGGACGCCGTTTGATACGGCGGCCCTCGCTGCTGCACAATGGGTGGCAGACATCGTCTATTTCCCGCTTGAAACGCAATTGCTCCGCGATGCGCGTCAGCGCGGATGCCGCACGCTTCCGGGCAGTGGCATGGCGGTATTTCAGGCGGCAGGCGCCTTCGACATCTTCACGGGGCGCATGGCAGATCGCGACCGCATGGTGGCGAGCTTTGATGCCGCCGCCGTTTCTCCAGCACAGGCGGCTTGAGGCTGGCCTGCTGCTGCGCTGCTAATAGCTCAGGACGCGCCGACATAGCCCAGCCCGGCTGCGAGCTGGATGGATTGCGCGCGGCCTTTTGCACCAAGGCGTTCTGCCGCGTTGCGCAGGTGGAAGCGCACCGTTGAGACGGACAGATCGAGGATGATGGCAATTTCGCCATCGGTTTTGCCGGCGGCGGCCCAGCGCAGGCACTGGACCTCGCGCCGTGTGAGCGTTGGGGCAACGGTTGCATTTCTGGGGCGCCCGCGCGCCTCATTGTGCGTGGCGACGAGCCGCAGGGCAAGCGTTTGAAGGCGCTCCGCATGAGCGTGGAACAGCGTTTCAACCCCAACCGGCACGCGTGAGCACCAGACGACTGCCCCCACAAGCCCGCGCGGGAGATGAACGGGCGCAATAATCGCCTCGCCAAGATTTTCATCTTCAATCGCGGTGCGGCAATCCACCTCGTCGAGCAGGCTTGTTGTTCGCCAACTGAGCAATTTGCCCTGTGTGTAGTAAAATGGCTCGGCAATCAGTCGCGCCGCGATCAGGAACGGACTTTGCAGCGCGAGCTTGCGATCAAGCCAATATTGATGGCTGGGGTTGATCCAGCGGAAACTTGTTTCGGCATAAGGCCTGCCCGCCTCATCGGCCATCGGGTCGGGGTCTGCGAGATCGGCCTGAGTTGCGATGAAGGGAAGGCCAAGCTGATCTCCTGACGTCTGCACTGCGGCAATCAACGCCGGCATATCTGTCCAGCAGGCTCGCAGATCGTTCGTCACTTCAACCTCGCCTCGTTCATGCCCATGCGGCCCACCCTGTTACGGATGACAGCTATCGCTGCCCGCCACATTCTTGTCTCCTGCCGTCATCTGGCACCGTTGCGCTCGCACGAAAGGGCAGCGCGCGGCAAGCCGAATAAGGGAGGATGTGGAATGAAGGCTCTTCGTATTACCCTGCTGGCCGGGGTCGGCGCGTGTTTCTTGCCTGCTTTTTCAGCGGCTTCGGCGCAAACCGCCACACAGCAGGCGTCTGCGCCTGTTGCCGAGGGCGATGGTGATATTATCGTGACAGCCCAGCGCCGCGCGGAATCGCTCAACGATGTCGGCATGGCGGTGCAGGCGGTGAGCGGCGAGACTCTGGAAATTCTGCGCGTTACCGACGTGCGGGACCTGACGAGCGTCGCGCCGAGCTTTACCGTGTCGCAAAGCTATCAGGGCGTCCCGACCTACACGCTGCGCGGCATTGGCTTCAACACGATCAACCTTTCGGCGACCTCGACTGTCGGCACTTATGTCGATGAAGTCGCCTATGCCTATCCCATCATGAACACCGGCCCGGTGATGGACCTTGAGCGCGTGGAAGTGCTGAAAGGGCCGCAGGGCACGCTTTATGGCCGCAACACCACGGCGGGCCTCATCAACTTCATCACCGGCAAGCCGACCGATCATTTCGAAGGCTCGGTTTCGGCGGATCTGGGCAATTACCAGACCTATAACCTGTCTGGGCATATCTCAGGCCCGATCGCTGATGGCATTGCCGCGCGCATCGCCTTCCGCAGCGAAAATAGCGACAAGGGCTGGCAGGTCAGCAACTCGCGCGGCGAGCGGCTGGGCAAGGTCGACAAGCTCGGCCTGCGCGGCTCGCTCGCGCTCGACCCGGCTGATGGCACGCATATCGACCTGTCCGTCACCTGGTGGCGCAACCGTTCTGATACCGTTGCGGGGCAGGGCATTGGCTTTACGCCTGCGACCGACCCGGTCACGGGCACCAGCAACTCGCGCTTCTTCAATGCGCCGGGTCTGGCGACCTATATTGCAGGCAACTTCCCAACCAGCGCGACGCAGGCCGATTGGGCGCCTGAAGCCGCGCGCTCTGCCGATGTCGGCACTGGCCTTGGCCTCGATGGCCCGCTGCGCGAAAACAACCGCTTCTGGGCGTTCAAGGGCCGTCTCGATCAGGATCTGGGAGATACGATGAAGCTCGTTTCCTTGACGAGCTATAACGACTTCCGCCGCAATGCCCTGTCTGACTGGAGCGGCGCGCCCTTTGAAGTGCTGCTTCAGAACACCGTCGGGCGGATCAAGAGCTTTGCGCAGGAACTGCATTTCGAAGGTGAAAGCGGCCCCGCCAACTGGCTGGTGGGCGGCTATTACGCCAGGGACAAGATCCTTGATTCCAACCGCACGATGCTGGGGCAGAACGCCAATGTCGGGCTGATCCGCTTTGCCGGATCAACGCTGCTGGCAACGCCGTTCAACTCAGCCGGCTACACGGCGGCGCAGATGGCGCAGGCCTTCCGCACCTATGAAGATATTGGCCAGCTTCAAACCAAGACATGGAGCCTTTTCGGCAATGTTGACTTGGAATTGAGTGACCAGATCAAGCTGACGACTGGCGTTCGCTATACGGAAGACAAGCAGCGCTACAATGGCTGCTCGCGTGACTTTAACGGCAATATGCTGCCCAACGTCAACGTGGTGAACCGTGCGCTCTACTTCCAGACCTATGGCGTGCTCGCGCCGCAGATCACGCAGGGCCAGTGCAACACCTTCGATCCGGCAACAGGCACCTTTGGCGAGGTTCGCTCGCTGCTTTCGGAAAACAATGTGGCGTGGCGCACCGCGCTCAACTGGTCGCCCAATGACGATACGCTGGTCTATGCCTCCGTCTCGCGTGGCTATAAGTCAGGCACGACGCCGATCAACGCGGCCAACCTTGCGCGCCAGAATGCGCCGGTGAAGCAGGAAAAGCTGACGGCTTATGAACTGGGCATCAAGGCGACGCTGGCCGACAAGGCGGTGCAAGCCAACCTGTCGGGCTTCTATTATGATTATCGCGACAAGCAGATCAGCACCTATTTTGCAGACCCGATCTACACCGCGCTTTCGCGGCTCGATAATGTGCCCGATTCAGAGGCCTATGGCGTTGAAGCCGAGCTGGTGGTGCGCCCGGTGCGTGGCATCACGCTGGCGACCAATGCCTTGTGGCTCAAGACGCGCATCAACGATTATGCGGGCACCAACGCCGCTGGTCAGGCGCAGAATTTTGATGGCGCGCAGTTCATCTACAGCCCCAAATTCCAGGGCAGCATGACGCTGACCTATGATACCGAGGTTGGTGCGGGCCTTGACCTTGTGGGGGCCATCAGCGCGCGGCATCAAAGCAAGTCGAACACGATCTTTGAAGATCTGCCGCTCTACAAGATCAAGGCCTATAGCGTCGTCAACGCGAGCATCGGCCTGAAGAGCGAAAAGGGCTGGTCGGCCTCGATCTGGGCGAAAAACCTGTTCGACAAATATTACTGGTCGGCGGTTGCCAGCAATGCCAACGTTGTCGTTCGCTTCCCCAATCCGCCGCGGACCTGGGGGCTGACGCTCGGTTACGACTTCTGATCGGTTGAAGAGGGGGGCAGGCAGTGCAAGGCAACTATCAGGGCATGGCGCTGGATTTCAGCGCACCGGCAGGTGAGCCGGCACTGCTTGCCCCCGATTCGGTTCAGTGGCGCGTTTACAAGAACCAGATTGCGCTCGGCATTGGCGGCATTGCCGCCGTGCTGCTGGAATTTGCCGATCCACGCATCAGAAGTGGCGTCTGGGATCACTCTACCTATAAGGCAGACCCGATAGGCCGGTCCAAACGGACTGGCACCGTTGCGCTGCTTGCCTGTTATGGCCCGGCCAGCACCGCACGCAGCGTGATTGGCCTCGTCAACCGGATGCATGGCAAGGTGAAGGGTGCAACGCCCGCCGGTGAGCAATATCGCGCGCTTGATCCGGGTCTGCTTGACTGGGTGTCGGCGACCGCAAGCTATGGCTTCGTGACCGCATATGACCGTTTTGTCGCGCCGCTGGGCGAGTCTGAAATGGACCGCTTCATGCGTGACAGTCGCGCCATCGGGCAGGAGTTTGGCGCGCGCCATACGCCGCAGACGATTGATGCGTTTATGGCGATGCTGGCGGAGCTGGAGCATCGTTTTGAATCGCATCCCATTATCTTTGAATTTCTGGACATCATCGCCTCTGGCAAGGCGTCTCCGGGCACACCGCGTTTTCTGCACCGGGCGATTGCGCGGGCTTCGGTGTCGCTCCTGCCGCCAGAGCTGCGGCGCAAGCTGGAACTGGGGCCGGAATTCAACCTGACGATGCTTGACCGCTTTGCCTTGCGACTGGCCGGACGACTTGCTGACCGGAAGTTTGATCCCGCCTCGCCGCCCAGCATCGCAAGCGTCCGCTTGGGGCTGCCTGCGGACTTTCTCTATCGCTCTCCAGCAGAGCAGCGAAGGTTGCTTGATCGGCAAAGCACGTCGTTATTGCTGGCGACGTCATAGAACGGCCCAATGTGGCAGCGGGCCGCTCGCTAGTTGGCCCAATAGACATATTCCTGGTCCTTGCGCCAAGGCACGTTGAGCGGAACGTCGATGCGGATCGGTGCTTCGATGAGTCCGGGCCACAAGGGCTTGGGCAGGCCTGTATTCTGCTGCTCGATCATCTTGCGCATCGCGGCAACGCGTTGCGGTTCATGCCCGGCCAGGTTGATGCGCTCGGTTGGGTCGGTGGCAAGGTTGAACAGCCATTGCTTGTCGGGCCGCTTCGATATTTGGAGTTTCCAGTCGCCCGCGCGGACGGCGCGATACTCGCCTGACCGCCAGAAGGTCGTCTGGCGGCGCTGGGCAGGGTCAAGCAGGTTGAGGCTGTCCATCTTGCGGTCGGTCGGCATGGTGCCTCCGGCGGCCCCCGTGATGGTCGCAAACAGATCAAGATGCTGGGCCACATCGGTGCGCACGGTTCCTGCCGCAATTTTGGCGGGCCAGCGCATCATCATCGGGATGTGAATACCTCCTTCAAAGAAGGTGCCCTTGAAGCCGCGATACGGCCGGTTGCTGTCCTTGATGCCCGTATACCAGGCACCCCCATTATCACTGGTGAAGATAACAAGCGTGTTGTCCTCAAGGCCGGTCGTTTTCAGTTTCGCCAAGATGTCGCCAATGCGCCGGTCGAGCTGGCGGATCATCGCGCCATAAACGCGCTCGCTATGGTCCTTGATCTGCGGTAGCGCGTCGTAATCCGTCTTGAGCGCCTGAAGCGGCGTGTGCGGCGCATTATAGGCGAGGTAAAGGAAAAACGGCCGGTTCCGGTTGGCATCAATAGCTGCGAGCGCATTGTCGGTAAAATAATCGGTCAGATGCCCCTTGGGGCGGAACCGCGTGTCATTTCCCCAATAGACTGCATAAGGCAGATTTGCCCAGAGGAAGCGGTCGATGGGGTCCCAGGGCAGCTTGGCGTTGACGATGCCGGGATCATTCTCATCCAGATACATACCGCCGCCTGCGCGCAGCCCAAGGCTTTCGTCAAACCCCTGTGATGTGGGACGCAGCGGCTGGGATTCTCCAAGATGCCATTTGCCGATGTGGATCGTGTGATAGCCGCGCGCCTTGAGGATTTCTGAAACCATGATCTGGTCATGCGGCACACCCATATCGGCATAGGTCGGAAGATCGTGGTTGAGTTCTTCATGATAAAGGGTGGGATAGGGCGATCCGGCATCTGCGTGCGCCAGATTGGACGCAAAGGCCGATGGGACAGCCGTATATTCAAAGCCGTAGCGCGTCGGGTAACGCCCGGTCATCAATGCCGCGCGCGAGGGAGAGCAGGTCGCGTTGGCGGCATAGCCGTTGGAAAAGGTCACGCCCTGCCGCGCGATTGCGTTGATATTTGGGGTGGGAACGGCACCATGGGCGACGCCGCCGCCATTTAGGCTGATGTCATTCATGCCCATGTCATCGGCCACGATCAGAATGATATTGGGCGGGCGCTTGGCATTTGAAGGCGTCGCGGGCCCCTTGCTCCATGTAACGGCATGATAATCGCCAATCGGTTCGCGCAACTGGCCGATCAGTCCCGGCAGGAAGATCTTGTAGCGCTGGAAGGCGGCGGTGCCTGCCCCGGCAAGCGCAAGAACTGTCATCAGCCAAAGTGATTTCCGCATTGGCAATGCCTTCCGTTGGTCAGTTTATATTGGCATAAACAATGCCATAATGAGATGCCCAAGCCAACCCCGCTTGCGCGCCTGCAATTTTCCGGCGAGAGATTCAGTCATGACCCTGCCGCCAAAATCTCCTGCACGTTCCGGCGATACGCCGCTGGCCGATGGACGGCGTGAGCGCAGCCGATCCAGCCGGACAAAAATTGTCGCCGCGATGCTTGATCTTGTGGGCGGGGGTGATTTTTCGCCCAGCGCGGCGCGCGTTGCTGAGGTGGCGGGCGTCGGCCTGCGCTCTGTGTTCCGGCATTTTGAAGATATGGACGCGCTTTACCGGGAGATCGGCGAGATCGTTGAGGCGCGCGTCCTCCCCATTATTCTGCAAATGCCCAAGGGGAATGGCTGGAAGCAGAAAATGGCGGACATGGCGAAGCGGCGTGCGCAAGTTTATGAAACGATCCTGCCGTTCCGCATTTCGGCGGAATTGAAGCGGTTCCAATCTCCCTATCTCATGCAGGATTATCGCCGGATGCTGCGGCTTGAGGGGGAGACGATCGACGCGCATCTGCCAGACGGCGTGAAGGCCGATCGCACTGGGAGCCAGGGCCTCAAGGTCATCCTCAGCTTCCAGACATGGCGTTTGCTGCGGCATGACATGGAGTTGCCGGTGGACGCGGCGCGCGCCGCCGTCTCGCGGATGCTTGGCGACGCGCTGGAGCAATTTTCCGACGCTGATTGACGGCCGTTGATTATTATGACACTCACTATGCCAATAAATATATGGCATGGAGAGCGGCTTTGAAAATCTTGCGCACGCCCGATCAGGCATTTGAGGCTATTCACGATTTTCCGTTCGCGCCGAATTATGCCCAGATCATCGACGCATATGATGGAACTCCGCTGCGCGTCCATTATGTCGATGAAGGTCCGCGCGGTGCGCCAGTGGTGCTGATGATGCATGGTGAGCCGAGCTGGAGTTACCTCTATCGCCACATGATTGGTCCGGTCGCGGCTGTCGGCTTTCGTGTCGTCGCGCCTGACCTTGTGGGGTTTGGCAAGTCCGACAAGCCAGCCGCCAAGAGCGATTACAGCTATGCCCGGCACGTCGCGTGGATGCGCAGTCTGCTCGAACAGCTTGATCTCACCAACATCACGCTTGTCTGTCAGGATTGGGGCTCGCTCATTGGCCTGCGCCTGGCGGCTGAAATGCCGGACCGCTTTTCGGGCGTCGTCCTGTCTAATGGCGGCCTGCCCGAAGGCGGCGAGCCGCCAAGGGCCTTCGCCATCTGGCGGGCATTTTCCAAGTGGAGCCCGTTCTTTCCCATTGGCAAGATCGTCAATGCAGGCACTGCGCGCGCACTCTCACCGCAAGAAATCGCGGCCTATGATGCGCCTTTTCCGCATAGCCGCTTCAAGGCGGGCGCGCGTATCTTTCCCAGTTTCGTGCCGTTCGAAAATAATATCGCCATTCCCGACCAGAAGCGGGCGTGGCAGGTGTTCGATCGCTGGGAAAAGCCGTTTCTCTGCTGCTTTGGCGATAAGGACGCCATCACACGCGGTGGCGAGGCGCGCTTCATTGGCCGGGTGCCGGGCACGGCAGGTCAGCCGCATACCAGCCTGAGCGGCGGCCACTTCATTCAGGAAGATGATCCGCAGGGCTTTGTGAACTGCATATTGGAGGTTGCGCGCACATGAAGGTTGTCAACCAAATCCACCCCAGTGCCGAACAGGCGATGGCCTTCTTCAAAAGCGCGGAAGATGGCCCGATGTGCATGGTCAATCTGCTGAAGTTCAAGGAAAAGGCGGAATATGAAGACGGGTCGGAGCCTGAGCTTTCGGGCCGCGACGCTTATCTGCGCTATGGTGCAGGCGTGCAGGCCTGTCTCGCGGCGATAGGTGGGTCTGCCCGCTTTACGGGCCTTGTAACCGATCTGCTGCTCGGTGAGGTTGAAGAGCTGTGGGATATGGTGGCCATTGCCGAATACCCGTCGCGCGCGGCGATGCTGCAAATGGTTCAGTCGCCTGAATATCAGGCAATCACCAAACACCGCGATGCCGGGCTGGCGGGGCAGCTCAACATCAGGACGAAGGCGCTCGGTTGAGCGCCGCTTTCTGGCCTCGCTGCCAGAAGAGGAGCGCCGATGCCAGTAGAACCACCCCCAGCGCGTAAGGCAGCAGCGCCAACAGGCGCGGAATGAGCAGCGTGCGCAGTGCATTGTCAAAAATCTGCTGCGGGGCACTATAGCCTTTGGGCATTGGCAGAACGCCATTGACCTTGGCAAAGCGCGCATAATCCGCCTGCATCGCCCCAAAACGCTCCGGTTGGGCGGTCGCAAGATCGGTCGTTTCGCCGGGATCGGCCATGATGTCATACAAGCGCCAATTGCCGTCGCCATAAGGCGGCAGATTCTTCACCAGCTTGAAGCGCCCCTTGAAGAGCACGGCATTGCCTGAAAGTTCATAGCCCAGTGGCGCATCGTCGGGATGGGCGATGGTGGCTTGCCCTGTGAGCATCGGCGCAAGATCCCGCCCGATCATCGGCTCCACGGCACGACCTTCAAAACGACCCCGCTGTGGCGCGGCTCCCGCCAGCGCGAGCAGGGTCGGCGCAAGGTCTGTCACATGAGCAAAGCCGCCCGCCACAGCGCCCCGCTGGATAAGCGGATTGCCGGGCCAGGCAAGGATCATCGGCACACGCAGACCGCCTTCGCTTGCGGTGAACTTATAGCCGTTGAGCGGGGCAGAAGCGGCGCTGGCAAAGCCTGCACCAATCGCCGTCAGCGATCCGGGGCGGCCCTGAGTGTCGGTGCTCTGGTTATAAAGCAGCCGTGCATTCCAGTGTGAGACGAAGCTCATCTCCATCGGGTCGGTCGCTTCGGCGCCATTGTCAGAAAGAAAGACGAAGATGGTGTTCTCATATGCGCCGCGGGCCTTGAGGTGTGCGATGAGGCGGCCGACTTCGCGGTCCATCGCAGTCGCCATCGCCGCATAGGCCGACATCGCCCCTGCACGCTGCGCTTTTTCGTCCGCGGAAAGCGCCTCCCAGTTTTGCGTGGTGCCCATCGTGACCATCTTCACGTTCGCGGGCATCACGCCTTTGGCGATCGCGCCTGCCCGTCGCGCGGCGCGCAATGCGGTCCACCCGCCGGCATAGCGCGCCCGATAGGCAGCAAGGTCCGCATCCGGTGCCTGCACGGGAATATGGTTCGCCAGAAAGTTGATCGAGGCGAGGAAGGGTCGCCGCTGCTTATCGCTGTCGATATAGCCGATCATGCGGTCGATGATGAGTTTGGAGGAATAAAAACGCTTGGGCAGGCGGGCAGGCCCGCCGTCCTCGGTCCAGTCAGCGCGTTCATAGACCAGCAGGTTGGGCTTGTTCTCAAAATTGTCCGCCCCCGACTGCGAGAGCGCCAGCGCATGATCATATCCACGCGTCGTCGGCAGCGTGTCCGCCGTGTGGCCAAGGTGCCATTTTCCGGTAAAATAGGTGCGATAGCCAGAGGCGCGCAGCAACTGGGCAATCGTCACCACGCGATTGTTGAGGTGCGTCTCGTAGCCCGGCTTGCCGAGATGCGCGGGCGGAATCGTCTCCGGCATATTGCCAAGGCCGGCGCGGTGGTTGCTGACGCCGGTTTGCAGCATGGCGCGAGTCGGTGAGCAACTGCCCGCGACGTGAAAGTTGGAAAAGCGCACGCCCGTCGCCGCCAGCGCATCCAGATTGGGCGTCGCCATCTCTCCGCCAAACGCGCCGACATCGGAAAACCCCCAATCATCGGCCAGCAGAATGACAATATTGGGTGGGGTGCGCGGCGCATCTTTTGCAGCAAGCGGAAGCGGCCGGTTGATTGCCACCATCGCCAATGTTGCCGCGAGCGCGGCCCTGAGCGCCCCTCTGCTTCGCCTGCCCATATACATTCTCCAGCGTGTTTCCGCGGCGGCAATATGGCGGGATATATTGGCATTATCAATGCCAATAAAAAAGGGGTGACGGGCGATTAATTATCCCGAAAGGCGCGGGCGAATTGATCTCGCAAGGGCTTGGTGAGGTATGACAGCATTGAGCGGGTGCCCGTTTCAATAAAGATCTCAGCGGGCATACCCGGCTTTAGCTGCACATCTTTTTCCGCCCTTAGGGCTTTCTGATCGACTTCAACCCGCACGGCATAATAGCTCTGGCGCGTCTCCGGGTCAGTCGTCCGCTCGGCAGCGATGAAGCTGACCTTTCCGGGAATTTCGGGCGTCGCGGTTGAGTTGAGCGAGGTAAAGCGGATGCGCGCGGGCAGGCCCTTGCGGATCTGGTCAACATCTGCGGGGCTAATCATGCCTTCTACCAGCAGCCGATCCTTGTCGGGCACAATTTCCATAAGCACGTCCGCCGGGCGGATCACGCCGCCGATGGTCGTCACCGCGAGCTTATCAACAATACCGTCTTGCGGGGCGCGAATATTGCTGCGGTCCTGCACGTCACCCGCCGAGACGCTGCGGGCCTGCTGCTGGTTGAGCGCCGCATTGACCTCTGCCAGCTTTTGCCCTGCTTCTGCGCGGCGCGTTTGGGCCAGTTGCAGCATCTGCTCTCGCGCTTCTGCGATCTGTGCTTGTGATTGCGCGATGTTCGCCCGCAACGCGCCGATGCGTCCCTGCACATCAACTGCCGCGCGCTCCAACTGGTTCAGCCGCCCGATTGTGACCAGCTTTTTCTCCCACAGGTCGCGCAGTCCATCGCGCTCTGGGCCCAGCAGTGCCGCCTGTTGTTGCAGCGCAGAAATCTGCTGCTGATAGGCCACAATTTCCTGTTCATGCTGCACGATCTTTGCGTCGAGCTGGCCATTGAAATTGGCGAACTCTGCCGCCCGGATGGAAAACAGCGTCCGTTCATCTGCCATGGCGCGGCGGGCGCCGTCTGTATTGCGCTGCAAGAGAATGGACGGGAAATTGATGGCGCGCGCGTCAATCTGCTCGGCTTCGAGGCGCGCTTGCTGGGCCAGCAACTGATCGACGCTCAGCGCGGAAAGGGCAGCATCTGCGCCTGTCACGCGATCATCGAGCTGGAGAAGCAACTGCCCCGCCTTGACGTGTGCGCCATTGGTGACAAGGATTTTGCTGATGACCCCGCCAAAGGGATGCGTCACTTGTTTGACGAGCGACTGCACACCGACCTGGCCACTGCCGATGACTGCACCGCCAAGCGGAACGAAGGCCGCGAGCGAGCCCAGCCCCAGAAAGAGGCAGGCAAGTGTAAGGCCCGCTTTGCGCACCGCCTGTTCGATCCGCGCATCGGGATCGGCAATCACTGCCAGTGCGGTGTTTTGAACGGTGAGGGAATGGGGCGCATCAGCCATGGGTGCGCACCTTGCCGGGTTCGCCCGCTTTGGCCTGTCCTGCGTTGCCGCCAATCTTTCCGGGGCGCGACACGAACTTTTCCAGCACTTCGTTCTTGGGGCCAAAAGCCGCCATGCGCCCGTCGCGCAGCATCAAGACATGGTCAACCGAGGCAAGTGCTGAAGGCCTGTGCGCGACGAGGACGACGATGGCGTTGCGCGCGAGCAATTGTTGAATGGCGCAGTCGAGCGCGTTCTCGCCATCGCTATCAAGATTGGAATTGGGTTCATCGAGAACGACGAGAAAGGGGTTTCCGTAGAGCGCGCGGGCAAGGCCGATGCGCTGGCGCTGCCCGGCCGACAGGTGCTCACCCTCATAGCCGACGCGCGCCTCATACCCTTCCGCAAAGCCCACGATCATATCGTGGACCCCCGCCGCCTTGGCAGCGGCAATCACGGCCTCTGAACTGGCATAGGCATCGAAGCGGGCGATGTTTTCAAATATCGTGCCGTCGAGCAACTCGACCGATTGGGGCAGATAACCAAAATGGCGGCCCAGTTCTTCCGGCGACCATTGGTCAAGTGTGGCGCCGTCAAGGCGCACATCTCCGGCAACCGGCGGCCACGCGCCCACAATGGCTCGTGCAAGGCTCGATTTTCCGGCCCCGCTTGGCCCGATAATGGCAACGGCCGACCCGGCGCGCAGATGGAAAGTGACGCCTTGCACGGCAAGCTGGCGTGTTCCCGGCGGGGCCACTGCAACGCCTGTCAGCTTGAGTTCGGAAACAGGCGGGGGCAGCGCCACGCTGATCCCATCATCCGGCGGAACCTGGGCCAGCAACTGGGACAGGCGCTCAAAGCTCAGGCGGGTCGCCGCAAAGGTTCTCCAGTTGGCAATCGCCTGGTCGATCGGGGCAAGAGCGCGGCCGACCAGAATTGAGGAGGCGAAGATCATGCCGCCGCTGGCCTTTCCATCAATCACCAAGAGCGCGCCGACCGTGAGAACAAGCGATTGCAGCAACATCCTGAAAACGCGGCCCAGCCCGCCCAGCTTGTTGATGCGGCTTGCAAGCTGTGAATGTGCCGCCAGATATTCGTTGTTCAGCCGTTGCCAGCGATCAAGCAGCCGCCCACGCATCCCCATTGCCGAAAGCATATCGACGTGGCGCAGGTGCGTTTCGGCGGATGCATTGCGGTAAGCGGTGAGTGCTGCGACACGCTGTGTGCCATCACGCGTCAGGCGGTTGGTGAGCCGGGCCAGACCCAGCAGGACCAGCGCCCCGGCAAGCGCGGTGATCGCCAGCCAGACATGAAGCAGCGCCAGCACGAGAATAAAGAAGACGACCCATGGGGCGTCAAGCAGCGTTCCCGGTGCGGAACTGCTCAAAAAGGCGCGGAGCTGATCCAGATCGCGCATTGCCGTCAGCCCGTCGCCGGCTGATTTCTGTCCGCGATGGGCAAGGGCCGACATCGCTTGCTGCACACGCCGCGAAAACTGGGCGTCAAAGGCAATTGCCATATGTTCGAGCAATTGGCTGCGCAAATTCTCGATCACCGCCTGAAAGGCATAAACGACAATCAGCATCACCAGCAGGCCAAGCAGCGTCGATACATTATGGCTCGGCAGAACCGAGTCATAGACAAGCATCATGTAGAGCGACCCGGCAAGCAGAAGGATGTTGAGCGCAGAGCTGAGTGCCAGCACTGCAAGCACGGCACGGCGGCGCACAGCGAAGAAGGCGCGCAATTCCGCCTGCATATTCGAGCCGATCATTCCCGTGCCATTCCCGGTCTTTACCTGTGCGATGCCCATAGGGGCATAGCGGCTTGGGCGGCACGCGAGCAAGCCTTGCTGCATTGGCTGTTGCAGCGAATATAGTCGCAATTCTGGCGCGGATCAGAACGCGCCAAGGCAGACCATGCCGGTGCGGGTCGCGTCATATGCGCCGCACCGGCATAAATCTGTTTCCAGCGGGGTTAGAGGCCCGCGCCGCCCAGCTTGTAGGTCAGCTGCAAGAAGAAACTGCGACCCACGCTGTCATACCAGCTGGCGTTGTAATAGGGGTAGCTTGACCAGGTGGCGTCCTTGACGGGCATCTTGTCGAGCAGGTTCCTGACCGTCAGCGAGCCGCGCAGATGATCGTTAAAGTCATACTGCAAGGTCGAGTTGAAGACGTAATAGGGCTTCACAAAAGCGTCTTCATCATAGTTGGGAAGCTTGCCCAGACGGGTGCCGGACACGGTCAGCTGCACGCCATCCTTCGCCCAGCTGATGCTGCCGGTCGATTTGTCGCGCGGGATGTAATAGCCGCTGTCAACCGCCAGCTTGTTGATGAGCGGATCACCCGGATATTGCTGGAAGCTGTGCTTGAAGACATGGCTATGCCCCAGCGAGAGGGTGAAGGTGCCGATGCCGGTTGGCAGGCTGCCGCGGAAGGCGACATCCAGCCCGCTCGTCTTTTCGCGCGCGATATTGATCGGGTTGATGCTGATCGCTTCGATCTGCCCGTCAAGTCCGCCAGAGGTGAAGCGGTTGATGCGCGAAATGGCATCCTGGCAGGTGGGCGAATTGATGTCGACCGACGCCCCGTTGGTCGTCTGGCCGATGCGGCAATCCGCTTCGTCCCGCGCGAGCTGATCAATGCTGAGATCATCGACCTGATTGGAGAGCGTGACGCGGAAATAATCCACCGACAGCATGAAGCGCGAAGAGGGCGAGAACACAGCGCCCGCCGTCAGCGTGCGCCCGGTTTCCGCCTTCAGATTGCGGTTGCCGGACCGGCTGACGACAACGCCGCTGCCGGAATAGCTGCAATCGCCGATGTCGGAATCCGGCTCCTCCGTGCGGCAGAGATAATAATCGTCAACGCTGCTCTGCACATTGCCGGGGCCGGTGAACACATAGTGCAGGTCAGGCGCGCGGAAGCCAGTGCCATAAGCGGCACGGAACAACAGGCTCTTGGTCGGGCGCAGTTCCATGCCGCCATTATAGGTGAACCGGCCAACATCGCGCCCGGCAAAGCCGAATGTATCATAGCGGCCCGCGCCGTTGAGCGTGAGGAAGCTCAGAACGGGCACGCGCACTTCACCGCCAATGGCGGCATGGCTGCGCTTGCCCGCGCCGTCGCTGTCCTTCCAGCTGAAATAATAGTCGGTGAGCGCAAGCGGATCGGGATGCAGATTATAGCCCTGCTTGCCATATTCGGCGACCGCCGCGAAGCCCACCGGGCCTGCGGGCAACTGGAACAGCTCCCCATTGGTGAGCGTTGCCTGGAAGTTGCTGGTCCAGCTGACGGGGTTATACACCGTATCCGCCGAGATGCTGTCATATTGGGCCGGGGTGAGCGCGGTGTAGAGCCGCGCCGGGTCTGCATTGAAAATGGGGTAGCCGCTGTCTTCATCGACGCCGAGCTGCGGGCCGAGATAATAAGCGATTGCCTTGCTGTTGACGATCTGCGGCCACCGCACGATCGACTTGTAGCGGCTGTAATTGAACGACGCCTCATAATTCCAGCTGCTGCCGAAATTGCCGCGGATGCCGGGTGTGACGCTGAAGGTCGTCTGGCGGCTGCGCTGCATTTCAAACCCGCCGGTTTCTTCGGGCGTAAACTGGCGTGACCAATCATCAATGGTGTCGTCAAACGCGTTGTAGAAGCTGTTGTCCGAGCTGCTCGACGAGCTTTCAAACGCCCAGCTTGTCACGTCATACATCAGGCGGACCTTGCTGATGCCGAACTGGACTTCGGTGAACAGCTTGGCGTTGTCCGACAGCTCATAGGTGAGGTTGCCAAAGCTGTTGAAGCCCTTGCGGCCCGACACGATGGTTCCATAAGCGATGGAGTTCTTGCTGCCGCAATAATAGCCGGGGCCGTAATCGTCGATCACGGGATCATAATCGCCATAGCGCGGGCGCGATGTGTAGATGGTCGATCCGCCGTTGAGGTTGGACAAGGAGGCGCAGGTCGCCGCGCCCGGATCGATATAGCTGTCGTTCTCGATGCTGTAGCGCAGGAAGGTGCGCCGCGCGATGGTGTTGACGGGGTTGTCGTCGGTGCTGTCCTGAACCGCGCGATCATAGGCCCAGAGCGGCCGCTGATCGAGATATTCGATGCCGCCTGCAAAGCTCAGCCGCCCGGTCGAAAAACCGCCGGTCGCGGTGAAACGGTGGGAAAGGCCGCCGCCATGCTCTGTGCGGCCGTGCCGATAATCGAGCGTCAGGCCATCAAGCTTGTCCTTCATGCGGAAGTTGACGACGCCCGCAATCGCATCGGACCCGTAAATGGCCGAGGCCGCACCGCTCAGGATTTCAACCTTTTCGATAAGGCTGACGGGAATGTTGGAAATATCGGTAAAGTTGCTGCGCCCGATATAAGGCAGCGGAAAATCTGCAATGCGCCGCCCGTTGACCAGCACGAGCGTGTGGTTGGGGCCAAGCCCGCGCAGATCAACCTGCTGCGCGCCGGGCGTAAAATCGGCGCTGCTGCCCGATTGAGGGCTTTGCGTCTCGCCACTGTTCTGGGTGAGCGAGGCGAGCAGTTCCGGCACGCTTGTATAGCCGTTGTTGCGGATCGCATCGGCGTCAATCGAGGTGACGGGCGACGGCCCTTGATCCTTGATGGTGGGGATGCGCGAGCCCGTGACGATGATTTCACCGGGGGCTTCGGCATTTTCTGCGGCAACCGTTTGCGCCTGTGCTGTTGTCGACAGCGCAAACAGCGCACATCCCGACAAAAACTGCTGCCGCAGCATCTTTCCTGAAAACATCGTCTAACCCCTTTTCACACAACAACCTCGCCTGAGTTTTTGCAGGCGGATAACGGGCGTAATTTTCACGCCAACATATTTATTTGCATTATTGGCAGGGGGCGTTCGATTGCAATCACCTTGTCAAAATTTTCCGCCAACGTGTAATAATCTGGCGTGATTTAATGGTTTGGAGTTCAAAATGCCGCTTTCGCGCTGGATTGCACTGGTTTTGACGGTTTGTTTCGCGGTGACGCTGCCCGCACAACAGGCCAGCGCACGCGGTTATCGCCACTATCTCATCGGAGATGTGCGGGCGCCCACGCCCGGCCCGGTGAGCGGCGGCCTGCTGCTGATGGGTGGGGGAGATCGCAATACGGACTCGCTCAAATGGTTTATCAGCAAGGCCGGGCACGGCCACATCGTCATCCTGCGCGCCTCGCAGTCGACGAGCATTGCCGATGAGCTTTACAAGGATGTCGGCGGAATTGCGTCTGCCGAAACCTTTGTCTTTACCAGCCGCAAGGCGGCCTATGATCGCAAGATGCTCGCAAGCCTGAAGCGTGCGGACGGCATCTTCATCGCAGGGGGCGATCAATCCCGCTACGTCCGTTTCTGGAAGGGCACGCCGGTTGCCGCAGCACTGGATGCGCACGTGGCTGCCGGAAAGCCGCTTGCAGGCACCAGTGCGGGCCTCGCCATGCAGGGCGAATATCTTTACGGCGCGATGGATGGCGGCAGCATCACCAGTGCAGAGGCGCTTGCCGATCCGCTGGGTGTTGCGAACACGATCGAGACGGATTTCGTCCATTTCGCGCAGTTGAAGGGTGTGATTACCGATACGCACTTCAAGGAGCGCAACCGGCTGGGGCGCTTGTTCGCCTTTGTTGCCAAGGCCGAGAAAATGCGCCCCGCCGGGGCTGCGCCGCTGCTTGGCCTTGGCGTTGATGAAAGTGCCGCCCTTGCCGTGGAGCCGGATGGCAGTGCGCGCGTTTATGCAACCGCCCCTGATGGCGGCGCATGGCTCGTGAAGGGCGGCTTTGCGGATCCTGTAGCGCCCGGCCAGCCGCTCAAGCTTGCGCGCGTCGAGGTGACGGGGATCAGCCTTGCCTCTACACTGCATCTGCCGGGCGGCAAGGTCGATAATCCGGGGTTTGAAAAACGCTATGCCGTGTCAGACGGGCAGTGGCGCGAACTGGCTGACTGATGCCGTCTCTATGCATCTGGAGCGCGTTTGGGTTTGGTTGAAGCAAAACGGCGCTCCAGATTATTGATTATTCGTGATTTCCGAACCGTTTGATGTTTTCATCTCACTTGAAATCACTCTGATCCATCGGAATTTCGTCCGCGCGGATCGTGCGGACGAGGTCGATAAAGGCTTTGGTCGCAATCCGCTCCAGTGCGTGCATCTGCCCTTCAAAGGGTTTGTCATATCCGGCGAACACCGTCAGCCCTTCCATCGAGGCGGAAATGAACAGCGCCATGGCGGTGCGCTTGTCGGCGGGCAGGTCGGGCCGGATTTCGAGGATGATCTCTTCCAGCGGCGCGCGGGCGCGGGCATAAAGCTCGTGCACGCGCTCGAACACGAAATGGTCGTGGCTTGAGAGCGCCCAAAGCTCAGGAAAGACGCGCGTCGTCTTCTTGGTGCGGATGTCTTCGAGAATGAGTTCGCAAATGTTGAACAGCCGCTGCTCGGCGGACGCCTGCGAGGCGTGCACGATGCGATCAAACTCGATCTGATAGCCGCTGATGACAGCATCGAGCAGGGCCATCACCAGATCTTCGCGTGAAGGAAAATGGTAGGTGAGGTTGCCCAGTTTCAACCCGGACTCGGCAGCGATGCGGCGCATCGTCATTGCCCGATAGCCCTCTTCAACCAACAGATGCAGCGCGGCTTCGAGGATCATTTCACGGGTGTCATGCCCCTTGGCATAGCCCCCTTCGCGCGGGGGGAAGGTAAGGTCGGCTATGCTTATTGATCTGATTTCGCTTCTTTTTTTCTGCGGCATAGAGCTGAATTCCGTGTCTTTTCAAAACTTGTCATTAGACAAATTTAGGACACTTGACAAGGTTCATGTCGGAGGCGCAACATTTGCGTCAGGACATCGAGGCGACTGACGTTTCGTGATCGGGAGGGGATATATGCGTAAAACGCCATGGGCGCTTGCCCTGTTGCTGTGCGGCCTGTCCGTCGTCAGAACATTCGGCACAACTCGCGGCGTAGATTAGCGGAGTGCG